>CAXEFH010000036.1:0-18401 GCA_963989605.1 uncultured Roseibacillus sp. | reverse complement strand
TTTTCAAGCAGAAGACGGCATACGAGATTTCTGCCTGTCTCGTGGGCTCGGAGATGTGTATAAGAGACAGCTCATCTGCCCGGAGAATTGGCTCCCGGAGCACGCGATGTGAATCGTGCGCAAGCACTCCTCGTCTTGCAAAACGGACCAGTTCCTGTGCCGACCGTATTTTTGCATGGACCGGCCGTCGAAGGCTCTCCCCCAGCCTGCGCATCTTGCTGCGCAACTCTCGCGCATCGGGGACAATCAACTCTGCCGCGGCACTGGGCGTGGGAGCCCTTACATCTGCGACAAAATCTGCGATCGTGAAATCAATCTCGTGCCCGACCGCAGATACCACTGGAATCGAGCAGTCCGCAATGGCTCGTGCCACCTCTTCCTCGTTGAAATTCCAGAGATCCTCCAGCGATCCTCCCCCCCGACCTACCACGATGACATCACACCTCGGAAGCTCATGATCCTCCGGGGCACTCAGCATACTGATGGCACGCGCGATGCCCGAGGACGCTCCTCGGCCCTGAACCGCCACCGGGAAAAGAACCACCTGCACCCAGGGTGCCCGCCGGTTAAGAACGCTCACCATATCCTGCAGGGCCGCACCGCTGGCAGAGGTAATCAGACCGATCACGCGGGGAAAACCGGGGAGAGGCTTCTTCCGTTCCTCGGCAAAGAGCCCCTCCCCGTTAAGCTTCTTCTTCAATTCTTCGAAACGAGCCTGCAGTTCCCCAATCCCTGCGGACTGGACCCGCTTCACGATGAGCTGGGCCTGGCCCCGGGCCTCATAGACCGTCACCTCCCCGAGAAGCCGGACGCGTGCCCCATCCCGTAATGCCCCGTGACCGGAGCACCGCCTCTCGGCATTGAAGGCCGCACACGCCAACTGGGCCTTATCATCCTTGACTGAGAAATAAAAATGCCCGCTCCCCTGTTTACGCAGGTTCGACACCTCGCCCTCAACCCACACATCCCCAATTTCAATCTCGAGGATGTTTTTCATGCGCCTTACGAGCCGGCTGACGGACATGACCCCATCATCCCCGCGCTGATACTGATGCCCCCTCTCCTGTATCCGCATGCCAGCATGGTATGGCAGAGTTTTCCGAATATGGAGGGAAAATCACCTCCCGGCAGGGACTTCCCGGTCAGATGAGTCTCAATTCCTTGCCAAACCGCCTGCCGGGCGCTTCCATCGCGGCCCACCGCACCCAGCAGAATCATGGCTGACAAAGAATATACCGATCCGGAACGCATGGAGAAGATTGTCTCCCTGTGCAAGCGACGAGGATTCATCTATCAATCTGCCGAGCTCTACGGTGGCCTCAACGGGTGCTGGGACTACGGTCCACTGGGTGTAGAGGTCAAACGTAACCTGAAAGACTACTGGTGGCGCTGTAATGTTCAGGAAAGAGAGGACATCGTCGGACTCGACGGATCCATCCTGACCCATCAGGCCGTGCTGACGGCCTCGGGCCATGTCGGCGGGTTCTCGGACCCGATGTGTGACTGCCTGCTCAGCAAGGCCCGGTTGCGCGCCGACCAGATTGATCCACAGAGTGGAACCGCATATCATTACAGCGGAGCCTCGGAGGGAGACTGGGCAGTTGAACGTAGATTCGCCGTTCTTCTGCGCGAAGGTCAGGACGAAAACAGGGCCCGGAAGACCGCGCGTCAATACTACGCTCAATTTCACCCAAACAAGTCTCTCTCCCCAAAGGCCCTTGAGCTAAAGGGGGAAACCACTTCCGAGGAGAACAATACAACCAGCTTCAATCCTGAAAACGGATCTCTCCTGACTGAGGCGCGGGAATTCAACCTCATGTTCAAAACCCAAATGGGAGCCTCCTCCAGCGAGGATGACCCCAGTGCCGTTGCCTACCTGCGACCAGAAACCGCGCAATCCATCTTTACCCAGTTCAAGAACGTTCTCGATACATCCCGGATGAAAGTACCCTTTGGCATCGCCCAGATCGGAAAGGCATTCCGAAATGAAATCAACCCCAGGAATTTCACTTTTCGATCCCGTGAATTCGAGCAGATGGAGATCGAATACTTCTGCAGGCCGGGAGACGGGCTGCGACTGACAGATGAATGGCTTGAAAAGCGACTCTCCTTTTATGAGGACATCGGCCTGCCCCGGGAGAAACTGCACGTCCTTGACGTGCCGGACGGAGAGCGCGCACACTACTCGAAGAAAACTTATGATATCGAGTTCGACTTTCCCTTCGGCTGCCAGGAACTGGAGGGCGTGGCCTATCGGACGGACTACGATCTTTCCAAGCACCAGGAGCATTCAGGCAGGCCCATCGAGTACTTCGACGAGGCAACCAAGGAAAAGTTCATTCCCCACGTGGTCGAACCCTCGGCCGGATGCGACCGGACCGTCCTCGCGCTCCTGTGTGAGGCCTTCCAGGAGGAAGAAGTGACCGATTCCAAGGGCAAGACCGAGGTGCGCACCGTAATGAGGCTTCACCCAAGGGTGGCTCCAATCAAGGCCGCCATCTTTCCGCTCCTGAAGAAAAACGAGGAGCAGGTACGAATCAGCAGGGAGATCCAGCGAAACCTCGGACGCTTCATGAATGTCTTCTACGATGAAACCGGAGCGGTGGGCCGGCGCTACCGCCGGCAGGATGAGATCGGCACTCCGTTCTGCATCACGGTAGACTTCGAGACCCTCGGTGAGGAAGATCCGGAACTGAAGGACACCGTTACTCTCCGCCGCCGAGATTCCATGGAGCAGGAAAGAGTCGCTATTAATGATCTTCTCCCACGGCTTCTCGACGAAATTCAGTAAGGCCTCCGGGACAGGTCGATTGTACCCGTGAAGATCCAAGTCCTTGCCATCGGGAAACCAAAGTTGCCTTATGCAGCGGCAGGAATCGAGGAATACGACCGGAGGCTGCAACGCTATGCCTCGGTCACACTAGAATATCTCAGGGCACGCGACGAGTCCCCCTCCCTGCTTGCAAGGAGCAGGGAGAGCTACCGCATCGCCCTCGATGAACGAGGCTCCCAGCTCACTACCCTGTCAGTCAGTGAAAGAATCACCCGGCTGGAAGACCGCCCGGACATCAAGAAAGTCAGCTTTCTGATTGGGGGGTCAGACGGCCACTCCTCCGAGTTACGTGATTGTTGCGACGAAATATGGTCTCTCTCGGCCATGACGATGCAGCATGAGCTGGCCCTCGTGGTCCTGCTTGAGCAACTCTACCGAGCCTACACCATCAAGCGCGGAGAACCTTATCACCGAGCCTGATACCCTGGCCCTCCGTCCCGGGCCCCTCTGCTGCCCCTGACCAAGGGGGCGGAACAGGATCGCAGATCCTTTAATCCACTGCCATGCAGCGGGCTCGGTCAACCGTTTGCAAACCGTTATTCGTCGGTTCGAATCCGACCGCCTCTTCCAGTGTTCTTGGCTCAGGATCATCCGGGACCCAACCTCCCCGGAGCTGAGATTAACGAAGAGGACTAAAGTCCCATCGCTGCAGAAACCACGCTCAGCCGCAAGGAGGTCACTGTCAACAAACCTGCCAGCACCGCTGTGAAAGTGCGCCCGCTCAAGAAACTCAGGGACATGGTCTCCTGATTCACTATTGAATCCCAACTCACAAAGCCTTCCAGCCCCAACGGGAAGGATTTTTTATTTTGCGGCAGGCACAAGGCTTGTTCAAGCCGCTTGACGATCAGCCACTTGGGCGCTACGGGCCTGTCTGAAGCTTCTCCATCCCTGACCGATGCCCCCCATCTTCAATCTCTTCACGCGCAAGCAAGGCACCTACAAGGACGATACGCTCTCAGGCCTTACGGTGGCCCTGGCTCTCGTACCGGAAGCCATTGCCTTCTCCTTCCTTGCCGGCGTGAGTCCCATGGTCGGCCTCTGGTCCGCCGTGTTTGTTGGCTTCATCACTGCCACCATGGGCGGTCGTCCGGGCATGATCTCCGGTGCCACAGGCGCCATCGCTATTGTCGCAGCCGGTGCCGTCAAACTGGGTGAATCCCACGGAGGCACCGAAATGGGGCTGAAATACCTCTTCGTCACCCTGATTTTGGCGGGCCTTATCCAGTTGCTTGCGGGCGCCCTCAAACTGGGGCGCTTCATTCGCCTGGTCCCCCACCCCGTTATGATCGGCTTCGTCAATGGTCTCGCCATCGTCATCGGCATGGGCCAACTCGGCTTCTTCAAGAAGCTGACCGGCCAGGCGGAAGACGGCAGCCCCATCATAAGCTGGCTCCAAGGCTCCGAGCTGGGACTGATGATCGGTCTGGTTATCGCGACCATGCTCATCATGAACTTCCTGCCCAAGCTGACCAAGGCGGTGCCATCCGCCTTGGCAGCCATCCTGCTCATCGGCGGCCTCGGCTACTTCGGCGTCTTTGATGCGCGGACCATCGCCGACGTCCTCATCGATGGCGGAGGTGATGGCAGTCTCGAAAAAGGCTTCCCACCCGTGTCCAGCTTTGCCGGCCTGCCCTGGGACTGGGCCTTCTTCCAGTCCATCCTTCCGATCGCGGTGACCATCGCCCTGGTCGGCCTCATCGAATCGCTGATGACCCTCCAACTCATCGACGAGATGACCGGAACCCGGGGTGAAGGCAACCGCGAGTGTTTCTCCCAAGGCGGCGCCAATATCCTCTCCGGTCTCTTCGGCGGCATGGGTGGCTGCGCCATGATTGGCCAATCGCTTATCAATATCAAATCCGGTGGTCGTGGCCGCACTTCAGGTATCATCGCTGCGGTAGCCCTCGCCCTGTTTATTCTCTTTGCAGGGCCGGTGATCGTACAGATTCCGATCGCCTCGCTGGTCGGAGTGATGTTCATGGTGGTGATCGGCACCTTCGAGTGGTCATCGCTCAGGACTTTCGGCAAGGTTCCCTTCTCCGAGATCCTGATTATTCTCGCAGTAACCCTGGTGACAGTCTTCCTTCACAACCTCGCCCTCGCCGTATTCATCGGGATCATTCTCTCAGCCATCGTCTTTGCATGGGAGAGCTCGAAGCACGTCTTCGTCAACCTCGAGAGTGACAGCGGCAACGAGCGCCACTACAGCGTGCAGGGTCTGATCTACTTCGGTTCGGCAAAGGCCTTCACCGAGCACTTCCAGTGCCGCTCGGAGGCCAGGACCATCATCATCGACATGGCCCACGCCCGCGTCTGTGACATGTCGGGGATCGAGGCGCTCAACACCCTTGCCGAGCGCTACAAGAAGGGCGACAAGAAACTCCATGTCCGCCATCTCTCCACTGACTGCCGCCGCATGCTCGAACGTGCGGGCTCCATGCTCCATGTGGAGATCATGCCAGATGACCCTGAATATTCCGTGGCCAAATTCCGGATGGGAACGGATTAGTCCACAGGTGAAATCCCCACTGCCCATTCTTCATCTTGCAGGAGATTACCTTCTGGCCGGCCCTGATCTGGTCGAGCATGTCCTTCCAATTGAAGGCGCCCGCACTGTCGACGACCGAGCGGGCCAAGCCCTCCAAGGGGCTCCCTAGCATGAGTTTGTCTTGGGTGACCCCTTAGTTCATTGGGGGATTCTTCATCCCAGGTGCAACTCACTTCACTTCCAACCAGTCCCCGGCAGGTTCACAATACTAGTTCTCAAGCGAGGCCTCTCGGAGGGCCTTGAACCGCCGGGAAATATCAATCGCCTTTTTGCGGTCGCTCTCGTCGTAATCCCAGAACTCCTGCACGATCTTTTCGCACGCGGGATAGTGAGAACCATCGGCCCCGATATCCCTGCGCAAAAGAGCCAGCTGCTTTTTCAACTCCTCCCGCACCTTGAAATATGCGGGATGGTCGTAAACGTTATGGAGCTCTGAAGGGTCCGTGCTCAGATCGTAGAGTTCCCAGGCAGGCGGCGTCTGGTTCTTACCCTCGTAGTCTGCCCCGTAGAAATAAATCAACTTGTGGGTCTTGGTCCGGATAGCCATTTCCCCCGGGTTGTCATGGTGCGCCATGTGCATCCAGTAGCGGTAATAGGCCGCCTTCTTCCAATCCGCAGGCTCCTTTCCGGTCTCGCAGATCGACTTGAAAGAGCGCCCCTGCATGGAACTGGGCCGGGGTATCCCCGCGAAGTCCAGCATCAGTGCCGGATAGTCAACGTTCTCTACGATGGCATCGCTACGCGTTCCGCCCCGGATACTACCCGGGTAGCGAACGATGAAGGGCATGCGCATGGAGGGATCATAGGCCCAGCGTTTGTCCTGATAGTCGTTTTCTCCAAGCCAGAACCCCTGGTCTCCGGTGTAGATAATGACGGTGTTATCGTAGAGTCCCTCCTTCCTGAGGTAATCGAAGAGGCGCTTGAGGTTATCATCCACGCCCTTAACGCAGCGGAGGTATTTACGAAGGTAGGCCTGGTAGGCAAGGCGCGTGGTCTCACGTTCGGACAACCTCGTCACGTCATAGTCGGAGGGAAACTCCTCAGGAAACCGTTCCTTCAGGTCCACCGCGTAGGACCGACGCGGATTACGCTTGCCGATACTGGTTCCGATGTGAGCCATGAGCTCATCATTATGCCCCCGGGTGGCAATCGATCCAAAAGTCCTCGGAACATCATGGAGCGTGGGAGGCTCCGGAATGGATACGTCTCTCAGGTAGGATTGATAGCGCGGCGCGTTCTCAAAGTAGTCATGCGGCGCCTTGTACTGGTGGCAGACGAAGAAGGGCTTGTCGGGATCTCGCTTGTTCCTGAACCAGTCGAGGGCTGAATCAGTGATGGCATCGGACGAGTGCCGGCCCTCGTGGGTAACGGTATTCTGTGGCCATTTTCTGGGACCCTGGATGCGGAACATGGTGTCGAAGTATTTTCCCTGCCCCGGAAGCACCTTGTAGTAATCGAAATTTGGTTCCTTCTTGAGGTGCCACTTCCCGATCATGGCTGTTTGGTAACCAGCATTGCGGAAGAGGATCGGCAGGACCTGCTTCTCAGGTAGAATATTTCCCCGGAGGTCGAACACCCCGTTCACATGTGGATACTGGCCGGTGATAATGCAGGCTCGACTTGGCGTGCATATCGCATTCGTACAGAACGCGTTGTCAAAGGTCATCCCCTCAGCAGCGAGGGTGTCGATCGTCGGAGTGGGATTAAGATCCTTGAGCACCGTGGCGTAAGCCCCCACCGCCTGGGCGGTGTGATCGTCCGACATGATGAAGAGAATGTTAGGTCGCTGGTCAGCCGCCCTGCCGATAAGCGTGGTCAGGACAAGGACACTTAGGAATGAAGCACTCTGTTTCATGAATTTTTTCTGGATCGGAAATGAAAGGACGAGACGGGTGGACCGGCTCCGATACCCGCGGGGGCAGATGAGGAATTAGCACGCTCCAGCTGATCCCGGGCCACGAGGCTTCCACATCTTGCGCTAGTTCCTAAGATGGATCTCAGCAGTGAATTCAGCTCTGGTTACGACCTTGCTGAAAGCGTTGAAATGTGCCCAAAAGACCACGCTGGGTTGCACCGGATTACCGGTCCAGCATGAGCCCCATCATGCCCTGACCTTCTCCTTGCTGAGGGGTGTTCCATGGCATTGAGCTCGCCGCATTCCCGGCAGGACCCACCGCTCTGGGACCGTTATCCACACCACAACTACTGAGGAGCCCAGCGGCAAGCACCATGAGAGCAAAAAAGGTCTTTCGCATGCGAGAGCAATAGCAGGACTGATCTCGGAGGCAAGCGCCCGTTGACCGCTGCGTGTTCGTCACCCGGTGAACCGGTTCATATCTGCCCGAAAAAAAGACCGGCGGGAACATCCCGCCGGTCTGGCAAATTGATTTTCTCGCCGTCGCCTACTGACCTGAAGAGGAATCAGCCAGCGTTACCTGATCACCGGGCTGAATCCGGACGCCAGGATTGAGGTCTCGTGCGTTCAGATCACACACGGTCTGACTGGCCTCCACCGAATTAGGGGTCAGGCGACCGAGAAGACGGCCGTTCCGGGTGATGAGAAGCTTGGACTGGGGTGTCACGTTGGAATTGTTCGTTCCCAGATTCACAATCACGAAGCCCCACGTGGAGTTTACTGAAGTGATTGCCCCTACCTTTGCGTTCCGGGCGATCTTTGTCCGGATCTTGGTCAGACGATCGCTCTCACGGGCATTGGAGGCACGCTTATCAGCAACGTCCTTGGTGAGCTTGGCAACAAACTCGTTAAGAAGGTCAAGGTCGTCACCCTTCTTCTTGCGAACTTCCTGCAGCCGTTTGATCTCCGAAGGGATCTGGGGCCAGGCAATATTTACGCCTTCAAGGGCCTTGTCGATCTTGGCCTTGATTTCGGCCAACTGTGAGAGCCGCGCATCGGATTCGTCGATCTTTACCTGCGCCTCTTCCTTGGACCTGTTCATCGAGGTCTCACGGCTCTTCATATTCTCCATCTCGGCAATGAGATCGGCATTGAGCTTCTGAGCGGTTTCGAGCATTGCCTCGGTCTCCGTCAGGGTCTTCTGAGTTTTATCTTCGTTCCTCTCAACAGCGTCCTTCGTAGTACGGCGCTCCACGAACGTCGCGATCTCGCCCTCGAGTTTCTTCTTATTGTCGATGCTGAAGAAAACTGCTGTCGCGGTTACTGCAGCGGAAAGAATGTAGACAATTGGCTTCGGGTTCATCGTTTTGGAAAAGTAAGGGGTTTATCCAAATGGATCGGCGTCATCCGCTGGGACCGGCTCGGGTTCAGGCTCGAGAAGAGGGTCAGCATCCAAGGGCTCCGGATTGAGGGCAGGGACAGGAGCAGGCTCAGGATCCGGAGCCGCTTTCTGGGCGGAACGCACCGTGTCACCGGTCTGGACACTTTCACCATCAACCACTGAATCAGGAATGATGTCTGCTGCCGCGCTCTTAGACTCGACGGTAGTCACCTTGAGCTTGGCAATGACTGCGTCCTCACGGACAACTTCAAGAGTGGAATTCTTCACGATCCCAATATCATCTCCTCCCGCGAGGGTGACAAAACCAAGGGTCGCGTAAACGCTTCGAATCCGCGTCTCTGCCTTCGGGTTACTCTCTCCGGAAACCCGCCAGCTGATCCGCTCCCTCACATCGGCAAGGGACGCTTCCACCCCTGCGAGTTGAGCCTCGAGATCCGCCCGGTTGGCCTCTCCCTGGGTGAGATCCAACTCAATCTGACGTAGATCACTCTGCAACTGAGTCAACTCAGCAAGGACCTGATCAACGTCTCCAAACTCCTTGATGCTGTCCTCCTTTTCGGTGACCTCGGCGGCCTTGGCCTTGGCTTCGGCCTCAAGGGCGGCCACCTCTGCCTTCAGATTCTCGTTCTTTTCCTTCTGCGCCGCGTTCTCACCAGTCTTGGTTTCATTCTCAGCGTTATACTCCGTGAGGGTGGTCTCCGTCTCCTCCAGGGTGGTCTGCAACTTCGCCAAGCGATCCTGAGCGTTCTTCAGGGTAAGCTCCATGCTTTCCCGCTTGGCGATCCATCCCTTGTAACCAGTTCCCTCAGTATCATTCCCCTGGTTTTTCCAGGCGATCCATCCAGAGAGGATCAGGACGACAATCGTTAAAATCGCAAATATATTTGCCATGGTTATTCTGTGCAGTTGGGATTCGGGTGAAAAGCAAGGTAAGCAAGCACCCCAAGGGGAAACCCGCAGTGCTGGCTAGGTTGGACACTAACGACCAGCGTTCCATCGTAACAACCTTAAAATCACCGGAAAAACCTTCAGTTTCTTTACAATATGCTTGCCTCAACGCTATCTCCCCCGCGCAGATGAAGACAATTCTCCGGGTTATCAGCTACCTGCGCCGCTACCCCTTGCTGGGTAGCGCCCAGCTGGTATGCGCCACTCTGATGGCTCTCAGTGTTGTGGTCTTCCCCTCAATCACAGGGTATGTGGTCGACGAAATCCTGCCGGAGCCAGGCCGCCACCACGAGCTGCTCCTGTGGGTTTTTCTGGGTTTAATGGGTTTTTTCCTCAAGGACGCACTAAACTGCGCCCGCATCATCTTGAACAATCACTTCGAGCAGCGGGTGATTTTTGATATCCGATCCGATCTCTACCAGAAGCTCCAGCGCCTTCCTCTCCGGTGGTTCGACGGCCGGCGCACCGGCGACATCATGACCAGGGTGGTGGAAGATGTCACCGCCATGGAGCGGGTCCTCATCGATGGAATCGAACTGGGGGTTGTCGCCCTTATTCAACTCGTGGCAGTGGGCGCGGTCATGTACTACACCGATTTGACAGTAGCGCTCTGGGCCACCTTGCCGGTGCCCTTCCTCGTTCTTGGTGCTTGGATCTATACCCGGGATGCCCGCGACCGGTATCGCGGACAACGGGATGCAGCGAGCGACATGAACTCCCTGTTGCACGACAATGTTTCCGGGATTTCTCAGATCAAGACCTATACCGCGGAGGAGAGAGAGCACGCGCGATTCAACGCGTTTTCAGACAAGTTGCGCAAGGCGAGCCTTCGCATCATGCGCTGGTGGGCCTTCTACTCGCCCGGCATGTCTTTCGCGGGAATGGTCGGTTACGCCCTCGTCCTCGGATTCGGGGGACAGGCCGTCATGAACGGCACCATGGAGCTGGGAGAGCTGGTGCTCTTCTTTCTCCTGCTATCCCTGTTCTACGAACCGGTGAGCAAACTGCATCAACTGAACCAGATGGCCCTTTCTTCCCGCGCCGCCGCCGATCGGGTCTTTGAGATTCTCGACTCCGAGGACGAACCTCATTCTGAGGCGGGAGAAGCTCTTCCCGAACCCGTGCTCGGTGATGTTCGTCTTGAGAATGTGTCCTTCTCCTATGGAGCACAGCCGACCCTGCAGGATGTCACCCTGCACGCAAAGCCCGGTGAAACCATTGCGCTGGTGGGGCCTACCGGAGCCGGCAAATCGACAATCGTCAGCCTTCTTTGCCGCTTTTACGAATACGACAGCGGGTCCATCACAATCGACGGTCACGAGCTGAACCAAACCCGGAAGCGCTCTTTGAGATCAGCTCTCGGATACGTGACCCAGGAGGCCTTTCTCTTCAACGGGAGCGTCCGCGAAAATCTTCTCCTGGCAAAACCGGAGGCAGATGAGACCGAGCTGTGGAAGGCTCTTGAATCGGCCCGGGCGAGCGGCCTCGTACGCGACCTGCCCGACGGTCTGGACACGAATGTCGGAGAACGAGGGGTGAAGCTGTCCGGGGGGGAAAAGCAGCGTCTGTCCATTGCCCGTGCCCTGCTGAAAGACCCTCCCATCCTCCTGCTCGACGAAGCCACTGCCTCAGTAGACTCGGAAACGGAACGACTGATCCAGGAAGCTTTGGACGCACTGATGGCCGACAGGAGTGCTTTCGTAATCGCCCACCGCCTGTCGACCATCCGAAACGCAGACCGTATTTACGTTCTCGATCAGGGAACCGTGGTTCAAGAGGGAACACATCGCCAGCTTCTCGCTGCAGACGGACTCTACGCTGAGCTCTCCCGGCAGGCCCTACTGATTGGCGGGGAAAAATTATCCGGATAGGATGCCTAGCGGCATTTTCAAAGTTTTCGCGTGAACTCACACCCCTGTGCTGTTCTTATCCCGGCCTTCCACCCATGATCGACATCCGAGCCATCCGAGATGATTCTGACACCATCAGACACCGCCTCGCGAGGCGTCACGATGGCTCAGCTGATATGATTGATGAGGTCCTCAGCTGCGACGAACGTCGACGCAAGGCAGAAACTGCCAAACAACAGTTGCAGGCTGACCGGAAGAAAACTTCCAAGGAGATCGGCGCCCTGCGCGCAAAGGGTGAAGACAGTTCCGCCATCGAAGCCCGGGTAAAGGAAATTGGAGACCGAATCAAAATACTTGAAGAGGAAGGTTCAACAGCCGAGGCACGGCAAACTGAATTACTTCTGAACATACCCAACCTGCCCCACGAAAATATTCCGGAGGGCACAGGCGAGGAAGACAACCCGGAGTTGAGAACGTGGGGCGAGAGGGCTTCCATCGATAACCCCTTGGATCATGTCGCCCTCGCAGAGCATCACGGGCTCATCTCCTTTGAGGACGGGGTGAGGATTGCAGGGAGCGGATTTCCCGTGTTCCGCGGTGAAGGAGCGCGCCTGCAACGGGCACTCATCCAGTATCTTCTCGATCTCCAGACCAAGGCCCACGGATACGAGGAGGTCGGAGTGCCCTACCTGGCCAGAAGAGAGTGCGGAATCGGAACCGGTCAGCTGCCGAAATTTGCCGAGGAGGTCTATCCCACTGAGAACGGTGAGCTCTTCCTGATTCCTACCGCAGAGGTTCCGGTTACCAACCTCTACCGCGACACCCTGCTTCAGGAAAAGGACCTCCCGGTTAAAATGACTGCGCACACTCCCTGCTGGAGAAGGGAAGCAGGAAGTGCAGGAAGAGACACACGAGGGATTATCCGCGTCCACCAGTTCGACAAGGTCGAGCTTGTTCAAATTGTCCACCCCGACGAGTCCTTTGCCGCTCTCGAGGAACTCACAGGGCATGCCGAATCCGTGCTCCAGTCCCTGAATCTCCATTATCGCGTTATTGAGCTATGTGGAGGGGACATTGGATTCGGAGCAGCCCGCACTTATGATATTGAGGTTTGGGCCCCCGGTCATGGCAAGTATCTCGAAGTGTCCAGCTGCTCGAATTTCACAGACTATCAAGCACGCCGCATGAAGTTACGTTTCAAGGATGAGGAAGGGAAAAACCGGCTCTGTCATACCTTGAACGGTTCCGGAACCGCTCTTCCGCGCCTCTACGTCGCCCTCCTCGAGCAGAACCAGCAGGCAGATGGCTCGGTCAAAATTCCGGAAGCCCTGGCACCATACTTCGGAGCTGATCGTATCGGGTAACGCCCCCGACGCGGGACAGCTCACCCCCGAGAGCGCCTCACGCCGATGTAGCTCCCCGGAGGGTGGCGGCTTGATTCAGGTCATCACATCAACCTAGCCTCTGCCCTGCAACCGATGCCCTTAATTCTCGATTCCCGCTTTTCGCCACGTCGGCGCTACCTTCTGGGCATATCCGGCGGACGGGACTCGGTCGCCCTGCTCCATACCCTGATCGAAACTGGAAGCCACAAAGTTGTCCTTTGCCACCTGAATCACCAGTTGCGTGGACTGTTTTCTGCGCACGATGCAGCCTTCGTCCGGGACCAGGCAGAATCCTGCAACCTGCCCTTTGAAATCGCCCGTGCGAACGTCCAGCGCCGCGCGGAGGAAGACAAGGTCTCTGTGGAAGTCGCGGCAAGGCGTTGCCGGCACGAATTTTTTGCCGAGTGCGCCCGCAAACATCGATGCAACACGGTACTTCTGGCCCATCATGCGGATGATAATGCGGAGACCATTCTTCTCAATCTCCTGCGAGGCTCGTCTGGGTTCAAGGGCATGAAATACGAGTCCAGCGTGACTGTAGGCCGCAAGAAGCTGACCCTGCTCCGGCCCCTTCTCGGTCTCAGGCGGTCTCACATCGATCAGTTTCTCGAAGAGGAGAAGATTCCTTACCGGGATGATGCCAGTAACGGCGATCCCTTCACGCCCCGGAACAGACTTCGCTCAGAGATCCTACCCCTGCTTGGAGAATTAATGACACGCGACGTTGTCCCCGCGATCGTGCGGGCATCGAATGCGAGCCTTGAGAGCGAAGAAGCCTTGGATCACCTTCTCGATGTTCTCGACCTCATGGATCCACAGGGCCGGCTCTTCCTCCCTAAACTTCGCAAGCTCAACGCGCCGTTACAGAGACGGGCGCTTTTCCTCTATTTGAAGCAGTCCGGGATCCCTAATCTTTCCCGGGATCTTGTCGATCGCTGCCTCCCGCTCCTGGAGCCAGACTCGCCCGCAAGAATCAGTTTGCCCGGAGACGCTTACTGTTGCCGGCGTGCAGGACGAATACTGATAGAATGAAGCCGTGCGCCAACCGAAGTCGGCGCCCCTCCTTTCCGCTATTTCGCAGGATTAGTCAGCTGCTCCTTGACCTTCTCTTCAAGTTCCGCATAGAGCTTTTCGTCTGCGCGAAGAGCTTCCTTCGCCGCATCCCGACCCTGGGCCAGTTGTTCTCCATCATAGCTAAACCAACTTCCCCGCTTCTGGACGAAATTATACTCCAAGGCTAGATCCAGTAGTGATCCTACGGAAGAGATCCCCTCATTGTACATGATGTCGAATTCGGCCTCTGTGAATGGTGGTGCTACCTTGTTTTTCACGACCTTGATCCGGGTACGATTACCCTGAACTGTGCCATCGGTCGCCTTGATCTGACCGATCCGACGAATGTCCATTCGCACTGAGGAAAAGAATTTAAGAGCCCTGCCCCCCGGTGTCGTCTCCGGATTGCCGAACATCACTCCGATCTTCTCTCGAATCTGATTCGTAAAGATGCAAACTGTGCGCGCCTTGGAGATAAGAGCGGTTAGCTTCCTCATTGCGGCACTCATCAATCGAGCCTGTGTTCCTACCGTCGAATCACCAATTTCTCCCTCGAGCTCCTGCTTTGTCACAAGGGCGGCAACAGAGTCGAGAACGACGACATCGATCGCGTTAGACCGGACGAGCGCCTCACAGATCTGCAGGGCCTCCTCTCCTGAAGAGGGCTGGGACACCAAGAGATCATCGAGGTTGACCCCAAGCTTTCTCGCATATTGTGGATCGAGGGCGTGTTCGACGTCGATGAAGGCAGCAAGCCCTCCCCTTCGTTGCGCCTGCGCGATCGCAGTCAGGGTCAGGGTTGTCTTTCCAGAGGATTCAGGGCCGTAAATCTCAACGATGCGCCCACGTGGCAAACCACCGACACCCAAGGCCCGGTCAATAAGAAGATTACCAGTGGGAATGACATCAACGTCCATGCAATGCTCATCTCCCATCCGCATAATCGCAGTTTCCCCGAATTCCTTCTGGATCGACGAAATTGCGAGATCGAGATTCTTCTTACGGGCTTCGGCCATTTTCTCGGCAGCTTTGTCCCTCACCGGCGTGGCAGCGGCTCTGCTGGAGGGTTTCTTTTCTTCGGGCGAGGAGGCAGTGGAGGCTTTCTGATTGGCCATTGGCTTAGATTTAGCAGCAACAATACTCATGACAATTTTGATTTGGTCTTCGGCAATGTTAAGGTGTTCGCTCGGCACTGGCAAGAATTAATATGTTCTAGTGAACACTTGTTCAAAAGAGCCCTATTTCAGGTGGTTTCGATCTCTCCGATCCCCCGGGAATGCGATCCCCTCCCCGGCCTGACCGGGTTCCAGCACCTCCCTCTTTTCCGTCCGGCGAAGGATCGACGTCCAGCCGGCGCAACGGATCGAGTCCCTCTCATTGGTCCACTCGATAGCTCGATCAGGACTTTCAATGTACCGAATGACAGGGACGGCTGTAAAATAATGAGCAAAAGGCGCCTTTTAGACTCCCCAGTATTGCTGAAGCCGCCCCCCGCCCTTCCGAACTCATCACTACTGAATCTATGCCACGCCCTCTGAGACCGATCCTCCTAAGCTTGCTGCTCGGCATTTTTTCCTGCAGCCCGACCAATTCTCATCCCGGGGTCTCACATAAAGTAGCCGCACGGGCCAGCTTGCCTGTCAAGGGAAGGGTCGTGATCGTTCACGGGATTTTTGACACCCGGATAGGGCTCTCCTTTCTTCGCGATGCCATTGCAGCCGAAGGATACGAATGCCTCATGCCCTCATTACGGCCGGTGGACGGACGCAAAGGACTCGAACTCATGGCTAGACAGCTCCGAGAGATCATTGATCAGAAATGGGGCCCCGATGGTGAGTTCTCGATCGTGGCATTCAGCATGGGAGGCCTGATCTCGCGCTACTACCTCCAGGAGCTGGATGGTGCGGTGCGCTGCCGGGGACTTCATACCGTCGCCACCCCCCACAATGGGACCTATGTGGCTTACCTTTACCCCGGCCTCGGGGCGCGCCAGATGAGACCCAACAGTGCATTCCTCGCAAAGCTGCAGGGGAGCGAACAAGTCTACGATGACCTCAAGATCCCGACTACCTCCTACCGCAGTCCACTCGATGTAGTCATGATGCCTCTTGAGAGCCCAAACTGGCACCGGGGCGATAATATTCACTTCTGGTCCCCCATTCACCCGGCGCTCCTCTGGAACCGGACCCTCCATCGGGACCTCCTAGGGCGTCTCGAGCAAGGCAAGGGACGCTAGAAGGCTGCCTCGTTTCCTACCCGTGCCTAGGACCCGGCATACGCGCGCTGGACTTCCTCTCCGATGATGCGAAAGCCCTCCTCCACGACCTCTTTAGGCATTGTGAACGAAATCCTCAGGCACTCATCACGGTGAGCCCAGTCCCCTTCGTCCAGACCGTAGAAGAAATGATTTCCCGGCACCACCAGGACATTCCTCGCCTTTAGACGCTGGTAAAGCTCAGAGGACTTGATCGGCAGGCCCTCGAACCAGAGCCAGAGAAAGAGTGCCCCCTCGCGCTTATGAACCCGCCATGGAAGCGCAGGATCGAAATACGTTTCAATCATGGCCCGGGCTTGATTCGAGCGGTCCCGGTAAAACGGCTGCATCACTTCATTGCTCAACCGAAGAATTTCACCACTTTCCATCAGCGGCTGCATGATGGCCTGCCCGGCATTGGTATTGGAGAGACCCACGATCGAGGTCATGGAGGCAACCCATCGGATCACCTCCTTCCGGGCAATAACAATACCTGTTCGAGTGCCCGGCAGTCCCGTCTTGGAAAGGCTCTGAGTCAGGATGATGTTCTCATTCCATATCGGAGTTCCTTCCCCGAAGATGATATTGGGAAAAGGCGCTCCATAAGCGTTATCAATGATGAGGGGGATTGAATGTTCCTCCGCGAGTCCCGCGAGCTGCCGGATTTCTCCGTCAGTCAGCACGTTACCAGTGGGATTGGTTGGTCGTGAAACACAAATCGCAGCCACATCCTTATCAATCAGGAGAGAATCAAAATCGACCCGATACTTGAACTCGTGCTCCCCGATCAAATCAATCCGTGGCTTCATCCCCCGGAAAAGGTCACCCCCGGCCGACTGACTCGCGTAGCCGATATACTCCGGCACGAGGGGAAGGAGAACCTTCTTGTGCCGACCGTCCGGAAAGCGACCTCCAAGTGAATTGAAAAGGAAGAAAAAGGCCGTCTGCCCGCCTGCGGTAATCGCGACATTCTCCGGTCCAACCTTCCACCCGAATTCACGGTGCAGAAGACCCGCAAGCGCAATCCGGAATTCTTCATTGCCAGCAGGGCCCTCATAATCTCCGAGCATTTGCTCCAAGCCACCATCCTCTGCCATGATCTCCTCCATGCGTCGGCGCCACACGGCATCAATCTCCGGAATGTGAGCAGGCTGACCACCGCCGAGCATACGTATGTCCTCACCCCCCGTAGCGAGGGCGACGCCCAGGTCGTCCATCAACTCCCCGATCCCGCTTCCTGTGCACAATCCCTGGCCAAATTCTGACAATTCCCAAGTCATACCGGATAGAACTTCCCTGACTTAGACCACAGTGAGGGCCACGACCACAACAATACTCACCCTCCGCAAAAAAGAGAGGCCCGGGTGGGAACCCGGACCTCTCTACTGCTGAAATTACGAAAACCGTGCTGGGCTGTTGATCAGTTTTCGCGGGATTTGAAATTCGTGAGAAGGCAGAACGACAACATACTCGTCATTCTTGAAAGGCGATTTTAATGCTGGGCAAGCCGCTGGGGAAACAGTTCAAAACTCATCTGGCTCAGTATCGCAGTCCCCCTCGCGTCCGACATCTTCACGATCACGGTATAGATTCCTCCAGAGCGGCAGACCCTGTGGATGCCCGGAACACTCAGAATCCCAACTCCTCCCCTCCGAAGGTAAAACTTCGATTCCACCGTTTTCCCAACTGCATGTGGAGGAGCAGGTCGGCCTCGCAAAACCTCCACCCAAACGGCCGCTGTGGCTGGAAGGTCACTCAATTCGATCAAAACGGGCGGCAGGGACTGGAAAGACCTCTCTTCAAGTCCCGAGATCACAGCCTTGGTGGCGACTGGCCGCGGAGAGACGAAAGAGCGGGTGGCAGTCCCTCCCCGCGGAAGAGCCGCGGGAAGGGAAGCACTGACAAAAAACACCAAGACGGTAGGGAGAATAAATCCTTTCATTGGTGATGAGGTAAGGGTGGGTGAATTCTGGCCTTGATGGCCGGCAGGCTGACTAGACCCGCCTCGTTGGTGAAAAGTGATTATCAAGAGTTGTGTAAATTTTCCACTACTTTTTTATAAAAATTCACACTCTATACAGCCGATTAATCTATATATCGTTAAATATTAGTGTATTATGAATCATGTAAATTAATCTTATTTTTTACCTTTTTCTCACAAGAGACCGATAAGCTGACCTTCAAAAGGCTGGAATCCAGAACCTGTCTCTTATACACATCTGACGCTGCCGACGAATAGAGAGGTGTAGATCTCGGTGGTCGCCGTATCA
>CAXEFH010000035.1:0-18416 GCA_963989605.1 uncultured Roseibacillus sp. | reverse complement strand
CTACAGGCTCGGGCTCCGCTGCTGGCGTGGCCGGGGCAGGTTCAGGTTCCGCCGCTGGCGCGGCCGGGGCAGGTTCGGGTTCCGCCGCTGGCGCGGCCGGGGCAGGTTCGGGTTCCGCCGCTGGCGCGGCCGGAACAGAGTCCCCCTCTCCCTCATCCCGGAGAATCGCTAGGGTGGCGCCGATTTCAGCCTTTGCTCCCTCTTCGATGAGAATTTCTGAAAGGATTCCCTCGTCAAAGGCCTCCATCGCCATGGTGGCCTTGTCGGTTTCGATTTCAGCTATTTCGTCGCCTATCTCTACCTGGTCGCCAACACTCTTCAGCCAGCGCACTACGGTTCCTTCGGTCATGGTGTCCGAGAGCTTGGGCATTTCAATGTGCGTTGCCATGGGTCGATTTGGGAAGAAACTTGGCCTTAAAATCGTCCCGGTCAAGACCGGGGGGTAAGAGATTTGGTGAGAGGAGATCGGCTTCCGGGTTGAGATAAACCGGGAATTGATCGTGGCTGAAAGGAAACGGGCCCCCCGGTGAAGGAGAGCCCGAAGGTAAATCGTTCGTTTGCGGGGCTCAGTTCTCCTCCGGGGCGAGTTCTTTCATGGTTGGGATCAGGCCGACATGTGGTTCGCCGCTTGAGCCCTGACCCGTTGCCCTTTTCAGGACCCGGCTGCTCACGGTTCCGCCGCAATCCGAATCTACTGAATACCATGAAAAACTGGGAGTGCACTTGACGGCTTTCCGCACAGTCTTCACTACGGGCCGCCGGACCTTAACGGTTTCGCCCGTGCCCCCTTTTGCTCCAGCTTCCGCAATCACTTCTTCCTCGATCCACTCAACTTCCTCAATTTCCACATACTTCTTTGAAGAACACCCATTGCAGCTCAGGCCACAGGATGAGAAACTCAGTGCCAGAAACAGAATCGCCGGGATGAACGCCAAGGTTTTCATAGGAGCCCCGGATGCTAGGCCCCCGCGAAAATAGTGCAAACAGAATCTCCCCGGCATCGCCGCTCGTTGCTCACGGGTTTATTCTGATACACGATAAAGTGTTCTTACCCTTGAAATCAGGCGATGGTGAGCACCTGTTCGACGACCCGACGCGCGTTCGGAAGCTGCTCATCCTCGATATGGTGCGAATAGATCGCAGGAGCATCGATGCTGCACACGCGTTTCACCGGGGCGTCGAGATGGTCAAATGCGTGCTCCTGGATCAGGGCCGCGATCTGGGAGGACACCCCATTGAAGGGCTTGGACTCATCGACGAGAACAGCCCGGTTCGTCTTCACGACAGATTCTATGATCGCATCTTGGTCGAGAGGCCGGATCGACCGGAGGTCAAGGACCTCCGCAGATATACCATGCGAGGATTGGAGCGTCTCCGCAGCCTCCAGACAGTGAAGCACGGAACGCCCATGCGCCACCAGTGTTACATCGCTCCCCTCTCTTTTGATGTCAGCTTTCCCCAGAGGAACTAAAAAATCTCCCTCTCCTGCATCAGGAACCTCTCCCGAATTTCCATAGAGTTTGGTGTTCTCCATCACAAAAACAGGATCATTGTCGCGGATTGCAGACTTCATCAGCCCCTTGGCATCAGCAGGCGTCGCTGGAGCGCATACCTTCAGCCCGGGAAAGGCTGCGAATAATCCTTCCGGACAATGCGAATGGGTGGCTCCGACATTAGTTCCCCCGTTAGCCGGCCCACGGACTACGATGGGAACATTGATTTTTCCGCCAGCCATGTAACGAACGCATCCCGCGTTGTTCACGAGCTGGTCAAAAGCAACGGAATGAAACGACCAGAACATGAGCTCCATTACCGGGCGCACACCAAGCATGGATGCGCCCACCCCCATCCCGATAAACCCGGCTTCCGAGATCGGGGTGTCCACGATTCTCTTGCTTCCCCACTTGTCCCAGAGGCCCTCGGTCACCTTGTAGGCACCGTTGTACTCTGCCACTTCTTCACCCATGATCACAACGTTTTCGTCGTGGGCGAGCTCTTCATCAAGGGCTTCGCGAAGCGCGTGTCTGTAGAGTAGTTCCCTCATTGTGCAGCCCTGTTTAGTCGTTGAAGAAGTGCCGTCCAGTGTTGCCCGCTTCGGTGTCCTCGTCCACTTCCCAGTATACGTCGTGGAGAATGTCGTCCACCGTCGGCGGCGCGGAGTTCTCGGCGAACTTGATTGCTTGTGCGGTTTCCTTGGTTGCCTCCTTTTCAAGAGCCTTTGCTTCTTCCGCGGTGATGTGACCCTCCTCGATCAGGCGCCGTTCCCAGAGCCGAATCGGGTCATGATAGGTTTTGTATCGCTCAATCTCGTCCGGGGTTCTGTATTTATCGGCATTGGCGTCGGCTACGGAGTGCCCGTAATAACGATAGGTCTGGATCTCGAGCAGACTGGGACGATGCTCCTTGCGAGCTCTTTCCATAGCAATGTGGGTCTTTGCCCTGACCTCATAAAGGTCCTCTCCATTGACCAGGTCCCACGCCATGTTGTATCCCTCAGCTCGCTGGGCGAGGCAGTCACGATAGGCGCTGGATCTCGTCTGTGAGGTTCCCATAGAGTAGCCGTTGTTCTCGATGATGTAGACGATGGGTATTTCAAAGAGAGAGGCGAGGTTGAGTGATTCGTGAAACGCCCCCTGGTTGATAGCCCCATCGCCGAGAAAACAGACCGCACATCCAGAGAGGCCTTGATACTTCAGAGCATAACCGAGTCCCAGACCAAGCGGGGTCTGGCCCGCAACAATGCCATGGCCCCCCCAGAAGTTTTTGTCGGGCGCAAAGAAGTGCATCGAGCCGCCTTTGCCCTTTGAGCATCCGGTGGCCTTGCCGAAGAGTTCGGCCATGCATTCATCCATGCTCATTCCCACCGCCAGAGCATGACCGTGATCACGGTAGGCGGTAATCACGTGATCATTGTCGCCCATGAGAGAGACTGCCCCCACAGCTACCGACTCCTGTCCGATGTAAAGGTGGAGGAATCCGCCCATCTTGTCCTTCTGATATTGTCCGAGGGCAAGGTGCTCGAAACGGCGGATGCGAACCATCGTCCGGTAAAAATCAATCTTGTCCTGCGGGGTGAGGTCTCGGTTCACCGGCGAACTGGAAAAATCCATCGCGGCGAATGGTGGCTCTGCCGAAGGGTCTTGCATGGTGTTTGCTCCTGCGGGTGCATACCTCTCAGGCGCACCCCGGGCAAGAGTTAAGGTCCCCGCGACCTGCTTCACCAGCTCTCGTTCGCGGTGGCACCTTCGGGTGATTTCCTCCCGATAACGCCAAAACGCCGCTGTCCGAGAAGAAAAAGAGGGGTAAATAGGCCACTAGCGACCAGCTGGCCCTTCAGGAACATCCAAGCTGGGACATACCCGGGTAGGCCAATGGTCTGAGATTGCATCCACCCCTGCCACGTTTTTGCATACTGCTGTGACAGAAGCCAGGAGCCCGTATTCGCCACAACATAGAAGCCTAGAGCCGCCAGAAGCGCCCCGCCGGTCAGATGTAGCATGGATTTATTTCGGAACAGGGCCCCAATCCAAAATGTAACTACCAAACTCGCAATGATGACAAGGGCGTGCAGGCCCAGCTCGTAGCCTTGGGTATAATTAATGAGAAAGTAGGAGAGGGTCCATGCAACTGCAGGAAGCCAGATCCATCGGCTCGCCATGGATGCTGCCACGCAAAAAAACAGTGGTGGCAAAGGGCTGAATCCTGGGAGCAAACCCTCCAGCCTGGGGGCGGCCCAACTGAACACAACGAGCAAAGCGATGAGAAGGATGGCGGGGAAAATTTGCTTCACTGGGGTGGTATCTATACCGGTTACGGTTGGTCTGCACGTAAATTAGATAACACCAGTGGTGTAATCAGAGGGTTCGGGAAGTTATCAAGATTGCTGGTAAGTACTATTCTTTTGGAACCTCATTGATTCTTCTTCTTAAGGAGGCGAATAACTCCTTGGAAAGCGTGTTCCTCACATCATTTACCGACGTTCCACTGGAAGAATAAGGCGCGAATAAAGCAGGGCAGCAGGGCCCGATTAATCATAGATTATTACTATTCCCATTCATGCTCATTTCGTTCCCATCATTCGCTCAAGATCTTACCATGTTTTCCACGGCTCTTGCTCGGAGTGGACGATGGGGCTAACGGTTTGTTGTGAACGACAGTGAATATATGCGCCGGGCACTGGCTTTGGCAGAGCGGGGTCTGGGATTAACCAGCCCGAACCCGGCGGTTGGCGCCGTTGTCGTAAGAGATGGAGTAGAGATAGGGGGCGGCTGGCACCGCGGGCCCGGCCAACCGCATGCAGAAATTGAGGCCATGCGGGATGCGATCAAACGGCACGGTGAAGGCGCAATGAGTGGCGCGACCATTTATATCACTCTGGAACCATGCTCCACTCATGGGCGGACGGGTCCGTGCACTTCGGCGCTGATACGCGCGGGAGTCGCGAGGGTTGTCATAGGCGCCAGTGACCCGAACCCGAGCAACGGCGGCAAGGCCGCAGCCCTCCTTTCTGAAGCGGGGATCGAGGTAGTTGAGGGGATAGAGGAGTCGAGGTGCGAGTCGTTGCTGCGGGCGTTCAGCAAGGTCCAGCGCAGCGGCCTTCCGTGGGTGATTATCAAAAGCGCTTTTGGGATAGACGCGAAGGTGACAAGGCCGCCGGCGGAAGCCCAGTGGTTGAGTTGCGAGCGCTCGCGAGTTGAGGTTCATGATCTTCGCGCGGAGGTAGATGCCATCATAACGAGTGGACAAACGGTCCGCGCGGACAACCCCCGCCTCACGATCAGGGCGCCTTCCACTCCGGTGCACAAGGAACAACCACTGCGAGTTATCTTGACATCAAGAGATAATGGCGTTCCGGAGGATTCTCACATTCTTACTGATGAATTCCGCGACCGCACCCTGATTTACAAAGCCAGACGTATCGAGTGCGTCCTGCGGGATCTCGCATCAGAGCATGGCGTGCTCAGCGTCATGGTAGAGGCCGGCGGCTCCATGGTGGGACAGTTCCTGGATGAGGGATGGGCCGATGAAGTCGTTTTCTATCTCGCCCCACTGCTTACGGGGGGCACGATCCCGGCGGTTGGCGGCGAGGGTGTCTCGAGTTTGGCGACTCGTATCAAAATGGAAACCTGCTCATTCAAACGATTTGAAAACGATGTTCGGCTCCGGGCGGGGATCCGCAGATCCGCAGGACCGTGACGGGACGATTCAGCAAGGAGCCGGTTGGACAGCACCTAAATACTATGAACATAGTATTATGGCCTCGCGGTGGTTGAAGAAGCCGAGGGCGGTAGCCAGAAGGTAGATCCAAGAGCGGGCAAGCCGGGTGTTGGTAAGGCCCAAATCAAACGGGAGCCCGCTCCAAGGCTACTCTTTGGAAGACGCTTCGCGCCTCGTTTTTTCCAGCCAGATGGAAAGAATGGCAATGTCAGCTGGGGTAATGCCACTAATTCTCGCGGCTTGGCCAAGGGTTTGGGGACGAATTTCGCTGAGGCGCTGCCGGGCTTCGCTCTTGAGGCCCTTGAGTGCGTGGTAGTCGAGGACGGGAGGAAGCTCGCGAGCTTCCTGGCGCAGCATGCGGTCTACCTGCTGGCTCTGGCGGAGAATGTGGCCCTCGTATTTAAAGTCGGTTTCGATCAGGGGCCACAATTCCACGGGGAACTTCCCAAGAAGCTCAGGAGGAAGCATTTTCCAAGAGTTGTCCTCGCGTCGAAACCAATGGTCCAACTTGATTCCATCATGGGAAGTCTCCCTGATCAGGGTTGCAGCGGCGTCAAGAGTTTTGAGTTTCTCGGAAGTTCGCTGGCTGCGAAGTGCACAAGAAAGGCCCAGGGAGCTGGCGAGGGGCCCAAGACGCTGGTCCGCGTTGTCCTGCCGAAGCAGAAGGCGGTACTCCGCCCGGCTTGTGAACATGCGGTAAGGCTCCGTGCAGCCCTTGGTGACGAGGTCATCGACCATGACCCCGAGGTAAGCCTGGCTTCTAGAAAGGACGAGGGGCTGGGCTCCCCGGGCCTTGAGGGCGGCGTTGGCGCCGGCGAGCAGGCCTTGGCCTGCCGCCTCTTCGTAACCAGAGGTGCCATTGATCTGGCCTGCAAAATATAACCCCTCGACAATCTTGGTTTCGAGGGTGGGTGCTAGCTGAGTCGGCGGACAATAGTCGTATTCGACTGCGTAGCCGGGACGGATGATGTCGGCATTTTCCAATCCTGCGATCGTGCGGATGAACGACAATTGCACTTCGTATGGAAGGGAGGTAGAGACTCCGTTAACATAATATTCCCGGGTGTGTCGCCCTTCGGGCTCGAGAAAGATCTGGTGGCGGGGCTTTTCCGCGAATTTAACGACCTTGTCTTCTATTGAAGGGCAGTATCGTGGGCCAAGGCCTTCAATTTGGCCCGAATACATAGGACTCTGGTCAAGATTTTCTCTGATCTCATCGTGGGTTTGGTCATTTGTCCACGTGATCCAACACGGCAATTGTTCCACGTGGAATGCTTTGTCGCCCCAAGCATTCAAGGTAAAGAGATCATCGCGGCCTCGGACAATGGTATTCGCGAGGTAGCTGAAGAGGGGTGGCGGATCGTCCCCGTCCTGCCGCTCGCACTTCGAAAAATCAACCGAGCGGGCATTGAGGCGGCATGGAGTTCCGGTTTTAAAGCGGGCGACCTCGAACCCGAGGTCCAGTAAGGAGTCGCTGATAGTGGAAGTTCCATCACCCATGCGGCCTCCTTGCTCATTGCGCCGACCGACGTGCATGAGGCCGCGCATGAAGGTTCCTGCGCTCAGGACTACTGAATTTGCCCGGAGCTCAAACTGGAGGTTGGTCTGGACTCCCTGGATCATGGAGCCTTTCACCAGAAGGCGGGCTGCATTGCCTTGGTGGAGATCAATGCCCTCGGTCGACTCGAGGATGTGCTTCATTCGGAACTGGTAGGCCTTCTTGTCGCATTGGGCTCGGGGAGCACGGACGCTGGGTCCCTTTCCCCTGTTAAGGAGCCGCCATTGGATGGCGGTGGCATCGGTGTTCAAGCCGATGGCCCCGCCGAGGGCGTCGATTTCACGAACCATGTGGCCTTTGCCAAGGCCGCCAATCGCCGGGTTGCAGCTCATCTGGCCAATGGTATCAAGGTTCTGTGTCAGGACTGCGACCTCGCAGCCGAGGCGGGCCGCCGCCAGGGCGGCCTCGACGCCAGCATGGCCGGCGCCAATGACGAGAACGTCGTATTCTTTAGGATAAACAAACATGGGTGCGCCCGACGGGCTACGCGCTTCCTGCAGGGTAATCAATAGAGAAGGGAGTTCAAGGGCTGTGGTGGGCGCCGAACCTTTAGGAAGGCTGACCACTTGGGCTCAAGAAAGTCGTTCCACGTGGAACAGTGAGGCGCATGGGCGAGCCGGCACCATCTGGCGGCCAGTATGAGGAGGTCCAGAACCCGCTTATAATCAATAGTTTGCGAGGCTTTTTGCTCGGCGTCGCACTACAGAGGCAAGAAGAAAGGGGCCCTAGTCTTGGACGAAGACGTGTTCCATCAGCCCGTCGTGCTCAAATGGGACTTGGCCACTCGGAGGAAGCGCTCTCGCGCCGCGGCATGCTCGACGAGTGGCGGAGGGTAATGGACTCCGAGGGTTACGCCTGCCTTTTCGAGAACTTCAGGGGGGGCGTCCCACGGGCGATAAATATATCGGTTTGGCAGGTGCTTTAGTTCTGGCACCCATCGCCTGACGTAGTTCCCGGCAGGATCAAACTTCGCTCCCTGTGTGATTGGATTGAAGACGCGGAAGTAGGGTTGCGCATCGCAGCCACAGCCAGCGGACCACTGCCAGCCAGCATTGTTCTGTGCCCAATCGCCATCCGTAAGGTATTTTAGGAAGTGGGACTCTCCGCGGCGATAATCGATGAGCAGGTGCTTACAGAGAAAGCTTGCGGTGATCATTCTCGCCCGGTTGTGAACAAACCCAGTCTCCAGCAGTTGACGCGCTCCGGCGTCGATAACCGGATATCCTGTTTGGCCGTTTTTCCAGGCTCTCCACTCCTCAGGATCGTTTCTCCATGGAAACCCCTTCCAGCTGGGCCGGAAGGGAACACGGAGTACCTCCGGCCGATCCCAGAGCGTCGAATAGGAAAAGTCCCTCCAGATTAATTCATTGAGGAAAGTCTCAGCCGACTCTCCTTGGCCTTTCACGCCCAACTCCTCAACGGACCTCCAGATTGTCCGCACCGACAGCGTGCCGAACTTGATGTCAGCTGAGAGGCGGCTGGTGGCGGGCTCTCCCAGCTGATCGCGTCCCACGCAGTAGGTGCCTACGCGTTGCTCCAAGAAAAGCTTCAGGCGGGCCCGTGCTGCGGACTCACCTCCCGCCTGTAAGTGCGGATTTCGAGAGATTCCCAGCGTCTCGAGGCAGGGAATTTCTTCATTATCTTTCATCGCTACGCTGGGAACGGCACCCAGGCCCTTCGGCTTGGGCAGAGGCTCGGAGATGCGTGCAGCCTTGCGCAAGGCTCGCGAAAACGGAGTGAAGACAGAATAAGGCGTCCCTTTGCCGGTGCGGAGGGTTCCGGGCGGGTGGAGTGTCTCTCCCTCATAAAGGGTCATCGGCACGGAGAGAGACTCGGCAATTCTGGCGTCACGGGTCCGCCCGAAAGGCTCTGTCCAACGGTGGGCAACAACCCGGGTGATGCCCCACCGCTTTACCAGTTCGGGCATCAAGGTGACGCTTGGCCCGGAGACGCAGATTAGTCTGCTTCCGAGAGACGCGAGATTGCTTGAAAGCTCACGGATGCTCTCGAGTAGAAACTGCATGCGATGGGGGAGCTTCCGGGCGCGGAGAGGGTGGAAGAAATATGGATCAAAAATAAAAAGGGGCACGATTTCTCCATCTTCCGCCGCCCTGAGAAGGGGCTCGTGGTCTGCGATTCTTAGGTCCTTGCCGCGGAACCAGACAAGTGTTCTATGCCTTTCTTTCATCGTCGTCTTCTCCTATGGGCAACTTTCCGAATCGCAGACCAACAGCGGCGCCGCGGTAATGGAAGGCTTCTCGAAGTTGCGCCGCGATAAACACGCGATGAGCCAGGCGGCCAAGGAGGCCAAGGGGAGGGGCGTAGTAAACCCGATCCTCCATTATGGTATATCTTCCCTGGGCGCGAAAGTGGTGCTCATGCCACCACGAATAGTACGGGCCTCGCTCCTGGGAATCGACGAACACTTTTCCTTCCTCCCAGCGCTCGATTCGCGAGCGCCATCCCAGCTTGATTCCGGCTACCCGGAGGCGATATTCAATCGTGGCGCCTCGACCCATGGGCCCTTCCATGCGGTGGATCATGAAGCCGATTTTCGGGGGGGTAAGGAGCGCGAGGTTAGGAGGCTTGGAAAAGAAGGGGAATACCTCTGCCAACGGGGCGTCGACCATAACTCTCGTCTGCAGAAAGTACTTTGGAACCCTTGAACCGAGATAGTCCGGCTCATCGAGGGGGGGCGGGGTGGAAAGCCCGAGGGTCCCGATTGAGATACCGGACGGGACGAGGAGCTCCTTCAGGGCGCCCTCAATCGATTCATGACGGAAAGAAATTCCGCAGGCGGTCGCTTTTCGTGGATAGCATTTCTGTCCGGTAAGGAGAGCTTCGGCCGCTTGACCCAGAACGGTCTTCAGGGCGATCCGGGGGGTCGGAAAAAGGCTGGGTCGCCGAAGAGCCTGCCCGAGGGCTCTCGCGAGGACTCTCTGGGACACCGGAGCAGGCCCTACCACATTAAGCGGGCCTTCAATGGCGGAATTCTCCAGTGCTGAGATCATCAGGTTGACGCAGTCTTCAAGATGGATCCAAGGGATAAACTGGCGGCCGTGTCCCAGGGGTCCGCCGAGACCAACCTTGAACACCCGGAGCATAGCATCCAGAGCCCCGCCTCCCTGGCCGAGAACTATCCCAGTCCGGAGGCAAACGACCCGGGTGCTGGCGGAAGAGGCTTCAAGGGCGGCTCGCTCCCATTTCTGGCATAGCGATGCGAGAAAACCGTTGCCCGGACCGGAGCTTTCATCGAGCTCTTCATTGCCCCGGTCACCGTAAAAGCCGACCGCGCTGCCGGAGAGAAAGACGCGGGGTGCTTGGCCAGCGTTCTTGATTCCGGCTGCCAGTCTGGATGTCAGCGAAACCCTGCTTGCAAGGAATGACTGCCGTCTCGCCCGGGTCCATCTTTTACCAAAGATGGGCTCACCTGCCAGATTTACCACGCCTTGACATCGGCTCAGGGCTTCGGAGAGGGAAGAGTCCCGGTCAGTGATCTGCAGAAGTTCGACTTCGTCGCCGAGGAGGGCTCGCGCACGCTTCTCACAGCGGACCCATCCTACAACTGTATGCCCTCTCCGCCGAAGGGCGAGCACGAGGGCTCGGCCGATGAACCCCGTGGCTCCTGTGACAAATACTTTCATGGATTGTCGCGAGTCTACTATGACCGGTTTCCATTCAGCTTCAAATGGCAATGCACTGGTTGCCCGGCCAACGGATTGCATCTAGCGCAGAAAAAGTTGCTCAAGAGCCAGCCAGGAGTTCCGAGCGGGTGAACAGCGAAACGACCTGAATCCCCCGCTCTTCAAGAGCCTTCCTGCCCCCCTCCTCTCGATCGACGAGAACAAACGCAAAGAGAACGCGGCCCCCTTCCGATTCTATTGCGTCAATCGCGCGCAGGGTCGACCCGCCGGTGGTAATGACGTCGTCTACAACTACGACAGGATCACCGGTGGAAAAATTACCCTCGATTCGGCGCCCGGCGCCATATCCCTTGGCTTCTTTCCGCACGGTGAACACCTGGAGGAAACGGTCCGGCTGCTGCCGGGCGGACTCCATGCCGATGGCGAGGGAGATTGGATCTGCTCCAAGGGTCATTCCCCCAATTGCTGCCGCGGAAAGATTCTCGCGTTCTAACTGTTCCCGCACGCACGCCCATCCTGCTTCGCCGATCAGGCGGGCTCCCCGCGAATCAAAACTAGAAACCCTGCAATCAACGTAAAGATCGCTCTTTTGTCCAGAAGCGAGGGTGAATTCACCTGTGCGGACAGATTTTTCCATCAGGAGTTGCCTTAATTGCTCGCGGATGTCCTTGGCCATGTGTTTTGGTGTCCCCTTGGAAAGCAGAAAGAGGCATTGGTGGCGAGGGCGAAGTCCGCGTTCAGGAAGGAAAGCCTTGTCGGCCCCGAAGCACCCGGAGCCCGCCTCAGACCATAAAGCCCGTGTTCAATCCAATCCTGGGATCCCGGAATGAGGATCGCCCAAGTCAATAGCTTGATATCAAACAAATGCCGGGTGCCTCACCGACCAGTAGGAACGGGCCCCTAAATGCTAATCAGATGCAATATTATACTCTTTTTGACTATAAACCGACCTGTTGGTTTTTAAGAGGGTGGGCTCGATCGTTCTGGCTCACAGAGGTTTAGCTCGTTCATGGGCCAGCCCTGAGGATTGGAGTAAGGCGAGCGCCTCAGGCCAGGATTAATTTCCTGCGGGGGAGGCTTCTGCCCCACGGCGCACCAGAATTTACTGCCTCCTGGAACCCTCTTTGAAAACACCATCGTGTTGTCGACCGAGCTCCGGCCTGACGGGCAGGGAAACTGGGTGGTTAGACTCTACGGGCAGCTATCTGCCAATGGGACGGTGCTTGGTGAATTCGACGCGGGCCGCGCTGGAATGTGGACTTATAACCCGCGCTTTTTGCCGCCTCGCGAAGAGATAGTCTCCGCCGGAAGCTTTGGGGGCCAGGGTGTCCGAGTTTATTGTGGATATATTGGGGGGCGCGGCGCGGTTTGGACAAACAGCAGGTCCCGGCGAGAGAGGGATCGGATTCGAACTTCGGCCCAGGGGCCTGGATCAAAATCGATGTCTCTGGCGATCGATCCGGCCTCATCCTCAGGGAATCCTGGTTCTCCGAGGGACGATTAACCCGCGACCCGGGCGACTCCGGGGTTAGGGCTACCGCCTTGGATGCCCGCCCGACCATCAGATTCGGGTAGAACAGCTCTCTGGCGGACAGCTACTCAATCGTTGAGAGGGACAACCCCCGGGCTCATCTCGCCCCGAGGACCCGGTCCCGGGTGACGGGCCCTGTGGATCTTATTGCAAACTCTCACCGGAACCATCCCGGGATAGCCTGGCTGGATGGTCGCCGTCGATTTTTCGCTCACATTGCAGGTAGAGCGCCTCCCTTGTTCTTCGATCACTTGGAAGACCGACCGGGCACTTGGACAACCGTCGCCAACGATGAGCGAGGCTCGAGGCGATGCGAGCTTGGAACGCCCTCGGGGACGAATGGGCCCTTAGCCGGATCCGGGGCGTCTGACCACGAGTGGACTACAAATAGCGGCGATGATGGTCCTGACTCGGACCTTGCCTTGCGCTCTCCGGCCGCAGAGTTGAAAGACCCGTTGGATGCAGGCCTCCCCTTTCACGCATTCAGGGATGATGACGGCGTTGGTGACACCGTAACGGCTAGATTTCCCAGCGCTTCCGATGAGGGCGCATTAAGGAAACCGGCGTTCTTGGAAATGGAGGAGCTAGAAGAAAACTATTTCAGGGGACTTATGCCCGTGCCGGGCGACCCTCTGGATTAGCGGAATATCGTAGAACTCCGTTTTCTGAACCATGACAGCGCCGACGCATCCAGCGGCCTGACAATTGACAATGTTTCGGTAGAAATGCTCGAGCAGCGAGGCCGACATGCCTTCACATCAAGCCAATGCCGACTCCCCCGAGGGCTCTGCCTTACTTTGCGCCTTTGATGCAGTCCGCGAGGACGCAAAGAGCGTAACCAGTTCCGTAGGCATAGTGATACTTATAGAGGGGATAGTCCCACCAGCAGCCATTCTTTTCTTGCTTAGAAAGCATGATCTTCGCGTAATGCTGATAATAAACAGACCTGTCGGTTTCTGGCAGGAGCGCGACGCAGTCCATGGCGTAGTAGTGTCCGTAGAAGTAAAAGTAGCCGGAATTGGCAAAGTGAGTCGAATGGGGACGCGGTCTTTTCCGTGCAATATCGACCCACCCGTTTCGAAGGATCAGCCGGTCCAGCCAGACCTTGATGATCTCGTCGGTAGGAGCGGGGTCCCCCCACACCCTCCGGGCGGCGTTGCATGCTGTCGAGCGGCACAGAGACCCGCCTGGCCTGTTGATACTATAGCGGGGTCTATACCGATGCCCGTTTGAGTAGACGTAGGCGAAGTCCGGAGTTTGCTGCCGTTTTAGAAATTCGATGCCGCGGGTAACTTCCTTGGGAGGAAGCCCCAGATCCATCACTTCTTTCCCCTTCCAGAGTGCCATCATGACCGTGGCGGTCGTGAAACTGGTTGGGATGCCGGTTGGCTTCCGAGTGGCCTCATCAAAATCGTAATAGCCCCATCCGCCGTTGACGTCCTCATAGCGCTGCAACCGTTGAACTTGTGTCTGAGCCAGGTTTTTCAAGAGGGACTGCTTTGCGTCATCGCCTTCTCGGTAGCGATACAGCTCGGCAAGGGCCTTGATTCCGTAGGAGTGGCCCCAGACATTATACATGGTATCAACCGTGCCCCTCCGAAGCCTCGGGAGCTCTTTCAAGAACCAAGCTTCCGCTCTCTCGATCGCGGAGACAGCCTCTGGGCGCCGGTCACCGGAACGGAGCAAACCCTCAAGGGCGAGACCGGTTGATCCTGCGCGAAAGGCGTGGTGGGCTCCGGGGATCGGAGCGGTGATGTTCAGGCCCTTGGTCATGGTGGCCGAACCCCATGAGCCGTTCTTATTTTGGCTTGATATCAAGAAATCAACCCCGCGAGTGACCGACTTTTCGATCTCGGCCCTCGTGACGGGCTCAATATCAGGAAGCGGGGGCAAATCGGAGAGCCAGGGCTTGCTATCCGGACCCTCTTCTTCCGCCGCGACCTTTTGAAAAAGCGCGATCGATGCGCTGGCAGCCAGTGCGCTGAGGACAAGTATTCGTATCATAATATTCGTTTCGGTTCCCTACTGTTACTTGGAGGCGGGCTCCTCCGGGGTAATCACAATCTGACCCTCGGCTAGGCCGGAAAGAACAACGATCATCCCGTTCGACTCTGCGCCGACTGTGACGGCGGCAGTCGATTCCTGGCCCTCCGGCCCTTTGACCCTGACAGTATATGTGCCATCGGCCTCCTCCTTCAGCGCCTTGACAGGTACCGCCAAGTTTTCGCCTTCGTCACCAGTCGTAATTTTTCCCTTCCCCTTCATTCCCGGCACAAGGCTCAGGCCAGCAGGCGACCCCTCCGCGGACAGAGTGAGGAGGATGTGGTATTTGCCGTCGACGGCTGGGTGCGAGGCCACTTCAGCAACTTCAACTGAGAGACGCGACCTGGGCGATGACACGGGAGCAACGTAGCCCTTTTGGCCCTGCTTGAGCTTGAAGGCCGCCGTTTCATCGACAAATGCGTCCAGCTGGAGCTTTGAATCCGAGGGAATCAAAGTGGCAAATGGAGCCCGCGGGAGTATTTTGCCCCCAACTTTCATGAACTTGGCCGCGGACACTGGATTCCACCGCCCCTTTGAAATTTCGCCGTGGTATACAGTCCCATCAACTGGTGCTGGGAATTCCATCAGGGCTCGGTCGGCGGTCAAATCCCGAGACTTTGCGTCGGCGCGCTGGTCCTCGACCCTCATCTTCTTGACATCAAGGCGTTTTTTCTGGAGAGCAGATGGGAGGGACTCTCGTGCAGTTTTCCACACAAGTTCAGCATCTTTGAGAGCCTGCTCCTGATCGACCGCAGATCTGGGAATGGTCACCTCGAGGGCGCGCTTGGTGGACAGTTTAGCAGATTTGAGCCGGAATTCCGCCGATTCGACGGAGTAACGCTGACGCTTCAGGATGATTTCCTCGGTCTCCTCGGTAAGGTCATCCTCTTTATACATTTTAAGGAGCTGGTTCAGTTCCTCGGTGGCTGACTCCAAATACCGTTCGGCGCTCTGGAGACTCCGGTTGGCAGATTCCTCTTGGAGCGGGCGGCTGACATCCACGAAATACTGGTGATCGTCCCTGGCGCGTTGGAAGGCAAGTTCAGCAGCTTCGAGGAGCCAGGGGGTCGTTTTTTCCAGATTTGCCAATTCAAGCTCCCCCGTGCTTAAGGCCATCTTTCGCGATGACGTCACATCTTTATCGTCTGCCAGCTGTCGATCAATCGCCTCTGTGTCGAGGACTACGAGTGGAGCTCCCTTCTTCACCGTTCCTCCCTGGGGGACGAGCTCCTTGATCGTAAAGTCCGTCCAGACTTTCGAGTCGATTTTCATGACCATGGCCTTGTCGGGAAGAAAGCTGCCTTCAAATTCAACTGTTGATTTGAATGGCTTCTTCTCGACCTTGAATTCTCCGGCATGGGCCAGAGGGAAGGCGAGGAAAAGGGCGAGGAGGAATGGGGACGGTTTCATTGGTCGGTCTATGTTGTATGTGCTCCGCGATATCTGCGGTGTGATTCGTAGGCGCCCTTGCGAGCGAGCCAGATTGTAGATCTTTGTTTTTGTTTCCCTTTCTGGGAGGTTGGGACCATCTCGTGCACCACCTCGAAGCCAGCTCTCTGCATCTTCTTTTCAAAAGAGCGATGCCCTGTGCTGCAGGATATGGCCAGAAGGCCCCCTTCCTTTAGCGAAGAATGGGCCCGGTGCAAGAAGGAGGAGTGAGGAATGCCCGCTGGGCTTGTCACACCAAGCTGGGGAAGGGAGCTGTCAGCATCGATCACGAGGGCTTGCCATCCCTCCTTGTCCTTACGGAGCGCATCGTTGAGGCCTTCCCTGCGGATGATCAGCCTAGGATCGTCCAGCTGCCCCTGGTGGAGAGCGGCAAGATGTTGGCGATGCCATCCCGGGAGGTCAACAAGGGGCTCAGAGACCTGAAATATAGCCCTTTTCTGAGGCAAAGCGGTCCGCAGGCCGCTCAAGACGAAGCCTAGTCCCAATCCCGATAGGAGGAGCCGTGGCTGACGCGCACTGCGGAACGGCTGGGCGGCAAGCCGGCCCAGTTCGGCCGCGCCATTATGGGCGAAGCTGCTTTCCAGCTGAACTCCACCCGAGTGGAGGGAGTAGTGCCCGTCGTGCTCGATGAGGGTGAGAGGGGCGCCATCGGGTGCGCGGGTTTCAGCTAGGATGACAGCAGGCTTCACGAAGTAATGGCAGCAGTGTCACCATCACGGCACGGAATTCGATCCAAAAGTGAGGAGGATTCCGCCGAGAGATTTGGACGATTAAATTTCCTGCAAAAGTGTCAGGTTTACTTTTTCGGATCATCTGCCTTGCAAGTTTTCGTGCTCCGAGCTTGTCAGGATTTCGGAGCCGGGCGTAACCTGCGCGTCCATGCTGGTGAACGCACTCTTATTTCCGGAAGGCATCCCGTTTAATGGAGTCGCCTTCGAGCCTTTTCGCCAAGTAAATGATTCATGCTTTGGAATGGCACGGCAACTGTTTCAGAGTTCGCCTGCAACGAGACTTGGAAGACTTGCTAAGAAGAGCTCCAAGCGACGAGGAGCAATCCAGAAAGCGCACGGAACACCCAATCAGAATTCCAAGGTCCAGAGCTTGCGAAGGACACAAGAATCTAACAGAGCAAACCGCGCTTCATCATAACATAGGACACCCAATGGCATTTTACGACGAAAAGGATTGGCGCGAGATGTTCCGTCTCAGACGGGCGATTGTTCGCGCGGAACAGTCACTTAGTGAGATCGATCGAGAAATCCTGCCTCATGGATTGTGCGAAAGTGATGTTGCAATTCTGGAGCGGTTAGCGCGCAAGGGTGCTCGCCCCGTCAATGGGCTGGCACGGCAAGTTGGCCTTACGAGCGGATCAATGACATCTGCGGTGAAGCGACTGCATCGCCGCGGATTGGTTGAGACCAAGAGAGACCTTGATGACAAGCGGGTGGTCTGGGTCTCGGTTACCGAGGAGGCCAAGGAGATCGTTCAGCAATTTTCGCAGCTTCGAGGGGAGGCCCTTGAGACAGTATTTCAGAAGTGGTCTGAGCGAGAGCGCAGCGTTTTGATCAACCTTTTGCGAAGGGTCCGCACGGATGCGGAGTCCACCGAACGGGTTACCGCCTGAGAGCCATGCCTGCGAAGAGCAAGGCGCTCACGGGTTAATGCTTCATTCGTGGAGGAGCCTGTGGCAGGGTGCCGCGGCTCGGAGAGCTTTCACGGCCGCCATGGCTGCCGCCGGGGAGACCCCAGAAGGTGCCAGAGCGGCCAATAGTCCCTTGCGCGAGGGACGGACAGCGTTAGTTTCCAGCTCCTTTCAAGAATGACATATCTTCTCCTCCTCCTCATCGTGGTAGCGCTTTTCAACGTTATCATCTTTGTCCACGAGCTCGGTCATTTTCTTGCCGCAAGGTGGAGAGGGCTTCGTGTGGATCGCTTCCAGATCTGGTTCGGCAAGCCCATTTGGAAGAAAGAGATCAACGGGGTGCAATATGGCCTGGGCTGGATCCCCGCCGGGGGTTTTGTCGCGCTCCCGCAAATGGCGCCCATGGAGGCGGTGGAAGGGAAGAACCGGGAACCAGGGGCGCTCGAGGAAGACAAGGAGACCCTGCCCCCGGTCAAGCCTCTCGATAAGATTATCGTGGCGTTCGCGGGGCCCCTCTTCAGTTTCCTTCTGGCGATCGTATCGGCCTTCGTCGTGATGGGGGTAGGAAAGCCCATCGATGCAGCCGAGAGCACTGTGATCGGCCATGTGGAAAAAGATGGCCCGGCATATGGAAAACTACTAGCGGGTGACGAGATCCTCGCGATCAATGGAGAGAAGGTGGACGGTTTCGTTGGCTCATTGAACTCGGTGCGGGAAAGCATCATGTTGAGTGAGGGAGACCAGCTTGAGTTCCTCGTGCTGCGTGATGGCGCCCAAGTCACTGTGACGACGGAATTTAAGATTCCCGAGACAAAGTGGTGGCAACGCAAGGCATTGCGGCGGGCTGGAATCTCGGTAGAGAATCGCACTGTGATCGGCGGTGTCCTGGAAGGCGGACCAGCAGGACGGGCAGGCCTTGAAACCGACGATGTTGTGCTGTCCGTGAACGGCGAAGTCCTGCGAAGCAGGTCGCGCTTCAGGGAGATTGTGGAAGGTGCGGAAAACAAAGTCCTTCAGCTCATTGTAGAGAGAGATGGAAAGGAAAAGGAAATCTCGGTCACGCCTCAGAGCCCAACAAACATCGAGCCGGCAAGGGTCATGATCGGGGTAGGCTTTGGAGATGGGGGAGAAATAAACACGGAGCTTTTTTACCCGAGCCCCCTGGAGCAAATCGGAGAGTCTGTAAAAATCATGGAAAAGACTTTGGTCAAGGTCGCCTCTCCCAAGTCAGACGTGGGCATTCAGCATCTCTCCGGGCCGGTTGGCATTGGCGGGGTTATGTATGACCTGTTGCAGATTGAGGACGGTTGGCGGCGCCTGCTTTTCTTCATG
>CAXEFH010000034.1:0-18487 GCA_963989605.1 uncultured Roseibacillus sp. | reverse complement strand
TTTTTTCAAGCAGAAGACGGCATACGAGATTTCTGCCTGTCTCGTGGGCTCGGAGATGTGTATAAGAGACAGACCGATGAGGGACTCAGGCAACTGGAAGGGCTGAGTAATCTCGGACGGCTTCATCTGGAGCGGACCGAGGTTGGGGATGAGGGGATGGCTCACCTCGCGGGGCTGAAGAAACTCACATACCTGAATGTTTATGGGACGACGGTGACGGACAAGGGTCTTGCCCACCTTGCTTCGCTGGAGGATCTGCAGCGGTTGTATGTCTGGGAAACGGGCGTGACAGATGCGGGTTGCGATCTGCTCGCCCGCTCTCTGCCTCGACTGAAGATCGTGAGAGGCGTGAACCTGGATGAGGTTGCAGCTGCGGCGGAGGCAAGAAAAAAGGAGAGCGAGGAGAAACAAGAGAAGGTGGTGCGGGTAAATCTGGATTGGACGCCCGCGGGGACGGAAACCCCACCGAGATCAAAAGGCGGAGGGATCCTCAGCAGTATCAGTATTATCAATTCGAGAGAGGAGGCGGTAAAGCTCTACTGGGTAGAGTATGGGGGAGGACTGAAATATTATGCGGAGATCGCTGCGGGGGATACACTCACGCGTGGCAGTTTTTCCAAGGCCACCTGGCTGATTACGGATTTGAATGAGGAACCGCTGGGGTATTTTACTGCGATCGTGGAACCGTCACAGGTCGAGGTGCCCAAGTAGAGAAGAGTGACGGATTGCCACAGATTGCCCTCGGGTTGGGTCGCTACTGGCCTGTAACGTAAGTCGTTCGTCATTTCCCAGGAACCGGAGCGCCGTTTGGGGGTTCAATCGATTGCTTCCTATCGGCCTACGGTCGACTCCCTCTCCCCAGACGTGAAAAGAAAGACCTTCAGACTCGCTGCCCTCTCCCTGGCATTGTGCCTGCCTTCCCCGGGGGAGCCCCTGCTCAGTTCTTGGTTCACCGAATTATCGGGGCGCTACGCACGAATCTATCCCGACAATGCGGCCATGGTATCGGGCTCCTCGGTCACGACCTGGTCGAGGGGGCAGGGCAACCAGGTTCAGCCTGTTTACGCAGGAGTGACGGAAGTCTCATCAACCGAGACGGATGTCTATATCCGCACTTCGAACCTTGGTTTTCATGTGATGGGGCCGTGGTATGCCGCCAACGGAAATCTATTCCCGAATTATCCAGCCAATCGGGCGGAGATTTACCGGTTTCCTAAAATCCCTGACATTCCATCATCCAAAACGCCGACGGGACTGGGGGTCATTGGTTACATGGTGGACGGGATTGCTCTCTTTGACTCCCGCGATGCTTTTTCCTACGACGCATCAGAGGAGGTGGATGATGGGCCCCGTGCACCAGCTCAGGTACAGGGAGACGGGGTGTGGAACCGTGATGCCTATGTTAACGAAGGGGTCACCTTTGACGGAGCCCTTGCCCATCAGGCCGGGTCGAATCATCACTACCATGCGAACGCACCTGCCATCCGTCACTTTCTCGGGGACTCGGTTGACTACGTAGCCTCAAGCAATACATACGTTGAAAGTCCGAATGGAACACACTCCCCGATCATGGGCTGGTTCCGGGACGGGCTGCCGCTTTATGGCCCCTACGGGTATTCTTCGCCGATGAACCCGGACTCAGGAGTCCGGAGAATGGTTTCCGGTTACCAGCCCAGAGATGGTAGCAATGGTTCTGCTGACCTCGCGGTTAGCAGTGGTAACATGCTCTCCGGTACGGCAACGGGACGAACGTCCCTACCCCTTTGGGTTTCGCGGAATTCGGGCCGTGATTCGAGTCTGACAGCCGCTGAATACGGCCCTCCAGTGAGCGGGAATTTTCCAATCGGGCATTACCTCGAGGATTATGGCTACAAGGGAGATTTGGGGCTGACCCTGTATCAGGGTCGGGGAAACTTTGATTCTGATCGGCACTTTGATCTCAACGAATACAATGTTCGTTACTGCGTGACCCCTGATTATCCCGATGGGACGTGGGCGTATTTTACGAATATCAGTTCTGAGGGAACCCCGGTGTTTCCCTACAATATCGGTCGTTATTATTTTGGATCCCCGGAGGGAAGTTCCCCAACTACGGTTCCGGACAGTGCGGTCGTTCATTTTGAGGGAGGCCCAAGGAAAAGTCCGATCATTGCCTCGGTTGATCATGCTGCCTCGGGAGCGCTGGTGCTGGAATGGTCTGTGGTAGAGGGCGGAAGGTATGTTGTAGAGTCAACGACCTCGCTCGCGGTCGGATCCTGGGTGGCAGAGGCCCTGAATCAGCAACCAGAGGGAGAAATGCTTTCCTATCGTTCTGGCGATCCCTCGGAGGTCTCGTCCCCTCGTAAACGGTTTTTCCGCAGCAGGCTTACGGAACTGGAACCTTTTGATACGAATGGACTGGAGGATTTTGATTTCACGCCTTCGGTGGTCCACGTCTTCCAGTTTCCTGTCTCGCCCCCGCTCCCTGCGAATATCGGGGTCCTGACGGTTGGAGAGGCAGGAGCCGAGGTCATCGCGTATGATCCGTCCACGGGACTCGTGGAGGCGAGCTTTGATGACTCGGATTTTCAGGAGGGAGAATACCTTGCCCGGATCAATGGTTCTCTTGCCTCCCTTAATACCTATCGGGTTGCCGGTGCGAATAATGTGCTTCTCCTTATCCTTGATGATTGGGGAATCGATGCCTCCGAGCTCTACAATACCAGGCGGCCGGGGATCCAGCTGGCCACCATGCCGAATCTCCGCACCTTGCTGTATTCCTCGGGAGAGATAACGGGCACGCCGGACGCAGGGCTTCTTTTCACTCGGGGCTACGCGCAACCGATATGTTCTCCCACCCGTGCGACGATTCTCACTGGTCGGCAGACTTATCAGCATGGGGTGGGGAACCCAAGCCCTGACAATATTCTTCCGGCGAGTGAGGAAACCTTCCCCGAAATCATTTCGCGGGCGGCGCCTGCCTACGGACTGGCCTCATTTGGCAAGTGGCACCTTGGATCAGGAAACACAGGGCCCCGGGAGAGGGGTGGCTGGCCCAACTTCTCTGGAACTCTGCAAGGAGGTGTGCAGGATTATAATTCATGGAACCGGGTTAAGATCGAGGAGGGTGCTCTGGTGGATCCGGGAACGGCGATCACGACTCTTGTGGCGGATGGGCTGTACAGTTCTCCCTACGCGACGTCGGTCCAGGTTGATGAGGCAGTATCCTTTGTGGAAGGTCGTGGGTCTTCGCCTTGGGTGCTCTGGATGGGATTCAATGCGCCTCATGACCCGTTTCACGATCCTCCGGCTGATCTTGCTCCCGCGGGGGGGTTTTCCACCAGCGGCGTCAGCAACCGGGATTCCTACGTCCGCATGCTGGAGGCCCTCGACACGGAGATTGGGAGACTCCTTTCCTCGGTGGACCGTGACCGGACGAATATTATCGTTGTTGGTGACAACGGGACGCCCAATCAGGTTGATCAGGCGCCCGCCGGGGGACTTGCAGGAGCGAAGGGATCCCTCAACGAGGGAGGTATCCACGTGCCCTTTTTCGCGACCGGTCCCGATGTTCTTCAGACCGGATTCTCAGATGCCCTTGTTCAGGTCGCGGACTTGTTCACGACAATTCTTGACCTCACTGGTGTCGATACTGCCGAGCAAACCGCCCATCTGGAGCTCCATTCAACTTCGCTGGTCCCCATCTTTGAAGGTGTCGATACGGCCGAGCGATTAATCATAGCTGAGAAGTGGGGGCTCAATGCAAGGGATGGGCGGTCCCTCATCCTCGACGACTGGCCGCAGTATAAGCTCGTTTCAATTCAGGATGTGACTGATCCCGAGGACGAGGCAACCTATCAGATGTATCTGATCGGGGAGGCCGGGGTTGAGATTGAGGCGTTAACAACTCCTCCGAACGCCGGAGATCCGCATGAAGCAGCCTATAACGCGCTGGTGGCCATTGATGAGGAGTTGGCGCCAGCGCCGGTCTCGACTGTCACATTCCAGATTGCCCTGCCACCGACGGGAATCAGCACGAATGGAAGAACGGCCAATCTCCCGGCTCTGGTCAATGCCGCGAATGGAAATATTGTGCGACCGATTGGGATTACGATCGGAGGCGAAGCAGCAAGCTGGGACAACGGAGACATCACTCTGAACGGTGTCACGACCTCTGCCGCTCGTGTTGATGGGAACGGGGATCCAGATCCTGCATCCGTGGTTGCCGCGTTTGATATCGCAAACTCCGGACTGGTTACGGGTGAAAGCTATTCTGTTGAGGTCGTCTTTCGTGGAGGAGGTGGAGCGAGCCGAGTCTTCACCGCAATCAACCAGTTTGTGATGCCCTGAGGGTCTCAAGGCCGCGACATCAGAACGGAGTCCGGACTTATTCCTGCCTCGTGGAAAACTTCCACAATGTCTGGTCACTTCGGATATACAGTGAATTCTTGGATATGCTGGGCGTAGCAAGAATAGTTTCGCCGAGGTCAAACTCGCTCACAACTTCACCGGTTTCTCCCGAGATGTCCACCACCTGACCGAGGCCCTCTTCGTTGAAGAAGTAAAGGTGGTCGTTCCCGCAGGCTACCGGCGAACCGGAAAAGGGCCCTTTCATCCTGATTCGCCAGAGGCGTTCACCGCTCTTCCGCTCCACGGCAGTGAGAACGCCAGCGCTATTGGTGAAAAAGAGACGCTCTCCTGTAACCAAGGGGCTGGCTGTCGCTGGTTTCTGTGTCTTCTGGTTCCACAGGGCGGCGGGTTCACCCCCCGCGGGGTCCGGCTTGAGAGCCGTAAGCCCCCGCGAAGGAATAATGAGGGTCTCCCCGGCCGCTGCACCAGAGGGAATGGTGGAAGCACCCTGGGAAAAATTCCAAAGCTCAGAGCCAGTGGACGGGGAGATGCCCGTTACTCCTTTCCCGGATTGCAGGGCGACGATTACCTTGCCATTCATCCGCATTGTGACGGGAGAGGTCCAGTTGGCCATTTTCGGCCGGTCGACCTTCCACCGGTTCATTCCCGTGAGGAGGTCGAAGCCGGCGGCAAAGGACTCGGAATCATTCTCGACCTGGGCGACAAGTGTGCCTCCCGCGATAATGGGAGAGGACGACATGCCGAGACTGTTGGAGGCGTTCGGGTAATCGAGGGTCAGACCACGCATCCACTTCAGGTTTCCGTCGAGGTCGACTGCCACAAGATCGTTTGAAGACCACAGGACGTAGATATGCTTCCCGTCTGAGGTCGGGGTCGGGGCTGCGACACAGGTTTTCTTGTGGCACATTGTGCGCCCCGTGGCCCAGAAGCTCCGACGCCACAGCTCTGAACCATCCCGTTCCGAAAAGCAGAGGATCAGAAGCTTATCCTGATGAGGTCCGCTTGCAGCGGACACGATGACTCTGTCTCCGACGATGATCGGGCTTCCCAGCCCTCGTCCGGGGAGAGACGTTTTCCAAGCCATGGTCTCCTTCCCCAGCACGGTGGGAAGAGCAGCGTTGCCCGGGATGTATCCGTTTCCCTCTGGTCCGCGGAAGCGATGCCATTCAGCAGGCGCCACAGTGGTGGCAAGGGCCCATATGATGCTGATGCTGGTCGAGGTGAGGAGTCGATTCATGATCTCTTTCTGGTCAGGTTTTATCCTACGGTTCACTCCTGAGTCGCCTTGGAGACTCCGCGATTTGTGGCGAGGATTGCAGCTCCCGTCGCATCACATACCCGCAATTGGAACTCCCACTGGACGGTCCAGTCCTGCTTCTGCTCGTTCTGGCAGAGTTTCACCAGGATTGTATTGGGGCCCTTGAGGAGCTCAATGGGCATCTTATACTGATCGATTCGCTGTCCGCGGTGGTATTCATCACGCCCAAAAACGAGTTTGCCGTTCAGCCATATTTTCCACGCATTCTTGCATCCGAGACGTAGTTCGGCTTCTCGAGCCATACCGGAATCAAACTGATGGTAGGCGTAAGCGGTTACCTCCTTGAGTTTCCCGTAAGGCTTGTTCAGATCCACTTTTCCGTAAGGATCCATGGTGGAAAGAGACTGCCATTTGACCTCGGCTTCCTTTCCCTCATAGGTTGCTTTGAGGTCGATGCCGTTCTCGGGTGCAAATTTCTCTGCGAAACCAGCTCGTTCGAGGTTGTGAAACGGACCGACAACCTTCCAGTCGGTAAGGAATCCGAAATGCCGTGGCAGATCGATTTCTAGATCCATCTCCTTAAAAGCCTTTGCGATCTCCTGGATCTGATCCACGTCCCGCGCAGCATCAAGAGCTTGTCGATAGCTCTGGGCAGCGGCTTCCATGCTACCTGCCATTTGCCGTTTGCCCTGGGCGATAATTTGAGTGACCGCATCCCGACGGAGCTCATTACTGGGGTCATCAATAAACGAGGGAATCATCCTTTCGGTAGCTTCGCGCTCGATTGAAAGCATGAGCTCAAAGGTGAGCCGTCTGGCGGCAGGAGACTGGTCGCGGTCCTTCAGGAAGTTCCGAAGAGCGTCAAGGGGCAGGGGGTCTCCAGAGGCGATTTGTCTCTCTACGATGACCTCAATGGAAGCCCTGAGCCAGTTTCGGGCAATCGGATTGCTTGCCTCGATCGCGCTCAGCAGGGGAAGAAGCGAAGATGCTCCCGAGCGAGAAAGGACTTGAAACGCCGCTGCGGCATTCCTGTTTCCAACACCTTCCGGTTCGACAGCCTGAATAATTGCAATCTGTTTTGCAAGATCGGCGGGGGTATCTGCGTGACCCGAACTTGCAAGGGTGAGGGTCCAACAGGCGGTCAGAAGGCAATTTCGCATCTCGGGGATGCTAGCGGGAATGAGACGAGTCACAAGCATGAGCTGCGCGGCTCGTGCTGTCTCTGGAGCCTCGCGGCCCCCAAGCTTGCAGCTCCCTGATGAGGATTGACCATTTTTCAGGACTTTTGCCGCCCACGATCCGAACTTGTGTCGCGACCGTTTTCCGCGAGATACTCTCCTCGCGTTACGACAGCCGTTGCGCCGACAGATTCGGTGCCATAGTTTACATTGTGAGCAGATTTCGACTAGCAGGCTGCACCATGGTCCTTGTCGGGACCCTGGTGGTTCTTTCATCCCTGGCTTCCCGAGGGGAGAGCGAGGGTGCCCGTCTTTTCTCCCTTAAAATTTATCCTGTGCTCAAGGCGAAGTGTTTTGCGTGCCATGGGGAGGATCCCGGGAACTTGGAGGGTGATTTGAATCTTCTCAGTCGTGAGGGAATGCTGGAAGGAGGTGCGCTCTCTGATCGGGTACTGGTTGAGGGACGGCCAGAGGAGAGTGATCTTTATCGCGCAATCACATGGGAAGAAGAAGGCCTGGAGATGCCTCCAAAGGAAAATGACCGACTGAGTCAGAGTCAGGTCGAGGATTTTAGAAAATGGATTGAGGCGGGGGCTCCATGGCCGGAAGAGAAAACCCGTCGTAGATATACGGAGGCCGAGCGAAAGATAGCAGTGACCGCAGAGGGGGAAATCCTCCGGACGAGCGGAGGGCAGAGTGACGAGTGGACCTATCGTCGTTATCTCCCGGAAGACTTATGGAGTGTTCGCCCTCTGGAACCGAGGGATGTCCCTGCAGGAAAACACCCTATCGACTTCTTTATTGATACCCGACGTAGCGAGGCCGGGTACGAGGCCGCGCCAGAGGCAGATCCAAGAGTGCTCATTCGCAGGGCCAGCTATGATCTTCTCGGGCTGCCTCCGGATCCTGCAGAGGTTGCCGGCTTTCTGAGAGACTGGGAGATTGATTCCGAGAAGGCATGGGGGGCTCTTGTTAATCGAATGCTTGATAGTCCTCATTATGGAGAACGCTGGGCCCAGCACTGGCTTGATGTAGTCCGATATGCCGACACGGGGGGCTATTCGAACGACTATGAGCGCTCCAATGCGTGGCGCTATCGTGACTACGTCATTCGATCTTTCAACGGGGATAAACCCTACAACCAGTTTGTTGTTGAGCAACTGGCGGGTGATCAGCTTGCAGATCTCTCAGTGCGCGAGAGGTTGGGGAAAGTGGGGCAAGCGATGCACAAGGTGAGGTTGAATGGAACTTATACCGAGGAGGAAAGCGAGTGGCTGGTCGCGACTGGTTACCTGAGGATGGGGCCGTGGGATAGCGCAATGGTTAAGGCTCCTGAGGCGCGCCAGATCTATCTGGATGATGTGGTCAACTCAGTCGGCCAGAGCTTTCTCGCGACAAACCTGAGGTGCGCAAAGTGTCATGACCACAAGTTTGATCCAATTCCAACCCGAGACTATTACCGGATCTATGCTGCCTTCGCGGGCACTCAGATGGCAGAGCGCAAGGTGCCTTTCCTAGCGAGCGAAAACCTCAGGGGTTTCAAGGACGGGAAGGTGCAGGTTCGACGTCTCCTCGCGTTTGCTACGGAGCGCAAAGAACTCATTCTCAACAAGCAGGAGGACGCGGCCAGGAGGTGGTATGGGGAGAGAAACCTGAACTACCGTTCTCTCCAGAAACGAAGGAATCTTCCTGACAGGGAAAAGCCACCCCGCCATGTGGGGCTGGATCATGTGGATCAGGGGAGGTTGAAGGTAAGGGAGCAGGACGAGAGAATCTGGACCCGCCGGATGGAGCGCTATGAGCCAATGATTCAGGGCGTTTATGACGGTCCTAATTCGTCAGAGAGGATGAACCGGGCCCTCAAGATGCGCATCGCTCAGAAAGTGGACGAGGTCTGGATGCCTACGAGTGTGATTTACGATGGTGGCGCTCTTACGGCTCCGGGAGAAGAAGTGACTCCGGGAGTTCTCAGTGGTTGCGGGGTCGCGGTGGAGGGCAGTGCTCCTGATGACCCTTTCAGGATTGGAGACCGGCTTGAGGGTCGGAGACTTGCTCTCGCACGCTGGATTGTTGATTCGCGAAACCCATTGGCCACCCGTGCAATCGTTAATCGTATCTGGCAGCATCATTTTGGGAAAGCGATAGCGGGAAATCCCAATAATTTCGGGGCGAAGGGAGCAAGGCCGACCCATCCTCTGCTCCTTGATTGGCTGGCCGCCGACTTTGTGGAGAACGGGTGGACCTTCAAGCGTCTACACCGTCTCATAATGAGCTCAAGGGCTTACCGGCAATCGGGAACACATCCGGATATTGCGATGCTCAAAGAGAGTGATCCGGATAATCGTTTGCTGACTTATTTTGCCCCGCGCCGGCTCACTGCCGAGGAAATTAGGGACTCTCTGCTTTTTGCAACAGATGAGCTGGTGCCTGCCCTTGGCGGAATACCTGTCATGCCGGAGATAAACCGCGAGGTTGCACTGGCGCCACGGATGATTCAGTTCTCGATTGCTCCGGCGTGGCAACCCTCCCGGACGCCGATGGAGAGAAACCGGCGTACAATCTACACCTACCGGGTGAGGGGCCTGCCCGATCCTTTCCTCAATCTCTTCAATCGCCCTACTACGAATGAGTCCTGTGAGGAAAGACATTCAGCTGCTGTGACTCCACAGGTGTTTACGTTGTTGAACAGCGATGTCATGACCGACCGTTCGATCGCCCTTGCCCTGCGTCTTGAAGCTGAGGCCGCTGGCCTCGCACGGCAGGTTGAACTGGCATTCCAGCTTATTCTCGGACGACCTCCAGATTTGTTGGAACAGCAGAGGTTGCAGGAGTATGTAAGCGACATGACTGGCTATCATCGCAGGAGGCCGGTCCAGAAAAAAACGTATCCCACCAGAATAGTCCGGTCTCTTGTTGAAGAGCTTTCGGGCAAGCCTTTCAGCTACGAGGAAATCCTGCCGGTGTATGAAAATTATACCCCGGACCGGAAACCGACGGATGTTCCTCCTGACACGCGGGCACTGGCTGATCTTGCTCTTCTCCTGTTCAACAGTAACGAGTTCCTCTATGTTTACTGAAGCGTCATGAACCGATCAATCTGCGCCAGGCCCATTTCCAACCCTGCGACCCGCCGCGAGTTTCTCTATGGTCTCGGGGCTTCGCTGGGGGCGGTAGCAATGAGCGATCTTCTTGCGAGGGAGAGTGCCGGGGTCGTGACCTCCAACTCCGCGGTGCATGATCCAAAGGCCAAGGCTTGCATCATGTTATTCATGGAGGGAGGGCCGGGGCATATGGATACCTTCGACCCCAAGCCCAAACTGAATGATCTTCACAAGGCCGAATCGAAGCTGAACCGGGGACTCGACAGTGGGTTCAAGTTTTTCGTGGGGAGTCCATTCCAATTCCGCCATGTCGGTCAGTCTGGAATTGAAATGTGCGACCAGTGGAAGCATCTCTCCGATCCCTACGTCGCCGATGAGCTCTGCAACTACCGTGGATGTCAGGCGGAATCGTTGAATCATCCGGAGGCTCTGTTCCACATGAATACCGGAAGTCGCCTCGGTGCGGATCCCGCTCTGGGAGCATGGGTGAATCACGGCCTCGGAACAATGAACGAAAATTTGCCGGGGTATGTCGTCATGACTGAGCTGGCGATGCCGCAGGGTGGTCCCGGGAACTGGAGCAATGGATTTCTTCCTGCCCGGCATCAGGGGACTCGCTTGCGCCCTGAAGGTTCTCCTATTCTCAACCTGAACTCACCTTCCTACAAGGATCGTGGCCATTTGCGCCGAAGTCTTGATGAGTTGGCATTTCTCAATAGAAAACACCAAGAGAGCCATCCTCAGCACGGGGATCTCGCGGCGCGCATGGAGAGCTACGAACTGGCGTTCCGGATGCAGATGACTGTTCCCGGGGCCATGGATCTGAAGAGTGAGTCCGATTCAGTGAAAGAGATGTATGGCTTAAACAGTCAGGAGACGGCCTCCTTCGGAAGGCAGTGCCTGATGGCGAGGCGACTCGTGGAAAAGGGAGTCAGATTTGTTCAGATCTTCAGTGGAGGATGGGATAGCCACGACTATCTGGAACGTGGTCATAGCGCCCGGATTCGAAGTGTTGATAAGCCAATGGCAGCCCTCATCAGGGATCTCAAGGCCAGGGGAATGCTGGACGATACGCTGGTGATTTGGACGGGCGAGTTTGGGCGGACCCCCGACAACAATAAACGAGGGGGAGTGTATTCCCTTGGGAGGGGGCATAACATCGATGCGATGTCCATGCTGATGGCAGGAGGTGGAGTGAAGAAAGGTTCCGTGGTCGGAGGCACTGATGAGCTTGGCGCCAGGGCTGTCGAGTGCGTTCACCCCATCCGGGACCTCCACGTAACCCTGCTACACCTGCTGGGGTTGGATGATAACAAGCTCACCTATTTTCATGCGGGCCGATACAAGCAATTGAGTCAGTTCGGGGGCAAGGTTATCAGTGATATTATCGGCTGAGCTGGTGGCAACGCCTCCGGTTCGGTCGACAGCAGGCGGACTGCAGGGCATCGCGGCCTCAGGTCATGGTCGGGATCAGGAAAAAGAGAGTTCGCGCTTGATTGCGCAGAGACGTTCCTTCCGCTAGTGATCTCACCTGCATGAAACCAAGTAAGCTATCGCTTTTCGGGTATCTGCTGCTGGCCACATCTCTTGCTGCCGGCGCGGAGAGTGAGAAAGAGATTTTTAGAAAGGATATCTTCAGTCGAAATACGGATGGGTATCATACCTATAGAATTCCTACGATGGTGGTGACAGCAGGTGGATCCGTGCTTGTCTTCGTGGAGGGTCGTAAGACTCATCGAAGGGATCATGGGGATGTTGATCTGCTGATGAAGAGGAGCGAGGATGGTGGTCGAACATGGTCACCACAACGGCTCATTCATGAGGAGGGTGGCGATGCCCTTATCAGAGTTGGTAATCCATGCCCGATTGTTGAAAGAGATGGTAAGACGGTGCACCTGCTTTTTACCCGGAACGGACCAGATTGTCTTTTTTACACGAGGACTACGGATGAAGGGGAAAGCTGGACGCCGTTTGTAAGGACATCTGATGACCCCTCGGCCCGTGAGTACGAGGAGGGTAATTTTCTATCTGACTTTGAGGGTTCACCGGTAGGAGTTGGGGCAGGCCCGGTTCACGGGATTCACACCAGTACGGGTCGCCTGATTGCGCCCTCCTATATTGGGCGCAGAGTGAACGGAGAGGGCAGGGGTCAATCATGCATTATCTATTCGGACGATAATGGAAAGAGCTGGAACGCAGGTGGGGTAGTTCCGTGGGTTCCTGAGTTCCGTCATGGGGAATGCACTGTTGTTGAACGGAGCGATGGATCCCTTCTCATGAACATGCGGACAGCGGCTCCCAGCTTGTATTCATATGGCTTCCGGCTGACATCGGTGAGTGAGGACCAGGGCATGACCTGGTCCAAGCCGGTGGTAGATAAGAATCTTCCTTGTCCGGCCTGTCAGGCCAGTCTTCTGAGATTCAGTAGCGATGAGATCCTTTTTCTTAATCCTGCCGTAAATCATCGTGGTGGATTTTCTATCTGGAGCCGGAAGCGCCTGACCTTGCGGGTGAGCCGTGATGAAGGCCGAAGCTGGGGTGCAAGTCGGATCGTAAATGAGGGTCTTTCAGGCTACTCAGACCTGGCAATTGGCAGCAACGGACATATTTACTGCCTTTATGAAAATGGCGAAAGGGATTACTGCGAGAAGATCACCTTTCTCGAACTGGAGCGCTCCTGGCTCGAAGTGAAGTGATGTCCAGTCATCGTTCGAGGGTATCGTTCTCAAGAAAGATGTCATCAGCTGTGCCGAAAATAGAATCTGGTCCGGCGGACGAGAATTCCATCAGGGTTCCCGAGATCCGCTTTGTTGCTAATCTCTGGACTCTCACCGGGTATCCCTCGCCCAATGGGGAGTGGTCTCTGGAGGAGAAAGTCTCGGCCATCAAGGATGCCGGTTTCGACGGAGTGAATGACAGAGGAAGTGAAAAGTTACGAGGACTTCTCGAGAAACACGAGTTGGGTTTTTCGGGGCTTTTCGATGCCAATGACCCAGCAGAATATCGCGATCTCATCCGGGCACAGATGGACTGTGGTGCTTCTACTATCAACGTTCAGTTGTGCGACCACGACACGCCCGTTGTGGAGGCGATTGAGAAAACGTGCCTCCTCATGGAGGAGGATGAACGGCAGGGGGCCAACGTTCATCTCGAGGTTCATCGCGACACCTGCACGGAGACGCCGGAGAAGGCCTATGCGATTGCGGACGGCTATCGCCAGGCTACCGGAAAAACACTCAGGATGAATATCGACCACTCTCATCCTGCGATCGTCAAGCATCTGCGGCCGGCTGATTTCGAATCACGATTGCTTGATCGGCCTGATTTGCTGCAGCACGGAAATCTTCTTCACTGCAGGCCCTTTAACGGGCATCATTGCCAGATTCCCGTGACCGACGGAGCCGGTTCTCTGACCCAGGAGTTCCGGGACTACCTGCCATTCGTGGCAGGTGCTTTTTCCTGTTGGCTGGAGGGGCCATGTCCCCGCAATACCCTGTGGGTGGTCCCCGAACTGGGCCCGGTCTCAAGTGGCTACGGAATCAGCACCTGGCCTCCGGTATGGGAAGATTGCATCGTAGCCATGGGGGAGATGAGGAAGGTGTGGAATGGTTTGCACCGCGAGGGGTCAGCGGAAGATCATGATTCAGCGTAGGGCGCTGGAGCTTGCCAAGCGCCTGCTCTGAAGCGAGGGTCGGGGAGTGCCGGAGAGAGGAGACAAGGAGGTAAGGGTTGTTCGTGGTGGGCAACGAGATTGCGGGGATTCGGACCGGGTCGCCCTTGAGGAGCCCTTGCAGCTTGTCGTCAACGGCCATGCGGTGGCAGTTCTCATGCGGACACCGGGGCATGACGAGGAATTATCCGCGGGGTTTCTGTGGACCGAGGGGATTATCAGCAGTCCGGAGCAGATTGCGAAGGTGGATCTTGAGACAAGGAAGAACCATGCCCTTGTCTTCCTCGATGATAGAGTCGAGGTGGATCTTGGCCGTCTTACCCGTCACCTTTTCAGTGCTTCCTCATGTGGTCTTTGTGGCAAGGCCAGCATTGAAGCGATAACCTCCCTGCACGATCCAGTGGAAGATGGGCCCGTTTTTCCTGAGTCGAGCATACTCGGGGCGCCGGGGTCCATGCGGTCAGCCCAGGAGACCTTTGAAAAAACGGGAGGACTTCATGCTTCGGGGATGTTTAGTCGAGAGGGTCGTCTCCTTGCCCTGCGAGAGGATATTGGGCGCCATAACGCGCTGGACAAGCTGCTCGGATGGGCGCTGCTTCATGAGCAGGATCTCTCTGAAAACTTTGTTCTGATGTCGGGTCGTCTCTCATTTGAGCTGATGCAGAAGGCGCTTGCTGGACGTCTCCCGCTTGTTGCGGGGATTTCCGCGCCATCTTCTCTGGCAGTTGAATTCTCGCAGGAGTCCAATCAGACTCTCGTAGGTTTCTTGCGAGCTCCTCAATACAACCTGTACAATGGAGCAGAGCGGGTAGCAACCGGGGATTAAAACAGAGCGGGTATCCTCATTTTTCTGATGCTGGTTTTCTTTAAAGCGGTTGCAAAGTAATCCGTGCTGGCCGATGACTTCGGGAAGATGAAACTACTTCTGGCCTGTGCACTGACAGCTTTCCTGAGCTTGACCGGATCAGCTCATCCCGGAGGGCACTACGCCAAGGATCCCTTTCGGCAGCTTGACGAGATCCTTCCGGATCCCAATGAAGTTCGAGGCCCCAACGGGGCCCCTGGACCCGAATACTGGCAGCAAAGAGCGGATTACAAGATCAAGGTAGTCCTTGATGACCAGAAGCAGCGTATCAATGGCTCCGAGACCATCACTTACACGAACAATTCCCGCATGCCGCTTAACTACCTGTGGGTCCAGCTTGACCAGAACCGGTTCGAGCCTCAGGCGCTGGGGCACCAGGCTATGGAAGCTCCCGATTTCGATAGTGTTGGATTCCGGACCCTGCGCAGTGAATTTTCACGTGAGGGTTTCGAGGGGGGGTATCGAATCAAGTCTGTCCATGACGGCAATAACGAACCTCTGCCTTACTCCATTGTTGATACCATGATGCGGGTGGAGGTGTCCGTCAGGCCAGGGGCGACTACGATCTTCGGAATCGACTGGGAGCACAATATCGTGAATGCGAAAGCGATCAGGGCGAGGGGCGGCTACGAGTATTTCAAGGAGGACGACAACTATATTTATACTATTGCACAATGGTACCCGCGGGTCGCAGCATTTACCGATGTCAATGGCTGGCAGAACAAGCAGTTTCTCGGGCGTGGCGAATTTGCACTCGAGTTCGGTAATTATGAAGTTTCACTGACAGTGCCGGCGGATCACGTTGTAGCGGCCACCGGAACGCTCGCAAACCCCGGGGAGGTTCTCAGTGCTGCTCAAGAGAAGCGCCTGAAGGAGGCGGAAGGTAATGATAAGCCTATCTATATCGTGACGCCAGAGGAGGCGAAGGAGAATGAAAAGAGCAGGTCCGAGGAGAGTAAAACATGGGTTTTCCGGGCTGAAAATGTGCGTGATTTTGCCTGGGCTTCCTCAAGGAAGTTTATCTGGGATGCTGCCCACGTCCGGGTGGGAAATCGGGAGGACCGCGTCTGGGCGATGTCCTTCTTCCCCAATGAAGGGGATCCGCTCTGGAGCAAATATTCCACTCACTCCGTAATTCATGCCCTGCAGGTATTCTCCAACCATACCTTCGATTACCCCTACCCGGTGGCGATTTCTGTCCACGGGCCGGTGTTCGGAATGGAATACCCCATGATCTGTTTCAATGGCCCCCGTCCTGAGGCGGATGGGACCTATTCGCGCCGAACCAAGTATGCCCTGATCTCGGTTGTGATTCATGAGGTGGGACACAACTGGTTCCCAATGATCGTTAACTCAGATGAGCGACAGTGGACGTGGATGGATGAGGGTCTTACGACTTTCTGTCAATTCCTGGCCGAACGGGAATGGGAAGAAAAATATCCCTCACGCAGAGGAATGCCTCCCAGCATTGCCAGCTACATGAAACGGGACGACGAAATGCCCATCATGACGAACTCGGAATCCCTCCGCTACTTCGGCAGTAACGCATACGCAAAGCCAGCGGTAGCCCTGAATATTTTGCGGGAGTCCGTGCTTGGGCGCAAAAATTTTGACTATGCGTTCAAGGAGTATGCCAACAGGTGGAAGTTCAAGCGCCCGACTCCTGCCGATTTTTTCCGCAGCATGGAGGACGCCTCGGGAGTTGATCTCGATTGGTTCTGGGCGGGATGGTTCTACACCACAAAACATGTCGATATTGGAATCAAGGGAGTGAGACTCTACCGGATGAACACGAAGGACCCGGATGTGGAAAAGCCGAGGGAGAAAGCCGAGAGGGACGAGGAAGATGCCAAGTTTCTGACGAATCAGCGCAACAGCGGGATCAAGAGGTATACGGACCAGTATCCTGAGCTCCTCGATTTTTATAATGAGAATGACGAATATGACGTCACAAGGACGGAACGGGATGAATTCCAGGATTTCCTGAAGAAGTTGGAAGAGCATGAGAGGGAGATTCTCGAGGAGAACCGCTTCTTTTATCAGATTGACCTGACCAACGAGGGAGGTCTGGTCATGCCCGTCGTCCTGAAGGTGTGCTACGCCGATGGAGAAGAGAAGGTGATGCGCCTCCCGGCGGAGTTGTGGAAGAGAGAATCCCGCGAAACGTCCAAGCTCCTTCTCTCGAAGAAGGAGGTCGTTCGTATCGAACTCGACCCGAATCTTGAAATAGCGGATGCGGATCGCGCTAACAACGAGTGGCCGGCACGGCCTGAGGAGCTGAGCTTCACTCTTGATAAGGATGAGAAGAAAAACCTGATGCAGCGATTGAAGGAGGAAAACGGGAAGGCGGAGAAGGAAAAGGAGTAGACATTTTATCCTGATTGCCGTCGAAAAGCGCGGCTTCAACCTTGGATCTTGAAAAGCGAAGTCCCTGAATCATGCTGGGGGGGTGATCGCGGAGACAGGAACGCTTGGGGTGGAAACACAGGGAAAAGGGACTTACGAAATCACCCAAGAGGTGGCGGAAGTTGTGCGGAGTTCGGGAGTTTCAGAGGGCAGTGTGACAGTCTTCGTCAGGCATACCAGTGCGAGTCTGGTGATCATGGAAAATGCGGATCCCAGTGCGCGCACGGACCTGGAGGAATTCTTTGAGCGACTTGTGCCCGAGGATTCGGACTACTTTATCCACACCATGGAGGGTCCCGACGATATGCCCTCACACATCAGGATGGCCCTGACGCGGACCAGTGAAGTGATTCCGGTTACAAGGGGGCGGATGGTCCTTGGAACGTGGCAGGGCATTTTTGTGTTTGAACACAGAAGGGCACGGCACAGGAGAGAGATTGTAGTGAGTGTGGTTGGGAACTAGCGCGTGGGTTCGATCTGCGGGGCAATCGCCTCTGGCATGGCAGCTTTACGGAGCTGCATGCTGTTACTTTGCTGGTTGCGCGGGTGACGTGGCGCACACTAGGCTCTGGTGTGGACGAAAAGGTTTCACAGTTGATCGACCTGGCCCTCGTCGAGGACATAGGATCCGGCGATGTGACCGCGAAATATTTCGTTCCAGAGGCGCATCACGGGAGGGCCTTTCTTGTAGCGAGGTCGGACGGGATTGTCTGCGGAACCGAAATTGCGGCAGAGGTTTTCTGCCGGGTAGATCCCGGATGCGATATCCGGGTAATCTTACCGGATGGATCGGGTGTAGCTCCCGGAGACCGGATTCTGGAGGTGACTGGAAAGGCCCGTTCCCTGCTCACGGCGGAGCGGACGGCCCTCAATTTCATCCAACGCCTTTCCGGGGTGGCGACCAGAACAGGATTGTTTGTAAAGGCCGTGAAAGGCACCGGCGTTTCCATCCTCGATACCAGAAAGACGACACCTGGATGGCGGCTTCTTGAAAAAGCGGCGGTGGTCTCAGGAGGAGGTCACAACCACCGCATGGGCTTATATGACCGGGCAATGGTGAAGGATAATCATCTCCTCGTGGAGGGAGCAGCAGAAGGAATGAGTCGAGCGATTCTGGAAATCAAGAGAGAACATCCGGACATAGCAGTCGAACTCGAGGCGGATACTCTGGAGCAGGTGGAGGTCTTCCTCAGCATGGATGGGGTCGATTATCTGCTGCTCGACAATATGGGGAACGAGAGCATGAAAAAGGCGGTTGAAATGCGAGGTAAGCGGAAAAGACCGATCCTTGAGGCCAGTGGCGGGGTAAGCCTTGATACCGTGAGGGGAATTGCAGAAACAGGGGTGGATTGCATCTCGGTCGGCGGGCTGACGCATTCTGCCGTTGCCCTGGATCTCGCCCTGGAATTCGCCTCTTTGCCGGGACCGAACCGAGGAGAAGCGGGCAGGATTTGAGAAACGAGCGCCGATCGGAGGGGCTCGAATTCGAAGGATCGGGGAGGGTGCCCTCAGGTGAGGAATCCGCTACTTTCTGGACATCCACGGAACTTTTGGTTCTGGAAGGGCGGAATCAGGTTCCGGATTCCCGCGGGGCTGCAGAGGAGGAGATCGACTGGTTCCTCTGCCTGGATCCTGCAGTTTCCTACCTGGATCACACTT
>CAXEFH010000033.1:0-18852 GCA_963989605.1 uncultured Roseibacillus sp. | reverse complement strand
ACGAGATTTCTGCCTGTCTCGTGGGCTCGGAGATGTGTATAAGAGACAGCTTCTTCTCCGTTGTGGGACTGGCCTCCGTTCTGCTGACCGGAGGACTAACGCTTTACCTCTGGCAGGAGGATGGCAGCGTTCGCTCCAACGCCCCCACCCTTTTCGGGATCAAGGAAGGATCGATCCCGTTGATTCTGGGCCTCGCCATCTTCGGATCTCACTGGACCAAGACACCCCTTTTGCAAACCTTTCTCTACAGCCCGCAGATTTTTGACATCGGGAAGATTGAGCGTGTCGTTCAGGAGAAAAATTCCGGGGAAGAATACAGAAAACTTCTTTTTGTGTGCACAATTCTCTTCTCGGTATCCTTTCTCGTCAGCACTCTGGCGAACTTTTTCCTCGCCCAGTATTTCCTCGGGGATATCGATTTCAATGATAAGCTGGAAGCACGCCGCCAGTATAATAATGGCGTGGGAAAGCTCACGTTCTGGGGCTTCGTCGCGATTGGAGTGCCCATCCTTGTGATCCTCATGTTTGTCATGTGGCACCTCGTGAAGGGCCTCCGGAGAATCACTGGACTCGAAACGGAAGAGATCCTTCTGCCGAGGTAGGGTCGGGGCCTCAGGGCGCCAGTTGATCAAGGCGTCGCGCCACCTCAAAGTCGGCAGCGGTCAGGCATCCCTTGGAATGAGTGGTCAGGGCGAGGGTGACCTTGTTGTAGTGAACACTGATATCAGGATGATGCCCTTCCTCCTCGGCAACACCGGCAACGGATTGCACAAAATCAATCGCACAGGGGAAGGTTTTGAATTCGAAGGTCCTGCGGATCTCGGACCCGACAAGCGACCAACTGGGGCAGCCCTTGAGATAGCCAGCGAGTTCGTCCTGAGTGATTGCGGTATCGCTTTCCATGAACACGATGGTTTCATTTCCGATGGGGGCCTGACAAGATGCTTTCCTGCATTGAGAAATGTCTGCACACTAGCCCTGACCTACTGCACTTGTTTCAGAACGCATCCTGCCCCATGTCCTTGTTCTCCAGAATTTTCCTGCTGATGGCCACCGCGGCCGGTTGCACGATTTTCCTGAGTTGTACCGCCGTCACCCCAGAATGGCGAATCAACCAGAATGCCTCGCTCTACGAGTCGCTTTCTGAAAGTCATCGAGCCCTAGCAAGCCAGGGCAGGATCGCGAAAGGAATGCCTCAATCCGCCGTGTATTTCGCCCTCGGCACCCCAACACAAAAGGTTCGCGGCCATCGCTCAGGCACTCCCTTCGAACGCTGGGATTATTTTCGCAGGCAGCCCCATCTTCACCATTCTTTCTACGGATACCAGAGCTTTGGCTTCGGTCGCCATGGTGGCTCCTATGGAGGATTCGGCCTTGCGCCTTCGATTCATTACCTTCCCTCCCGCTCAGCGAGCGTTACCTTCCGAAAGGGTGTGGTGGACTCATGGGAGTTCTTAACCCCTCGAGCCTCTCCTCTCACTGATTCATGAAACCCGCCCCCTTAGACCTGACTCCTCTTCTCTCATGAAAATACTCCTCATTCTCTCGGTGCTGTTTGCATGCTGGAGCTCGATGTCATGCTCCCCCTCTATGGGAGGAGCCGGTGGTTCGGCTCGTTACGCCGCCTTTGATCTCCCGGCATACAGAGCTTCTGACCCAGCAAGTGTCGAGGTCAAGGTCTCCATCCGGAACCAGGCTGCCTATGTCATGGAGGGAACGCGGGCCCTGCTGGTCATGCCAGTTGCGGTCGGAACCACAAGCAAGCCCACACCTCTTGGCAAATTCCGCATTTTCAAAAAGGACCACAAACACAGGGCCAATAGCCATGGCTACGCCTCAGATGGCAGCCGGGTGATTCAGACATGGCTCAACAAAAAACCGGTGGGCTGGAAGTTCACCGGAACGCCAATGCCTTACTGGTGTGAATTCAAGACTCACTATGGGTTCCACACAGGCTGGATGAAACCCTATCCCTGCACTCATGGATGTCTGAGAATGCACGAGAACATTGCGCCGAAATTCTATGATCTGGTTCAGGTGGGCACCCCCGTGATCATTGCAGCAGCACTGCCAGAGGATGCAACCATAGGTCGCAACATCCCCCGGCCCCCTGATGCTGGACCACTTCCGGACTATCCGTCTTCCTTTTATCTTGGCGAGGGATATTTCCTCAAGCACAAGACTCCTGTTCTCCGCTAGACAACGTGACTCGTTGTCTATCCCAGATGAACCGGAATTGGGCGATCATAGCGGACTCCTGTCGATTATGATCAGAAGCCCCAGAGCAAGAAGCCCTGTTCCGAAGGCAATATCAAACCCGGGGGCTGCCTTCTGGTAGCCCGACCTCACTGGTGGGAATTGCAGAAGCCAGACGTAGAGGGCCCAGAGAACAATCCCTTGACCCACGATAATCAGCCACAGGGAAGGCGCCCACCACGCTGGCCGGTCGCCGTCAACAAACTCGGTTACTACCGCAGCAAAGATGATCGCCACCTTCGGGTTCAGGAGATTACAAAGAAGACCACGAAGATAGGCCGAGCGACATCCTTCGTCATTCGCCTCTTCCTCCCCTGCCTGCCCACGACCCGCACCAAAGCCGGAGATTAACAGACGAGAGCCAAGGTAGGCTAGATAGGCAGCTGCAACCCAGCGCAGAACCTCGGTTAAGCCTGCCTGCAAACCCATCAGATAGGACATCCCAAAGACCGCAATAGTGGCGTGGACGCACAGCCCGGAGGCAATGCCCGCGGACATCCTCCAACCGGCAGAGCGCCCGTGGGCAAGCGCGGTCCGGGTCAGCAAAAGCATGTCCGGACCCGGGCTGAACTGCCCGAGTGCGATCACGCCCGCAAACACCAGAAGATCTCCCGTCACGAAGGAAGAAGAGCAGCGCAACCCGCTTCCGGCAATCCCAACACGAGAGAGCCAACCCGATCCATGCACACCACCGGATCGAAGTGCTCTTGGAAACGACGCCCGTTTCACTGCGCTTTCCTGCAATCGCCCGTCCGATTCCTCCGCCTGGGAACCCAAAAGGATGGGAAGGAAGCTCTTATACATACCGAGTCCCGCATGACACATGAGCGAAATCCTCACTAAGGAGAATTTCGGTTGATTGTTCGTCTCGATAAACCGGTTGACGTAGGCTACAGTCCAATCATGGGAATTGTCCCACGGTCCTAGCTCATGTCCTTCCCACGTGAGGCAGGGCCGACAATTCGACAGGCCTGATGGCTCGAGAACCATGAAAGCAGGATCCATGGAGCATCCCCTTCTATCATTCCTCCTCCGAAAGGACACTGCTCTTATGACCATGTTCTTTATAGGCTGGTCTCTCACAAGCTCCGCTACCCCGCTGCGGGTTGCCACCTTGAATGTGGAGTTCGGACTCGGCGAACCGGGAACCGCTGCCTTCGAAGCAACTGCAAGCGTTCTCAACCGCATCAATGCGGACGTCGTCGCCTTGCAGGAGATGAACCGGGCTGACCTTGAGGGATCCCCGGGGTCATTCGGAAGCCTTGCTGCCGCCCTCGGCTATCCTCATGTGCATGTCGCCTCAACACAGCGAGTCCTCGATTCCAACCTGCGGGCCGCATTCATGAGTCGTTACCCTCTCGCCTCCGCCTTCAATATCGCCTCGCCACCGGGAGCGTTGGATATGGTACGTCAGATCCCTGCGATTGTTGTGGATGTCCCGGGAACAGTAGCGGACCCGACCATTCTCACCCTCCACCTCAAATGCTGTCTCGATATCGACGATCCATTCAGAAGAGCGGTGGAATTGAAACGGAGCTCGGACTTCCTTTCCCAGCAGGGACTCACCGCTCAGGACAACCTGATCATCCTTGGCGACTTCAACCTTATCGGGAGCGACTTCGTCTACGATGGGATTCCCCCGGGATTACCACGCTCCTTCACCCTCGGAGATGACGTTGTCTTTCCGGTACACTATTACACAAGCCCTGCCGCCTATTTCACTCCTTGGTCAATTTCTGCCGTGGGGAGCACTCAGCTCAATGGCTCGACAGCGACGCAGGGCGGTAGCCAGTTGGACTTCATTCTCGCCACTCGCTCTCTTCTCAATCGCCCCCATGCTGGCGAAATATACAATAGCGCCCTCGATATCGACAACGGGGCAGGACTCCCCAAGCCTGGATCTCCCCTTCCTGAGGGCACAAGCCGAAACGCCTCCGACCATCTCGCGGTATTTGCTGACTTCAATCTCACATCACGGGACTCGCTTGTGCTCAGCATTTCGGCCAATCAAGTCGCTGAGGCAGACCCTGCTGGATCCGCATTCCTGACGGTTGAACTACCTTTTTCCCCAGCCCCGGGAGAAACCGTGGAGGTCCTGCTTTCCTCATCGGCCCCGGAAGAGGCCATTCCGGTCACGCCAAGTTTGATCTTCGAGAGCGGCCAGACCTCACGAACCGTCGACATTTTCTCCCGGGTCGATGGCGTGGTGGACGGAGACCAGCAAGTCACCTTCACCGCAGCATCCGTAGATTTTTCGCCTGCGACAGCAGTCTTGTTAGTAACCGATAGTTCCACCGCGGTATACTCCGTCCCCCGCACAGGACAGCCAGTGATCGTAAGCTTTGAGGACTTCGATGGTCTCTCGGCTCCTCCTCGCTGGACGGTTTCCGGAGGACCCTGGCGAGGTACCGACATCGGAGCCATGGGGATGGTCGGTCTCTACTCCTACGGGGACGAGGGGTCTCTCGGCTTCCTCCTCAACGGGGAATCCTCCTCCGCTACCACCTCGTTCCGCAACGATACTGGCATCTCTCTCACCGCAGTAGACATCTCCTATGACGCGGAGCTTTGGCGAAGCTTTACCGGACTACGCCCGGACATGATCGAGATTGAGGCCTCGGTCGCAGGAGTTTCCATTGCCCTCCCGTCCCTGACTTTCACCGCGAACTCTGCGACCGTGCTTGGCGTTGAAGGTGCAGTGGATGGCGGCCTTACCACCTCCCTGGCTGCCCGTCTTAGTGGCATTCTCATCCCTCCCGGAGAGGCCATTGATCTGACCTTTACGGTGAGACCGGGACAACCCGTGACCATGGCCGAGACCTACGTGCGCCTCAACGAATTGCATTACGACAATACGGGCGCAGATCTCAATGAATTCCTCGAGATACTGGTCGCTCCGGGATACGAGGGCACAGCGGAGGGCATTGAAGTTTATCTCTACAACGGGAATGGCGGAGGGGTTTACGGACAGCACCCTCTCACCTCGTTCTCTCTCGATCAGACCTTTCCCTCAGGACACCGTCTCTACTCCAAACTCATACCTCGAATTCAGAACGGACCCGATGGAATTGCTGTCCTCGTGGACGGTCACGTTGTGGAATTCATTTCTTACGAGGGCATCGTGACCGCGAGTGAGGGCCCTGCCAGCGGGATGACATCCGATGACATCGGAGTCCAAGAAGCCAGCCCCGTCCCGGACCCTGGTGCGGGCAGCCTTGGGCTGGATGACTCTCTTGCATGGAGGCGCTTTTTTGCCCGGCCAAGCCCCGGACAATTGAACCCCGGGCAAGCGCTGCGTCCAGCCCTGATCCCCGGCCTTGCCGTGGACAATGTGAGTGTGACTGCCATCGCAGACCGCGACCAGGACGGTCTACCCGATCACATTGAAGAGCGACTTGGCACGGATCCCCAACTCGCAGACAGCGATGGAGATGGCGTGCAGGATGGTGAGGAGGATACGGATGGTGACGGTCAGAGTAATCTTTCCGAAATACTGGTTACCGGGACCAATCCCGGGGATTCCTCTTCCAGCTTTGAACTCACGATTACTGCTAGCCTCACGATTCCGGGGCAAACCACCCTCTCCTTCCCGACATTACCCGGAAGAAGCTACACCATCTTCAGGAGTGAAGACCTTTCGGGATGGAGGCCCGTCTCCTCACACCCCGGAAACGGACAACTTCTCAGTCTCTCAATCCCGCCAACCCCTGGTGAATCCGCTGCCTTTTTCAGGGCCGAAGCCCGTCTGGAGAGATAGGCATCATACCGTTGCTTGACCTTGCGTCCGGGCCAATAGCACCCCACTCTCCCGGCCGTGTCTCTCCCCCTTCCCGGTCAGCGATGGACCAGCGCATCCCAACCGGAACTCGGACTTGGCCTGATCATCACCGCGGAGGGGGATCGCGTCGAAATGTGTTTCCCAGCTGCTGAGGAGGTCCGACAGTATGTCTTTTCCTCCGCACCACTGATCCGGGTACACTTCAAGGAAGGCGATCACATCAAGGATCAGGAGGGAAACGAGTTCACCGTTGAAAAGGTCGAAGAGCGGGATGGACTGCTGGTCTACCATTCGCAAGGACAGGAAATTCAGGAGCAACATCTTTTCGACGCCCTGAGCTTCATCAAACCGGAAGAACGCCTCCTCGCCGGGCAGTGTGATGATCTCCGCTCGTATGAACTTCGAGCTCACGCGCTCAGGCAGAATGGAGCATTCCGTAGTTCGCCCGCGCGCGGATTCTCAGGAGCCCGCATTGACCTGATTCCTCACCAGCTCGCCATCGCTGCCGAGGCTGCAGGCCGCCTAAACCCCCGGGTGCTTCTCGCGGACGAGGTCGGCCTCGGAAAGACCATCGAAGCCTGCCTGATCATGCACAGGCTGCACCTGACAGGCCGGGCCGACCGCGTTCTCATTCTTGTGCCCGAGCCATTGGTCCATCAGTGGTTCGTAGAGCTGCTCCGTCGTTTCAACCTCCTCTTCGCTATCTTTGACGAGGATCGATGTAAGTCTATGGAGGGCTCCGAAAATGAACTTAACCCTTTCCTGGACAGCCAGCTAATCCTCTGTTCGACCGAATTCCTAACCGACCATCCCCAGCGGACCGGGCAAGCGCATGACGCAGGATTTGACCTCCTGATCGTAGATGAGGCTCATCATCTCCAGTGGAAACCGAACGCTCCGAGCCCCTCTTACGCGGTCGTCGAATCACTGTCCGCAGTCACGGCGTCGCTTCTCCTGCTGACTGCCACGCCGGAACAGCTTGGACCCGAGGGGCACTTCGCCCGCCTTCGCCTTCTCGACCCAGAGCGTTTCCCCGATCTTGCCGCCTTTCGAAAAGAGGCCGAGACATATGAACCCCTCGCCGAGTTGGCAGGAAGACTGTCGGATGGAGCTCCTCTTACGACTACCGATGAAGCCTTGATCGCGGAGCGTTCAGAAAGGTCGGCTACTCTCGCAGCCACGCTCAAACCCGACGATTCTTCCGGCAGACAGAGCCTCGTGCGTGATCTCGTAGATTGTTTTGGCACCGGCCGAGTGATGTTCCGGAACACCAGGGAGCGGCTCTCCGGATTCCCCGAGCGTAAGCTCCACTTAAGTCAAATCGAACTTCCAACAGAAGATGAAGCGGACCCCTTGGAGACCCGGGTGGATTGGCTGGCCGGATTTCTCCAGGACCAACCAGAGGAAAAGGTCGTCCTGATCTGCAAGTCCGCCGAACTCGCGGAATCGATCCGCTCCCTTCTCTTGGTGCGTCTTCGGATCGAATCTGCATTATTTCACGAAAATCTCACGCTCATCCAACGTGATCGTAATGCAGCATGGTTCGCAGATCCCAACGGTGCGCGAATTCTCATCTGCTCGGAAATCGGGTCAGAGGGCAGAAATTTCCAGTTTTCTCAGAACCTCGTCCTCTTTGACCTGCCCGCCAACCCTGAACTTCTTGAGCAACGGATCGGTCGACTCGATAGAATCGGACAGACCGGGATCGTCAATATTCATGTCCCGGTGATAGCGGGTTCCAGAGACGAGTTACTGGCTCGCTGGTATGCCGAAGGTCTTGATGCCTTTGCTCACCCTCTGAAAGGCGCATCAACCCTGTTCGCATCGCTCAGACCGGATCTCAGGGAATTGCTGGAGACCGGGGATAGCGCGGCCTTCGAGAAGTTTCTCGTTCGGTCTGCCTCACTGCGGAAGCAGGTATCACGTGACATTACTTCCGGCCACGATCGTCTTCTTGAACTCGGAGCTCCAACCTCAGATAGCGCCGATGGTCTGATCGAGCATATTTCTAATTCTGATCATGATCCCGAGTTCGAAAAATTCGCTATTCGACTCTTTGACCACCTTGGGCTCGAGGTCGAGGACCTCTCGCTCCGGAGTTACATCCTCAAACAGGGAGAACGTCTCAGCGAGGATTTCACGGAACTTCCCGAGGACGGGCTCTCTGCTACTTTCGATCGCCACTTCGCCCTTGCTCGTGAAGATATCGCCCTGATAACCCCGGACCACCCGCTTTTCCGTGATGCCATCGAAGTGCTCCTGGGCCGGGAGCAGGGAAACTGCAGCTTCGCTCACTGGAAAACTGCCCGCGGCAAGACCATGCTTCTGGAGTGCCACTATGTCCTCGAATGCCTCGGGCCTTCCCGAATGCATGCAGATCGCTTTCTCCCTCCCACCCCCTACCGCACCGTCGTTGATCACAAGGGCAATGATCACACGTCTGACGAGGGCCTGCCATTTGCCAGTCTTGAACCGGGCAGTCCGCGAAAGCTTGTCTCCCAGAGTGTCTTCCGTAAGGAAATTCTTCCCGCCATGCTGACAAAATCCGAACGACTGGCCGACGATCAGGCTCGTCGACAGATCGCGCAGGCAGTGAAGAATGCAGAGGGATCGTTGACTGCCGAGATCGAACGCCTTAAGGATCTCGCCGGCAGGAACAGCAGGGTGTCCCCAGCTGAAATTCAAGCTCTGGTCAGACATCGGGACGAACTTGTCAGCCTTCTCAGTCAGTCAAGACTCCGTCTGGATGCCCTTCGTCTGATCTGGCGAGCTCCCGCCTGAGATGGATTCAAGCGGCATCGAACCCGCAAGAGGTTTCCCTTTTCTACCGGACAACATACTCCTATTCTCACGTCATGAACCTGTGGCCCGTTCTCTTGATCATACCTCCTTTCCTCATTGCTACGGCTACGGCCGAGGAGACTCGCATTAAGCCTGTTCCGGCAGTCCACCTTGATGCAGGAGAGGCTTCGGAAGTCATGGCCCGCGCCGACAAGGAAAAAAGACCAAGAGTCATCGACATCAGAACGCTGGATGAATTCAAGGAAGGGCACCTCGCAGGAGCGATTCACATCGACTTTTTCAAGGAGGACTTTGCTGTCAGGATACAAAAGCTGGACAGGAAGAAACCGTATCTCATCCACTGCCAGAGTGGAGGCCGAAGCTCAAGGTCCCTCGCGTTGTGGGCAAAGCTGGGCTTCCGAAAAATCTACCATCTCGACGGCGGTCTGCTCGCGTGGAAAAAGGCAGGACTGCCCGTTGTCAGATAAGGAAAGAACAGAATCATGCTGGGGACATCCATAGGCAGACTGCGGGTGGTCAGCCTCCTTGAGGGCCTCTCGTGGATTGTGCTCCTTTACTGCTCGGTCGTGATGAAGCGAATGCAGGGACATGAGGACGCTATCTACCTGCCCGGCATCATACACGGGCACCTCTTTATTCTTCTCTGTCTCCTTCTGTGGCTTGCCCGGAAGAAGGCTGGGTGGAGCTACCTCCAATGCGCTATCATTTTTGCTGCTGCCCTGCTCCCCAGTGGAGCCTTCTTCGTTGAACCGTGGTTGAAACGCGAGGATCGCCGGGTCGGGGCCAAGGCCCGAAACCTCTCAACCTGACGGCTTAACGGGCGCAATCCCCACAAAGATCGGCCTCTGGCTTCTGCTCAAGACGGGCATAACTGATCCACTCCTGACAACTTGCACAAACCCCGTAATCGCCCTCATCCATCCGGCGGAGAGCCTGCTGCAGTTCGTGAATACGCTGATTCCTCCGGCGCGTAGCATCCTTCCGGACCTCCTCCATCTGCATCGAGTCAAGACGCGAGAGACGTCCAATTGCAACATCGACTGCCACCGCCTGAGGATCGACTTCCTCACTGGTCGCCTTTTCCCTGAGATCCTCAAGATCTTTCCTCGCCCGGATCTCCAGTTCGATCTGCTCTTCGACTGTCAGCATTTCCCCAGCATGCAGTTCTCTCGCCGTCAGGCAAGATTGCCTGCAAGAATCCTCGCCAGCACCTTGTCCACTTGAGACTCTGATTCCATGAAAGCTGCCTTTCTCTCCGCTTCCGTGACTCTGGTCACGGTAGCCCCGGGCATGGCGCATCCCGAACATGAATTCATGGCCGGTCTTTCAGCTCCCTCCCCCGCAACGGTACTGCTCATCACCGGGCCCGACCTTGTCGACTCATGGAAACCCTTTGCGGCGTGGAAAAAGCGACTTGGAAAACCGGTTCGTATCCTGAGTACGGCTCAGATTGCAGAGCGCTATGAAGCAAAGGATCTTCAGGAAAAAATACGGCGCTGCATCCGGAACCATACGGATCACCTCGGCACGCGCTGGATCATCCTCGGGGGTGACAGCGAGGAGGACGAAGGGGGTATCGTTCCGTCCAGAGTCACCAATCATGACGGCCCCTCGGGGTATTCTTCCGGACTTCCTGCTGACATTTACTACCTCAGCAAAAAGGACTGGGACTCTGATAATGACGGCATCTATGGGGAATGGGAGGAGGATCGGGATTCCATCGATTATCCTGATGGGGATGTCGGGCTCGGCCGAATCCCAGTTCGCAACCGGGCGGACGTGAAGGCTTACACCGAAAAGGTGATTGCCTATGAATCCCGCTACCCACAATCAAACTACGCCACTTCAATGGCATACGCTTCCGCCCTCGGGGGAATCCTTCCCGAGGTCAAAACCGGATGGAGTGAAAAGATATCCAAGGTCCTTGCAGGTGGAACTATTGTCTGCCTCCCTGCCGCTCCCGAGAGGGGCAATTCCCTTGGACCTGCTGAATGGATGAGCCTCTTTAATGGCGAGGCATATGGCAAACTGCACCTTCATGGCCCGGGTAGTCACGACGCGTGGATCCTCAAGAACAACAGGGTGATCACAAATGCACAGATCGCACAATTGACGAACAAGGAGGCCTACCCGGTCATTACGACAACTTCGTCGCACACTGGCCAATTTGACCGGGACAAGGACCCCTCAATCGCGGAAAGCATGATTCGTGTGCCCGGACGTGGAGCCATCGCGATCGTCGCCCCGTCGAGAAGCGGGCCCTCTCCCGAGCAGGAAGAAGTCCTGATTCGATTCTGGGAGCATGGATTAGGACAGAAGGTCAGCGCAGGAGCGGCCTTGTCTCTCCTCAAGGCTGAGCTGGCCGCAGACGCCGCGTCCTCCTACGGGGCTCATCTTCTGGCCTGCGAGCTGAATCTTCTCGGAGATCCGACTCTCGGATTGAGAGGAGCAGCACCGCGGACTCCTGCCGTGAAAGCTCCCCGGGAACTTCCCCCGGGAAACCTGAGCCTGATCATAGAGTCGGATGCGCCCCATGCCATTGTTTCCCTCCAGGACGATTTTGGCCTCTACGCTGTCACCCTCTCCGATGAGTCAGGGAACGTTGTTTTTCCCCTGAATGTCGTTGAAGAGAGCACCATTACCATCACGGTATCAGGGCCGGAATACAATGCGGTAACGCACACTATTACGGTCCGGTAGAGCCTCTCCTTCTCACCGGGCCCCACCCAACCTTCTGCCTCCTGCGGAAGCGTCGCGTTTTATTGCCTTCATACCCGGGATTGACTCTCAATTTAACCTTCCCCACCACCTCGTTCAACCAACTCGCCCACCGCCATGACGATCTTTTCTGCCGCCCTCCTCCTCTTCCTGGTGATGGACCCTTTCGGCAACGTCCCCCTCTTTCTTTCCGTCCTGAACCCCATTGCTGCCGAACGCCGGCGGAGGGTTATCATACGCGAACTCTTACTCGCGCTTGCGGCGCTCATTATATTTTTGTTCCTCGGCCGTTACATTCTTAGCGCCATAGGAGTTTCCGAGTCAATTCTGACCACTGCGGGCGGCGTCATCCTTTTTCTTATTGCTCTGCGCATGATCTTTCCCCCTGTCCGTGGGCCTTATCCTGTCGATATGGATGACAGCGCGGAAGAACCGATCCTCGTCCCCCTCGCCATTCCACTTCTTGCCGGACCATCCGCGCTGGCCTCTGTGCTTTTTCTCATGAGTAGCGATCCTGATCGCTGGCCTCACTGGCTCGCCGCTGTCCTGATTGCCTGGGCGATGACTGCAACGGTCCTGCTCTTCTCCTCCTCCCTTGCCCGTCTTATCAAAAAGCGGGGACTGATCGCCATTGAAAGACTGATGGGCATGGTTCTTACCGCGATCGCTATTAAAATGATCCTGACAGGAATTGGCCATTTCTTCGGGATCAGGGCTTGATCCCGTCCTTGTGAGCCCTCCTCTCAGCACCGCTGATTACCTCGTGACCGATCGATTCGGATGCACCTCCGCACCCGCCTCTGGACGAGAGTCATGGAGGCGGAGGATCATTGACTATCCTGCACCAACCCAATGCCCAATCCGAATTCCACTTGTATGCGGAGTCGAAGGTGGCAAGTCTAGTCACGGCACTGCTCCAACGTCGCCAATGAAGATCCCTTTTCTGGCCTTTCTCCTCCTACTGAACTCTGTCCCGGGTTCCCTTGCTGGCCCTGCACTCGAGACTGTCAGCTTTGCCCTTGGGTCCAAAGGCCCATTTCTTCCGATGCTCGAAGCGGCGAAGCGACTGGGGTGGAAACCTCGTATTGATGAGAAGAAGGCCACCGTCACATTGAACAAGAAAATATTCTCCACGGAAAAGATGAGATCCTTCGTAGATGGGAGACTTCTCGTCAGCATTGAAGACCTCACCAGCGCTGGCGCCAAGCTACGAGCCGGAAAGGATGGCGATCCCCTCAAGCTTTCCTTCGGCATCCGCTCGTTCAAGGTCACCCGTGCCAGTAAAAGCGCAAGGATCAATCTCGCCGAACAACGTCTCCAGGCATGGGAGGGATCCCGTCTCGTCCTTGACTCCAGAATCAGCTCCGGAAGAGGCCGTTCCACACCATGCGGTGAATTTGAAGCAGGCCCTTACAAGGCTCGCCGGCACTACTCCAGTCGTTACAACAACGCCTTCATGCCCTTCAGCGTGCAAGTCACCGGCAACATCTTCATCCACGGATTCAGCAGCGTTCCACGATACCCGGCATCCGCCGGCTGTATTCGTCTACCCTACCTGACCGATGGTAACCCGGCTCGTTTCTTCTACGAATGGATTGAGAGAGGAACCCCGATCTCGATCGTAAAGGAATAGCTCCCGGGGCAACTTCCCTGGCCGTAAAATCAGTGCTTAGGGCTTGATCGCATCCTCGATAAAGGACCACATCAATTCGGGGTAGAACCGATGTCCCTCAGGTCCCCAACGCAGGTCAAAATGGTCCGGTACACCCGCTCCTGCGAAGATGTCTGCCACCTGGGCCGCAGTGGCCTCCACCGCCCGCCTGCTATGTAGACCATCCTTTACACCGTGCACCAAGAGAAGACTCCGGGGCACGATGAGCCCCCCGAGGTCGGACCAGTCCCCCCAGTCCCTCAAGCCGGGCACCATGCAACAATCACAATGAAAAATAAACTCCTCCTGGCTCACTACTGAGGTGAAGGAGCATCCGGGGATGGCTACCCGGACTCGGTCATCTATTGCTGCCGTGTAGGCTGTAACAACCCCTCCCCCGGAATTACCACTCATTATGATCCGTGCCTTATCGACCGCTGGGTGAGATTCTGCCCAGTCCAGAAGGCATTGCATGTCCCACACTCTCTCTGCAATCGGGGTCCTTCCGGCAACAAGGCAATGCATGAGCTGCGCCCTGCAGGGACGATTGCCATGACGCCCCTTGGGATCAGGAACCAGCACTTCGTCGGCCAAGCCTCTGGTCGCAGGCACCAGAGCCATGAAGCCTCGACGAGCTGCCTGCTCCCCAATATTGCCCTGCCGCCCCTCAATCTTTTTCCGATGAACAGCATCATGGTAGGCTCCGGCATAGGAATGAAGGCCTAGCGGGTCATGCCCGTGCGGACACAGGAACAATGGAAAACACTGATTCTTGTCATCTGCCTTGGGCACCAGGAGATAGAAAGGGACCGAGATCCCCGGTTCCGTCTCGATCTCGCAAAAGCTGCGGTAATAGGATCCGTCAATCTCCACCGCCTTGCCCTGCGTCACCTCCGGGCGGAATGAGGAGAGGTCCCGACGCATGCGTGCCAAGCCCGTCAATTCCACCAATGCAGCACGGGCCTTCGTCTGCCATTCCGCAACCGCCCTGCCCTTCTGGAAGGCATGGCGCTGCTCACCCTTCTGAATCCGCTCGAGGTACTTCAGCGTCTTCTCCGGGTAGTCCACGAAAGGCTGACCTTCCTGCCCGGTGGCGATGAGACCTCCGAACAGCAATCCCACGCAAAGCATCACCTTCATCGTGTCACTGCAACAGCTCAGCTATTCTCTGGCAAGAACAGGTAATGCAGAATTAATTCCGTCCTTCATGAATACGCTCAATCCAGGCGATGGCTGCTGGCGGGACGAGCTCATGACCACCATCGAAGATAATGACCGTGGCACTCGCCGACGAGCGAGAGAAGAGAGGCTTTTTTACTCCAAAGGATGGATCAGGAGCAGCAGCCGGGAGACCATCAGGCAAACGCGCCTCGCGGGTCATGAACTCAATTTCTGCCAATCCCACCATGTCCTTGCGCTCCGCCACTTCATTAAAGGCGAGCAACGAATGACTGATCGGAACACTCCCCGTGTGTCCGTCGGTGATACCGGTCGCAATCTGCAGAGGAACTCTTCCTTTCGCGTTCTTCAAATAATGCACGGGCGAGCGCCTGCGATACTGCTCATCGACCGCTGCGCTGGCTCCGGGTCTACCTCCGCATGACTGCACGATATCATTGGAGTAACGCCGTCCGCTCTTGATGTTGTCGTGATACCACGCCTTGAGATCGGAAATAGAGGCCCATGCTGAAACCCCGGCAAACAAATCTGGATGCTTTCCCGCCATGACAAGGCAATGATACCCACCTCCTGAAGTGCCCACCAGAAAGACTGCCCTCGGATCAATCCTCGTAACTTTGCGGGCGTAAGCCACTGCGCTGACGATATCTCCGATCACCAGTTCAGACCCCGTGGCTTCAGGCCGCCTCGCCGGTCCGCGGAAATCTGGATGGATGTATGCCCAACCCTTTTTTATGCACCACTCGCGGATCGGCCTGTGGTGCCGCTGCCTGAAATCACCGGACCAGGTGTGAAGCGCAACTACCAGGGGGACCTCTTCAGCCGGTTTCGGATCATAGAACATGGCAGACTGCATCGAATCATCTACCTCGCTGCGGTAGCAAACCTCTCCGAAATCGCCGTCGTTCGCAGCAACAGGTCCCGCAAGAATCGCCACTACTATCCCGATTCTCCATGAGGAATAATCTCTCGAACTTTTCACTACTCCATGCTGACCATCGATCTGACCTTCCGTCAATGACCCACTGTGACCATGTGGCCCTGACCCCTCTATCATGCTACCTTACACCTGCTACCGACTCTCTCCCAGAGCTCTCTGGACAGCCGCAAAGGATTCCATAGAATGTCGCCATGAAACACTTTATTATATTCATGCTCGCGACCGCGGCTTTGATCCACGTCGGAGGGGCCGGTCTCAAGGTTCCTCGTTCCGTTTTCAAAATGTCAGAACTCGAATCCGCCAAGACTGAGGCCATCGAAAGCGAGAAGCCTCTTATCTTCGTCTACACCGACCCGGGCACTACATGAGGACCTTGTCTGGCCACCAGTTCGGAGGCCTTCAAGTCATTTCGTAGCGTCGGTGTAGTGGTCTTTGCCAACTCCCGAACTGAATCGGGACTACTCCCTGCGGGAGCAATGGAGGTTAGGGCCAAGGGAGGAAACTCCACCCCCATGGTCCTCGTGACAACTGCTAACGGAGCAAAGGGCATCGACGCCATTCCCTACGCCACCCTGAGAAGTAACATGCGTAAGTCGATTCGGACGCTACAGGCCTCTCTGAAAGAGACGGACGTTCTGGGAGGGAAGCCTCTTGCGAAGGCTCATGGAACTGAAGAACCCTCCCCCGCTGATCTTCCCGAGTTCATTGATTGGACCAATATCGCAGGAAAATCCATTCATGCGGCAGTGTCGAAGGTCGAGAATGACAAGGTGCTTTTCCTGATGCCAAATGGAAAGACCGTCTGGTACGATATTTCCAAGCTCTCCGAGCAGAGCCGGAACGAGCTCTCGAGGCCATAAGACTCCGATTCTGAAGGTTTTTGAAGCGCTTCCTCCAGACGGGGAGGAGCGCTTTTACTTCGCGAGCGAAAACCCGACTGGGTTCTTCACCTCGATCCCCCAAACCAGACTTTGCGGGTGCCTCCATGCATATGGAGCTTGCCTTCCCCACTGGCAATCATCAGTGCGACCATGGCGTTTCCTATCGGGGCCAGGCCGAGATATTGGTCACCTCCGATATTACGCTTTCCACCAAAATAGGATACTGAGCCAGCAGCATTGCGACTAAGCTCAAGAAAGGGCCGCCATTTCCTCATGACTTTCTCATGTCCTTCCGGCAGTGCCCCCCTGAGTCCGGCAAATCCATAAATCAACCCGATCGAGGACATCGCATGTGCATGCCTCATCCGCCCCTGATGTTCCACCAGAGCTCCCGCCAATCGGCGCGCCATTTCATTCTCTCTGCCTGCCACCACTAGCGCCGATGCCATCGCGCCAGTCCGCGCTGATATGTCCGGACTTCGCGGAGCCCGCGACGAATAGCCCAGCGCCCCGGTATTGCCATCTACAGAGGCCTTCACCTCCCTGTAAGACCGCTCCCAGACACCCTTATTGATCTCGTATCCACACTTCTCCGCAAGCGCCCACGCCAGATGCGCCTGGACATTAATGATGACCAGTCCTCCCCCGTTATAGGGAATATCAAAGTGGTGCCCCATTTTTCCATCGGTCGTCACCCGTGCAGCAAGAAGATCACAATTCGCCTCAAGAAATCTAAAAAAGGAAGGATCACCCGTCGCGAGTTGGTATTCACCCATGAGAATAGCACTGCTGGCCGCCTGCCAGCTCTTCGGGCCAACCCGGGGATTTTCCGGATCGATCAATGCTGTACTCTTCTCGTTGATGAAACGGATGGCCGCTTTGATGGCCGGCAGGAACCGCTCTTGATCCGCAGCCAAGAGAGCCATGCCGCAGAAAGCGGACATGTAGACGTCGGCATCTCCCCCTACCCCCGGTTGCCATCGCCCATTTTTCTGCTGGGTGGCATTCAGGTATGTTGCAATTCCCGCCAGTAACTCTGCCGCCTTAAGGCGTCCGCCGGGAAGGTTCACGGTCAACGGCAAACGGGTGCCCCCGCGCCGGACCTCAACAGTCAGAACCGCCGGATCCGCAGCGTAGGCCGCATCGAAAGCATTCGCGAGGGCTTCCTGCGGACCCTTCAACCCTGTTTCGGTCTCCTTTGAAAAACGGGCGGGCTTGTGTCCTGCTGCTGAGATAATGCGATCGCCAACGCGCAACCCAGCTTGTTCCGCCGCCCCGCCTTTCCCGACATCCCTGATCAGGATTTCACTCTCCCCATCAATCAGGCGCCCGGTCGCGGAAAGCACACCAAGAGGAAAATCGTGATGATCTCCTCTCTTGCTGTTCTCCAGCTTAGGTTGATAAGGCTGGGATCCGGGATCTCCTTTGCAGGCAATCGTGGCCGAGAGCACAAGAAGGCCAATTATTCGAACATTCATAGAGCGGCACAATCGTCCTGTCTTTGCTTAATGGCGCTACATCCTGATCCGGACTAAGACTCGATTATTTCGCGTCGGCGTGAGCCCAGTCCGGGACCGAACCATCTCCGGTCTTCTCCCCGCCGAGAACCCAGCTCAAATTGAAACGTGACACCGTGGACCCTCCTTTCGGTCCACCCTCGAAATGAAGAAGCACAAGCCCCTCGGTGCCTGTCCCAGGCCTACCAGAGGTCATCGCCGAATAGGCAAATGCTCCCTTGAAGACCAGCCGCTTGAGTGGCCACGTCTTACCCCCGTCAAAACTCGCCCATACCGTGCCAAGCCTCCGTCCACCGGGACTGTCACAGTTACTGTAGAGAAGTACGTCACGACCTTTCACATTGAGCCGGGTCAAACCCGCCATACATCCATAATTGGTATTTTGTGGACCATCGGGAAGAATCTTGCAGAACGTCAGGTCCTTCCAGGTCTTTCCGCCATCAGGGCTGATCGCCGTCCAGCGCCGCCGTGGGTCCGCTCCCTCCTGGGCCCAATGCCGGCGGGAATTGTAATACACTGTTCCATCACTCAGCTCGGCAACGCTTGCCTCCCCAGTTCCATTGGCAGGAAAGGGCTCGCTGGTCTCCCAAGTTTTTCCTCCGTCATCGCTGTAGACCGCATTGGTATAGTGCTCCGGCCACTTCTCATGCGCGTTCGCCCCGGCATACCAGCGGGAGGGCCTGATAATTCGACCAGCATGCTTCCCATGGCGAAGGGTGATTCCATGATCATTCATGTGCATCGACGGAAGGTTTCCCTTGGAGTCTGGCTTGATCACTACCTCTGCCTTTTTCCAGCTCTTCCCATGATCCAGACTCTTGAAGACATGGATTGGCGCCGGAGGGTGCCGCTCCTCAACGAACGCAAAAATTGCTCCGGTGCCCTCATCAACAGTGAGGCCTCCGCACTGGAATCCCGGCTTAGAGATCATGATCTCTTCGCCCCAGGTCTTACCGGCATCGCTGCTGAGGCGAGCCTTTACACTACTGGTCCCGAAGGTAGCTACCACCGTGCCATCAAGAGCAACCACAATGTTGGGGAAACGCTCCCTCTGGAATACCTGGGCCAGTTCCATGGCTGTCTCTTATACACATCTGACGCTTCCGACGAATAGAGAGGTGTAGATCTCG
>CAXEFH010000032.1:0-19008 GCA_963989605.1 uncultured Roseibacillus sp. | reverse complement strand
TTTTTAATGATACCGCGACCACCGAGATCTACACCTCTCTATTCGTCGGCAGCGTCAGATGTGTATAAGAGACAGGGCTCAGATGGTCCGACGCAACTAACACTCTCCCAGCTCACGGACGGAAAGAAGACTCTTTTGCTGTTTTTCCCGATGGCCTTCACCGGGCCCTGCACGGATGAGATGTGCGCTGTCTCTGGCACTCTTGGTCGCTACAGCGAACTGGGAGCACAGGTTCTCGCCGTCAGCGGCGACAATCCGTTCGCCCAGGCCGCATGGGCGGAGAAGGAGGGGATCCACGTTACTCTCTTGAGCGACTACGAACACGAGGTCGCAAACCAGTGGGGGGTTGCGTACGAGAGCTTCCTCCCAGACATGAATCTTCCCATGGGCGGAGTCGCAAAGCGCTCGGCCTTCGTCATCGATGGAGGGGGCGTTATTCGTTATGCGGAGGTCAACGACAACCCTGGTCAAAATCCAGACTTTGACGCAATCCAAGCCATTCTGGACGGCCTCGACTAAGACCCTCCTCACATAGGAACAAACCTCGAAAGGGTTGCCGGTGCTGCCGGCCGCGTGCTTTTATCTGATCTGGCTCCAGGTCTGAGGGCAGCCAGAAAAAAGCTACTCTACGGAAATTGGAGGCACTTCCGGTTCGGGGGCTACGAACGACTCCCCTCCCCCTGACGACGCGGGGAATGGGGTTCCCGGAACCTGCAGGTCATCTCCCGACACAGAAACGGCGGGGACCTCTCCCTCAGCTACAACCACACCGCCCGATGCGGCGTTATTACTTACCATGATCGCCGGCACGAATCCAATCTGGCCCTCGGCCGTTTCCACCCTCAGGTAGGAGCTTCGCCCCCCCATCACCTTCAGCGGAGTCCCAATCACAAGTTTCAGGTCCGGTTGCGCGTTACCATCTGGAAAACGAAGGAAGAGTCCCGCATTCTCATCAGTTACTTCCACGTAGCTCCCCCGCGCATAAGGCAGGTCAGCCCCGGAATCTGCTCCCCTCCGCTGGCTCCCCGGGGAATCCAGCGGGTTATTCATGGCATCGTAGCCACCCGAAGTCCGCAATCCACCACACGAGGAAATCAGCATAAGCAGCACCATGGCAAGCGGGAGTCTGGTCAGTGAGTGCACTCTCACAGTCTGACTAACCACTCCGTCGGGTCAATGGGATTCAACTTTCTCAGGTTTCGATTCCGATCATAGGACTGGTCATGCGCTCCTATCTCGCCGACTCAAATTGACACTCCCCGTTTCGTGATCTTTCCTTCAAAAAGGACCGTTCCCTTTCCGCCGATCATGCCTATCGTGCGCCGTGCGCAATCTTCGATCCATCGTAGTTACCGGGGGAGCCGGGTTTGTGGGATCAGCACTGGCCCGTCATCTTCTCCGGTCCGAGGGGCTCGAGCGCCTCGTCCTGATTGACCGCCTTGGCTCGGCAGGCCACCGAGGCAACCTCATCGGACCGGACCAGGATCCACGATTTGTTTTCATTGAAGGTGACATCCACGAGCCCAGCCTGCTGCCCCGGATCCTCGAGAAACACAAGACGACCGGAGTATTCAACCTTGCTGCCGAAATCGATTCCGGACAGTGCCCAAATATCAATGTCGATCTCGCCTCGGGAAATGTTCTCGGAACGGCACGCGTCCTCGATCAATGCGGTGCTGCCGGGATACCGCTTCTCCAATGTTCCACGAGCAAGGTCTACGGAACGGTTCCCCCGCCCTTGCGCTCAGTAGAAATAAACCCTCTCAAACCCCTGACACCCTCCTCCGCTTCGAAGGCCGCCGCCGACCTTCTCTGTCTCGCCGCCGCCCATGACAGGGAACAGGACATCGTGATCACCCGCTGCTCGGACAATTACGGTCCTCGTCAGCATGGCAGCAATATGATCCCGAGATGGGTCGAAGCCGCTTTCCATAATCATCCCCTCACAATCGAGGGAGATGGAAACCGAATCAGGGACTGGATTCATGTCGATGATCACTGCCGCGGCATGATCGCCGCTTTCCTTCAAGGTCAACCAGGTTCCATCTACCTCCTCGGAGGGCAGTGCGAACGTACGGACATCGGCATTGCACGGCATATCCTCGAGATTCTGGAAAAACCTCCGTCATTGATCTCTCCTCAGCCGGGGATGGCAGAGAATCCCGCCAGGGCAGGGCGTTACGCTGTGGATTTCAGTAAAGCTGTCGCGGGTCTTGGATGGCGCCCAAGGGAGCGCTTTCGGACCGGATTTCCCCTCGTGGTCGGCGAGATCGCCGGAAACCTCCGGGGGGCAAATTCCGATTGAGCCCGATGAAATGGATGCTCAACCAGCGTAAACCTCGCCAAGCTCCTCTTCCACGAAGTCAATATCACGGGCGGGCACTCCTGCTCCTTCCCGGATACTGCGCAGGGTGCGCTGCGTTCCCCGCCGGGTCTGCGGACCTGCAACCTTGTCGCGGACGGTATCAACGATCACCGGGGCAATCGCCGCGGCCCCGAGTACTCCAAGCGCAAATGCGACCGGCCGTCGCGCACTGCGGTGCATCAAATCACCAAGGAAAATGCCAGCTGCCACCCCGAGAACTACCGGGCCGCACTCAACGCTGGCTTCAACCAAGGTCTTGGCAGGGTCTTGCTGTTTGTCATTCACGCCGGGAGGGTAACTGATCCTGAGAAAGGGAAAACAAGAATTTCCTTACTTCGCTGCTTTTAACAGGGGGCCATGTTCCTTCACTATCATCCCAGATGTCCCAGTCATATGCCATGATCCTGGCGGGCGGTAGCGGAACACGCTTCTGGCCCCTTAGTCGAAACGCAAGGCCTAAACAACTGCTCGACCTGCTTGATTCGGGCACACTCCTGACGCAGACCATCCGCAGACTGGAAGGCTTGATCCCCCCGGAGAATATTCTCATCCTGACAAACACAGCTCAGGAGAGCGCAGTGCGTGATCTGGCTTCCTCCCTGCCTGCAGAAAACATCTTCGCAGAACCCGCGCGACGAGATACAGCCCCCGCTGTTGCCCTTGGGATCGGACTGGTCGCAGCCCGCGATCCAGAGGCTTCAATGATCATCCTGCCCTCCGACCAGTTGATCGAGGACACCAGCGCATTCCAGTCCGTCATGAGAGATGCCCTGTCGGCAGCTGCTCAGGACGGAGGCCTTGTCACGATCGGAATTAAGCCTACCTGGGCCTGTCCCTCCTACGGATATGTAGAACGTGGAGAGGCTGCAAACCTGGGAGAGCAGGAACTCCATCATCCCCCTCACGAGGTTAGTCGCTTCCGTGAAAAGCCAGACCCCACCAAAGCCGCTGAATTTCTTGCCAGTGGGAATTTTGCATGGAATGCCGGTATGTTCATCTGGACCATTCCTGCCGTGAGGGCTGAACTTGAGGCCAATGCCCCCGAACTCGGGGCATTCGTCGAAGAGGTGCAGAAGAGTGCCGACTTGAAGGCCACGGTAGCATCCCGTTTTCCCCAACTGACCCCCATTTCCATTGATTACGCCCTCCTCGAAAAGGCTTCGAGAGTCCTTAATATCGAAGCCTCCTTTGACTGGGACGATGTGGGGTCGTGGATCTCGGTCGCAAAGCATCTCCGCTCTGAGGGTCAAGGCAACCAGACCAATACCGGGATCACAGCCGTCGACAGTGCCAGCAATATTGTCTTCAGTTCACAAGACAAGCACGTTGCACTCCTCGGCGTGGACAACCTTATCGTAGTGCAAACTGATGATGCCATTCTGGTTGCCAACCGCGAGCGGGCGGACGAAATCAAAAAAGTGGTGGCGCAACTCCCGGAGAGCTTGCTTTAGCCGAGGCTCTGAATTGTCCCGCGCAGATGACCCCTCATCCGATTCTCGCCATTGATTACGGTCAGTCACGGATCGGAATTGCCGCCACCGATGAACTTGGCATCGCCTCTCATCCCGTAGAAACGATCCACGTCAAGAGGACCGACCCACTACAGAGAATATCACAGATTGCCGTAGCACGGAATATCGTCCTGATTGTCGTCGGTCTTCCCCTGCGGCTCGATGGAAGTGAGGGCGAGGCTACCCAACGGGTCCGCCGCTTCGGCGACGCTCTCAAGGCGAAGCTCCCCCACCTTCGCCTGGAGTATAGCGACGAGAGGCTGACAACGATAAGCGCTTCGGAGAAGCTTCGAGAAGCGGGCAAGAACAACGAGGCTCAGCGCGACATTATTGATCAGGTAGCGGCTCTCGAAATACTGAATGGATGGCTCGAGGAAAATGAGTGCGGATAGTAGAGACTCAGGCTCCGGCTCAAGAGCGCGTTTTTGATGGCTTCCCCAGTGGCTGAGCGATAGTGAGTCTCTATGCGCACTGTCGTTCCCCTGCTGCTCATCCTGTTCGCTTCCCTCCCCTCAGGCGCTGCCCGGCCCAATATCCTCTTCCTGCTCGTCGATGACCTTCGATACGATACCTTCGGCTTCGCGGGGCACAAGATCTGCCGTACCCCGCACCTCGATCGTCTTGCAGAAGAAAGCCATGTTTTCAAGAACGCCTTCGTAACCACCGCGATCTGCATGGTGAGCCGGGCGAGTATCTTCACCGGTCAGTATGAAGCTCGTCACAAAATTCACGATTTCCGGACTGAATTCACGCAATCCGCATGGGCTGGCTCCTATCCCCTGCTCCTGAAAAAATCCGGATACCATACCGGATTTGTCGGTAAGTACGGCGTCGGCAACAAAATGACCGAGGCGCGCAAGACCTTTGATTTCTGGCGAGGCTTTGCTGGCCAGGGGAGATTTCTTGATCCGAAACGCCCTAACAACCAGCACCTGACCGCCCTGCAGGGAGATCAATCCCTTGAATTCCTGCGGACCGTCCCAGCGGACAAGCCATGGTGCCTCTCGGTCAGCTTCAAGGCCGTCCACTGCCAGGATGGGGCAAAACGACAGTTCCCGCCCGACGCGCGTGACGAAAACATGTTCTCCGGGATTACAATTCCGCCAGCACCGCTCTCTGAGCCTGCAATCTTCCAGTCCCTGCATGAACCCCTGAAAAATTCAGAATCCCGACGGCGCTGGGAAATTCGTTTTTCCCCAACGCTCTATCAGGAGACGGTAAAAGACTACTACCGACTTCTCTTCGGGGTGGACCGCGAAGTAGGCCGCATGAGAGAGGCCCTCAGGCAACATGGCATGGCCGAAAATACAGTGATCATCTTCACCTCTGACCACGGGTTCTACCTTGGGGAAAGAGGGCTTGCCGGAAAATGGTTTGCCCATGAGGAATCGATCCGGATTCCTCTTGTCATTCATGACCCTCGTGATCAGCGCAAGACAACACACTCCCTCGATAAACTGGCGCTCAACATCGATCTTGCGCCTACCATCCTTTCCTACGGAGGAATACGGGCTCCCGATCAGATGCAGGGACGCTCCCTCCTGCCTCTTCTTTCAGGCCAATCGAAAGGGTGGCGGAATGATTTCTTTTATGAGCACCATTTCATCCCCACCCGGATTCCGGAATCTGAGGCCGTCCGTGGTGAGCGCTGGAAATACATTCACTGGCTGGCTCCGAAGCCCGGGATCGAGGAGCTTTACGACCTCCAGTCCGACCCAATGGAACGTCAGAACCTCGCGGGAATGCCCTCCCACCGGAAGAGACTAGCGGAGATGCGGACCCGTTGGAAGGAGCTCAGGGAGGCTGCCAGATAGGTCAGTCCACCTGCGGTGAGATACCCCGCTTCTCTAACAATTCAATACCCGCCTCCAAAGCGAACTTAGAAATCTGCAATCCCGCTTTCCCGGATTTGCGAATCTGTGATAAGGGAAAGGACCATCAACCTGTGTCACATCGCCTGCCGGCCGGCCCTGCCAGCTCTCATCGTGGCCGCGCTATCCGCCCATGGGGGAGAGCGCGGTCATTGGGCCTTCCAGCAATTACTGCCCACACCTCTGCCGGAAGTCATTCATGAAGAGTGGATCCGGAATGATCTTGACCGCTTGACCCTGTCACACAGTGACCAGGAGGCCATCGCGGCAATCCCACGCGCCACCCGACATAGTCTCATACGCCGCGCTTACTTTGACCTGATTGGTCTCCCACCCACTCCTGCCGAGGTTGAGGCATTCGTGAACGACCAGTCTGCTGATTCATGGGAAAAAGTGATCGATCACCTCCTCGCCTCGCCTCACTACGGTGAACGCTGGGGGCGGCACTGGCTTGACCTCGCGCGCTACGGTGATTCCAACGGCGGTGACGAAAATCACGCCTATCCCTTCGCCTGGCGTTATCGCAACTGGGTCATCAACGCCTTCAACCAAGACATGCCCTACGACCAGTTCGTTCGCGAGCAGTTGTCAGGGGACATCATGACTCCAACGCGGGCGACAAGCATTGCAGCCACCGGCTTTCTCGCCATCGGAACGAAAATTCTTGCCGAGAAGGATCCACTAAAGAAGCGCGCTGACATCGTCGACGAGCAGATCGATACGATGGGTCGGGTCTTTCTTGGGCTCTCCCTGGGTTGCGCACGGTGTCACGATCACAAGTTTGATCCCATCTCAGAGCGGGATTACTATGCTCTTGCCGGCATCTTTCACAGCACGGCAATCGAGGACCGGGAGTTAGTCACTCCTCAGGTAATCGAGGCCCGGAAAGCGCGCGGCGCCCAAACTGAACTTCTGAAAGAGAAAATCGACCTGTCCGAGAGGTCCCTGAAGGGCCTCGGAGACACGAAAGGAACCATTGAATGGGAAGCCGAGAACCTTGATCGTGGCAATATCGTCGTCGACCAAGAACAGTATGGAGCGGGAATTGGAATCATCTCGGACCCGGGCGCCCAGCGTAACTACGCGGAATACGATGTCGAAATCCCCCAACCGGGAGCCTACCAACTCGCCCTGCGCTACGCTGCCGCTTCTTCCCGTCCCGGCCGTGTATTGATCGACGGCACCGTGGAAATACACGATGCGATCTCCCGGGTCACAGGCGGGTGGATGCCCTCTGACCAAAGATGGCATCTTGAAGGAATGCTGCACCTTCAGAAAGGCAAGCGGGTTCTGCGCCTTGAGTCTGAACCGATGATGTCGCACCTCGACAAGATCAGGCTCACGCCGGTGCGGGATCCCAAAAAAATGGGTGCCCTCCTTGAGAAAATAAAAGCTCTTCGGGCCGAGGTATCGGACCTTGATAAGAAAGAAAAAGAGGACCTTCCCAAGGCTATGGCTGTGAGGGAGGGAGAGATTGCTGATGCCCGCATCAACGTCAGAGGAAATCCAAATGAACTCGGGGAAACAGTCCCTCGCGGCTTCCTCACCGCCATCGGAGCGCCCGCCTACCCCGGAAAAATAACCACGCAAAGCGGCCGCCTCGAACTTGCGGAATGGATGACGTCACCCGCACATCCACTGACCGCGAGAGTCATGGTCAACCGGGTATGGCATTGGTTCTTCGGTGAAGGTCTTGTCTCCACACCGGACAACTTCGGAACCACCGGAAGCAACCCGGAGAACCAGCCCCTTCTCGACTATCTGACGCATTCGTTCCTGCGAAACGGATGGTCACTCAAGAAGCTTCACCGTCACATCATGCTTTCAAACACCTATCAGGTCTCCATCGGAAAGAATGGCCGAAAACCACTCCGGATGGAAGCGGAGGTGTTCCGCGACGCCGTGCTGGCCGTCTCCGGAGCACTCGCGCGGAAGGCTCCCGAGGGACCTCCCCCAGCAGTCAAGGCACAGGACCCGTCCCCAGCTGACATCGTCAAAAACAGACACATTTATGAAGAATATCGTCACCGCAGTATTTATCTCCCCGTGGTTCGTAGTCACGTCTACGACTTCCTGAGCCTCCTGGATTTCCCGAATCCAACCACGCCCACCGGAAGGCGTGGTAGCAGCACGGTAGCAACCCAGGCTCTGCTCATGTTGAATAGCCCATTCCTTATCGACCAATCAGCGGTCATCGCCGAACAGATCAGTTCCTACGAAGATCCTCTGCAGGAACTGTATCTGCGTCTGTTTTCCCGGCCGGTTAGCGAGGACGAGCGGACGGACGCCATGACCTTCCTCAGGCAGAGCGGCGAAAATGATTCCCGTGCCTGGGCTCTGCTCTGTCACACGCTTCTCATCTCAAACGATTTCCTTTATCTGCGATGAGCACCAAAATACCTGCTGCAGACCTGCTACCGCGCCGGGCCGCCCTCGGCCAGATGGCTCTCGGCTTTGGGGGACTGGCTCTCAGCACTCTACTTTCGGAGCAATCCCGGGGAGCAGCCCAGCTTCGGCCCCAGACCCTCTTTCCCGCCCGGGCGCGCCGGGTTATTTTCCTCTTCATGCACGGCGGGCCCTCGCATGTGGACCTTTTTGACTACAAGCCCAGCCTGGAGAAATTCAACGGGAAACCGCTCCCATTCCCGGAGCGCAAGGTCCAGTTTGCCAAGCGTGGCAACCTGCTGAAACCTCCATGGCCGCTCAGGCAGGTCGGAAACTGCGGCCACTGGATGTCCGAACTCTGGCAACACCTGCCAGAGGTTGCCGACGAACTCTGCATGGTCCATTCACTGTGTGAGACAAACGTGTCCCACGGAGGTGCGTGCATGAAAATGCATACAGGGGATGAAGCCCTCCTCCGGCCCAGCATGGGTGCGTGGATTAACTATGGCCTGGGCAGCGACAACAACAATCTCCCCGGTTTCGTCACGATCTGCCCGACTTCCCTGCATGGAGGATCTGACAACTTCGGACCTGCCTTTCTTCCTGCCGAATTCGGCGGGGTTCCTCTGGGGACCCCCGGCTATCCAAATACCCCGGCAAAAAATGCACAGTTTCATTACATGACCAACGGGAGCATCAGCCACCAGAAGCAGGCCCTTCAACTCGGCTTTCTGCGGCGCATGCATGAACGCCAATCCGCTGGAGGCCAAGCCGGGACCCTCCTTGAGGACCGGATGAAAAGTTTCGAGTTGGCCTTCCGCATGCAAATGGCAGCACCGGAGGCAACTGCCCTCTCCGGCGAGACCGAGGCAACCAGAAAGCTCTATGGCATGGATGACCCCAAGACGGAGAACTTTGCCCGGGAGTGCATCATGGCAAGGCGCCTCGCGGAGCGGGGTGTGCGCTTCATTCAGGTGAGTCACGCGCATTCGCTTAAATTTAACAATGAACAATGGGACCAGCACTCCCACCTCGAGAAAGGGCACTCGCTCAATGTCGGCCAGATCGACAAACCCATTACCGGACTCATTCTCGACCTCAAGGCCCGGGGGCTGCTGGAGGACACTCTGGTCCTCTGGGGAGGCGAATTTGGCCGCACCCCTACTACTCAGCAGGGCAACGGGCCTGTCGGCCGGGATCATCATCCTGACGGGTTCACGATGTGGATGGCGGGCGCGGGAGTACGAGGTGGATTCCGCTACGGCCGTACGGATGAGTTCGGTTACCACGCGATCGAGAACCGATGCACCGTCCACGACCTGCACGCAACCATTTTGCACCTTCTCGGCATCGATCATAGAAAGCTTACCTACCAGCACAATGGCAGGGACTTTCGCCTGACTGATGTCTACGGAGAAGTCGCCACCGATATCATCTCCTGACGAATCCGCCCGGAGTCCCGCAGGCTTACCGACAAAGGGTGAAACATTTCCCCTTCTCAAGTTCTTGCGGCCGGCCCTGATTACCCCCCCGTTCTCCATCGACAAGAGGTCTCTCGTCCCTAGCATCCCAGCGTGAAGATCCTGCCATCCCGCCGACCCGTTCCACCCGCACTTGCCTCGGTCCTTCTCGGCACTCTCGCGCTTGGTGCCTTTTCGCCCGGGTCCTGCGGAGAAGAACAACCGAACATTGTACTGATGATCGCAGACGACTGCACCTACCTCGACATGGAGGTGTATGGGGGCCAGGCCAGAACGCCAACCCTGAACAAGCTCGCGAAGGAGGGCCTAACTTTCAACCGCTGTTTCCAGACCGCGCCAATGTGCTCTCCGACCCGGCATAACATATACACCGGACTCTACCCGGTTCGTTCGGGAGCATGGCCAAATCACACCCGCGTTTATCCGGGAACAAAATCGATTGCTCACTATCTGGGAGATTCCGGTTACCGGGTAGCCCTTAGCGGAAAGGGTCATATTTCCCCGAGGGAGTCCTTCCCTTTTGAATATTCCAATGATTTCAGCACCAACACGCCTGAAACTCGCCCCTTTTTCCCAAACCTGAAGAAGTTCATCGCCGAGTGCCGGAGCTCGGACACTCCCTTCTGTCTGGTTGCCTGCTCCAACGAGCCTCACTCCCCTTACACCATGGGAGATGCCTCTGCGTATCCCCCCGAGTCACTGAAACTACCCCCCTCGTGGGTTGACACTCCCGCAACGAGGGCCTCCTACTCGAAGTACCTCGCCGAAATTACCTACTACGACTGGCAGTGTGGAGCCCTGCTCTCACTCCTCGATGACTTCGGCCTCCGAGACAACACGCTCGTCATAGTGGTGTCCGAGCAGGGCTCCGCTTTTCCCTTTGCGAAATGGACCTGCTTCGAACTGGGCCTGGCCTCCGGAATGATCGCCCGATGGCCTGAGAAAGTGAAACCGGGCACCTCCACGGACGCACTAGTTGAGTATGTGGACCTCGTCCCGACCTTCCTCGAGGCCGCTGGCGCAACTCCCCGGGACCTCGATGGCAAATCCTTCCTTCCCGTTCTCCGCGGCGCTTCCAAGGAGCACAAGAAGTATACCTTCGGCTTGCAGACCACCCGGGGCATTATCAACGGCACCGAGGCTTTTGGAATCCGGAGCTGCGGCAATGCGCGCTACCGTTACATCCGGAATCTTCACCCGGAAGCCACCTTTACCAATGCGGTCACCCGCAAGGGGGGAGATGGAAAAGCCAACTTCTGGGTCAGCTGGCAGGAAAAAGCTCTTCAGGGGGACGCTCATGCCCGTGCAATGGTCGCGAAATACCAGCGCCGGCCTGCCGAGGAGCTGTATGACGTCAAGCAGGATCCCCATTGCCTTGTCAATCTTATCGAGGACGAGGATCTCACCGGGGTTCGGAAAGAGCTCTCAACCCAGCTGGATCGCTGGATGAAATCGCAGGGAGACAAGGGTGCCGCTACTGAGGAAATAGCCCACACCCGCAAGGCCAATTTCAATAGAAGCAAAAAGCGTAAGAAAAACTAGCCCTCCGCAGACAAGGCGACCCCGTTCTCCACCTCTCATCCATCCCACCATCATCCCTCCATGAAGATTCGTCTTTTCTTCAAACTCTTCGCTCTCTCCGCTCTCCCTCTGTCAACTGCGAAGATATCCGCGGCCGGGACTGACAACTCTGGGCCCAACATCGTTTTCATCCTCGCCGATGACCTCGGATGGGGCGAGCTCGGGTGCTACGGTCAGACGAAAATAAAAACCCCGAATATTGACCGACTTGCCGGTGAGGGGATCAGATTCCTCCGACACTACACCGGAGCTCCGGTTTGCGCCCCTGCCCGTTGTGTCCTCATGACCGGCCGTCATCTCGGCCACGCTGAAATTCGCAATAACGGAGACTCCGGCAATGGAAGGGCGTTTCCCGGCCAGTGGCCGATCAGCGCGGAGGTTGTCACCATCGCCGAGGCCCTCCGGGCGAAGGGCTATGCGACAGGAGGATTCGGGAAATGGGGCCTCGGGCCTACCGACACCTCCGGCTCCCCGATCCGCCAGGGGTTCGACCGCTTCTATGGCTACAACTGCCAGCGAAACGCCCACTCTTTCTTTCCTCCGTTTCTTGATGACGACGAGGGCATCGATCCTATCAATAGTAATCCGATTCCCGGACACCTCCGCAAACCCGAGGGCGCCATCGTTGCCGGCGATTACCGGGCCACAACATATGCCCCGGATCGGATTCTTGAGGAGGCCCTTGAATTCATCGAAGCTCAGAAGGAGAATCCATTCTTTCTTTACTGCCCGTTTGTTGAACCTCACGTGGCCATGCACCCTCCGGCAGAGTGGGTCGATCGCTATCCGAAGGAATGGGACGCAGAAAAAGGTCCCTATCGAGGGCAGAATGGATACCTTCCCCATCCCCGCCCCCGGGCAGGCTATGCAGCGATGATCTCAGACCTCGATGAGCACGTTGGGGCAATCCTCAAGCGACTCGAGCAGCATGGGCTCGCCGAGAGGACTATCGTCATCTTCACCTCGGACAACGGCACTACCCACCCTTCCAGAGACCCAAAATTCGGCGTGGGCGGTGTCGATGCTGAATTTTTCAATTCCACGGCCGGTCTTCGGGGATTCAAGGGGAGCGTCTATGAGGGCGGAATAAGGGTGCCATGCATTGTGCGCTACCCGGGAATGACCCGCCCGGGAACCACCGACAATACCCCTTCCTATTTTCCCGACTGGTTTCCCTTCATCTGCGATATCGCGGGAGCCCCGCGCCCCGCGGGCCTCGATGGCGAAAACCTGCGGCCGGTGATATGCAACGTGGGGCCACGGGTGTCCTTTGTCCGCCGCAAACCAATGGTCTGGGAGTTTCACGGATACCGCGGACAGCTTGCGGTCATGGAGGGTAAGTGGAAGGCCGTGCGTCAAAAAATTCGCACGAAAAAGCCTGCGGAATGGGAACTCTATGATCTCGACCAGGACCCCGCGGAGACCACAGATCTCGCCTCGGAGCACCCATTGGTCCTGAAAAGGCTGGAACAAGCCTTTCTCGCTGATCGAACCCCAAGCAAGCGATATCCGCTCAAACTAAGTAAATAATGCCGTAATTATGCGGTCCTGAATCTCTCGAGGCTTGTGATCCGCTCCGCCGGATTCTGGCGAGAAGGGAGTTCAATGATCGCGCTTGTGGGGTATAGTTTCCAAGACATCAGGCGTAATATCCTGCTCGCCACGGCGTATCCAGACAACACCCATGCAATTGCCCCTCCTCGGTTTTTTTCTGATAGCCCTCCTGATAATGGGAAGCGCTCTCGGACAGCCCGACGGCAGGAAGATCTACCTGAATCACTGCGCCTCCTGCCACGGGGACAAGGGTCAGGGGACGGAAGATGCGTATGATGAGCCTCTGTGGGGCCGTAAGTCGGTAGAGTCTCTCTCCCGATATATTCACCGGTCCATGCCGGAGGAGAAGGAGGACGAGGTCATTGATGATGACGCCGATGCGGTGGCCCAGTATATCTTCGAGGAATTTTACGGCCCGGCAGCGCAGCTTCGCAATCGCCCCCCCCGGATTGAACTCCTTCGGCTGACGAACGAGCAATACAGGCAATCTGCAGCGGACCTCATTGAGTCCTTCAAACGCCCCCAGACATTCGTGCCCGAAAGGGGACTGCGGGGACGCTACTTCAACGTCGAAAAGATGAACAAGGAGAAGGAACACGTCCTTGAACGGATCGATCCTACCATCGACTTCAACTGGGAAACCGGCGTTCCAGCCGAAAAAATCAACCAATCGGGTTTTTCCGTCCGCTGGTCGGGCTCCCTTCTTGTCCCGGAAACGGGCCTCTACCAGTTCCGGGTGAGAACCCACAACAGCGCCCTGTTTCTGCTGAACTCCTTCCGAGGGGATGATGACAAGAACTCCTTTATCGATGCCTACGTGAGCACGAGGAATGAATTGCAGGAGAAGACCGGGACCAAGTTCCTTCTCGGCGGTCGTGGCTATCCGGTCTACCTCCGCTACTTCACTTACAAGGAGAAGTTGGCATCCCTACATCTTGACTGGAAGCCCCCGGGCGGAGTCTGGGAGCCCATCCCGAATGACTACCTCATGCCTGAGGTCCTGGACACCGTCACAGTGGTTGGATCCAAATTTCCCCCGGACGACCGAAGCCTCGGGTATGAACGAGGATCCGGGGTCTCAAAGGAATGGCAGCAGGCCACCACCTACGCTGCAGTTGAGCTGGTCAACCATCTCATCACCCATCTTGGTGGCGTTTCAGGACTGAGCAAGGAGCAGCGCAAGGACCCCGCGCTTCTACGCTCCTACGCTCAGCAATTCGCATCCCGGGCTTTCAGGAGACCTCTCGATGCTCAGCAGCAGGAGACTTTCGTCGACCGCCGCTTCGACACCCAATCCGATCCGATGGTCGCCCTCAGGCATTCCATGCTGCTGGTCCTGACCTCTCCTTACTTTCTCTACCCGGGCCTCGCCGACAACGGCGGCCGCCCAGACAGCTACACAGTGGCCTCGCGCCTGGCACTGATGCTCTGGGATGGGCTCCCTGACAAGAAGCTCCTGCACGCCGCAGAGAAGGGCACACTCCAGAGCCCGGAGCAGATTACCGCTCAGATTCAGCGCATGGTTCTCAACAATAAAACGAGGAGAAAAATGCGGGGATTCTTCCGGCAATGGCTGGCTCTCGACGGACAGCACGACCTCCGGAAGGACCCCAGTCTTTTTCCCGGTTTCGACGAACGCCTCGTAATGGACCTCCGACGGTCACTTGAGCATTTTGTCGATGAGGTGGTCTGGAGTGATCGCTCCGACTACCGCGATCTCCTGCTCAATGAACATCTGTTCCTCAATGAGCGTCTTGCCAGTTTTTATGGAGCTGAGCCCTTGCAGGGTAACACGTTGCGAAAGGTCACCCTCCGGGGCAGGCCTAACTCGGGAATTCTCACCCACCCGTTCCTGCTCGCCGCTCACGCCTATCACGACAACACCTCGCCTATTCACCGGGGTGTATTCATCAGCCGAAACATCCTCGGCCGCCTTCTCAAGCCCCCGGTCGAGGCAGTGTCATTCAATGACGACGAGTTCGATTCATCTCTGACCATGCGCGAAAAGATTACCCAGCTCACCAAGGCGGCCTCATGCATGGAATGTCACCGGGTCATCAACCCTGTGGGATTCAGTCTTGAGAGCTTTGATGCGGTTGGCCGCCATCGCCTCGAGGACAACAGCAAGTCCGTCGACACGTCCACCCGCTACGTCAACGAGGATGAAAGTGAGGTTCCGATCGCCAACATCCATGACATCGCGACCATGGCTGCAGGAAGCCGCTTGGCCCATGAGGCGTTCATTACCCACCTTTTTCACCATTTTACCAAGCAATCCATCAACGCCTACGGGCCAGACACAAAGGCCACCCTGTATACGAAATTCGCAAAATCTGGTTACAATATCAGGAGTTTGCTCGTAGAATTAACGCAGGTGGTAGTGAGCCACGAGGCTAAGAACAAGCCGCTCGCCGCCAAATAAAGGATTCAACCCGGCCCAATGACAATCCCACGCAATCGCCGCACCTTTCTCAGGGACCTCGGTCTCTCGGGTGCCTCACTGCCTTTTGTTACCGGCCTACCCAGTCTGCAAGCGGCGCAGAGCCAGACCCGCCGGCAGCGCCTGATCATCGTATTTTCGCCCAACGGAACTCTTCCTCCTCAATTCTGGCAGGATTCTCCCGGCCCGTTGGAGGACCTCAAGTCCATCCTGCAGCCGCTCGCTCCCTTCAAGGACCGCATGCTCATGCTCAAGGGCCTGAACAACAAGATTCGTGGAGATGGCGATGGACACCAGCGGGGCATGAGCTGTCTGCTCACCGGCATTGAGTTGCTGCCCGGAAATATTCAGGGAGGATCAGACTCTCCAGCCGGTTGGGCGAGCGGGATCTCGATCGATCAGGAAATCCGGAACTTCCTCCAGAACAATCCCGCGACCCGCACCCGTTTCGGATCCCTCGAGTTCGGAGTTGCAGTGCCCGCTCGTGCCGACAACTGGACCCGGATGGTCTACGCCGGATCTAACAAGCCCGTGGCTCCCGTCGATGACCCCTACCAGATGCTCAACCGGCTCTACGGGCAGAGCAAGGACCGGACCACCCTTGCCGGTCTGCTTGATGACGTCGGGGAAGACCTCCGAAAGGTCTCCGCAAAAATCAGCAGTGAAGACCAGCAGAGACTCACGGATCATCTTGAGCTTGTGCGCGCGATGGAGAGCGAGCTAAAGGCGGCCGGAAACCAGAGTGACCTTGTCCACGCCGAACCCGAGCTGGATCCCAATATCGAGCTGGTCAACGACAACACGCCGGAGATCAGCCGGATGCAAATTGACCTTCTTGTCAATTCGCTCGCGAATGACATGTGCAGAGTCGCAAGCCTTCAGTACATGCGGTCGGTCGGACAGGCACGCATGCGGTGGCTTGATATTGAAGAAGGGCACCACAGCCTTTCCCACGAACCCGATAAAAACGAAAACGCGCAGGAAAAGCTTCTGCGGATTAACAAATGGTTCGCAGGAGAAATTGCCTATCTGGCTTCAAAACTGGACAGCCTGCCCGAACCCGGTGCCGAGGGCACGATGCTTGATCACACTACCATCCTGTGGACCAATGAACTGGGTAAGGGAAACTCCCACAGCCAGAACGACATTCCCTTCGTTCTGCTCGGGGGTGGATCTGACTTCAAAATGGGTATGTCCCACAATTTTGGTGGTCAACCTCACAACCGCCTCCTGATCTCCCTGGCGCATTCCTTCGGCCATAAGCTAGAGCACTTCGGCAACAGGACTCAGAGTCAGGACGGCCCTCTCAAGCTCTCTTAGGAATTTCGATCCTGCTCTGCTTGCGGCTGGATGGCGCACTTCGGACACTCCTGCCTGCGCTTCAACCCAACACCCTCTTGGGAAATTCGATGGCGAACACGTGAGCCCGAGCGATATCATCAGGCTGCTTCTCCTGTCTTCGATCTGGGGAGCGTCCTTTCTCTTCATGCGGATCACTGCTCCCGACCTTGGAGCCTTTCTCACCACTTTCACCCGCATTGGCATCGCTGCTCTCGCTCTGACTCCTCTGCTCCTGCGAGCAGAACACCGCACTGCGCTTCGCACACACAAGCGTGCTCTGCTCACTTTAGGACTTTTCAACTCCGCCGTGCCCTTTTCTCTGCTCTGCTGGGCTTCTCTCCATCTCGAGGCCGGATTCACCTCTCTTCTGAATGCCACCACCCCGATCTGCACCGCTCTCATCGGCCTCTGCTGGCTCCGTATCCCTCTCTCCAGTTTTCAGGTCCTTGGCCTTGCAACGGGCCTCTCGGGCATTGCTATCCTGACTGGGAATCAACTCGACTTTGCGAAAAACGGAGTAGGGTGGCCAATTCTCGCGGTACTCTGTGCTACCTGCTGTTACGCCTATGCTGGACACTACGCCCGGATCAGGCTAGCCGGGGTCTCTCCCCTCGTGATATCAGCCGGAAGCCTTCTGGCGTCCACCCTAACGCTCCTCCCGTTCGTCTTTCTTTTTGCTCCTCCGCAGGCACCCGCGGCTGGAACCGTACTCAGCGCATTAGCTCTTGGCCTCCTCTGCACGGCCTTTGCCTTCATTCTCTTCTTCGACCTCCTGAAACGAAATGGGGCCACAGCTGCCACCACCGTGACATTCGTAATCCCGGTATTCGGCATTTTATGGGGCTCCCTCTTCCTTCAAGAGGAGATCACCGCTCGTATGATCCTCGGGATGGCCGTATCACTTCTTGGCACAGCCCTCGTAACCAACCTCATCCCACGGCAACGGCAATGAGCCGGCCCGTCATTCCGGCAAGGTTGGTTCCGTGGCCAGATTCTCCCCCGCAAAGCCAGAATCAACTTCGAGTACGCCCACTCCCCTCTTGCTCTCCTGTCGGACAGTTGTCTCAGTCCCGGCCACAGCGTAGACCGCAATTCCTGCCAGATGAGGATTCTTGATCTGGAATTTGGAGTCTGCGCTGAGAAGCAGATCAAGGTGGCCATCCTTAATTTCCGCCGAATAGGGACCGAATCGATTCCAGGTTCCGAGGGTCTGTTTTCTGCCCAGTTCCTCCGCGACCTTCTTGTTCTCGACGTTCAGCCGAAGCGACCGTGCGGAGTTCCCCTCATCCTCCATCATCCACACGAAAACCTGATAGCGTCCATTCTCCCGGGGCCATCTGATCGACATCGCAGCATTTTTGACGGAGACCTTACTCCTAAGCATGCCCTGTAACCCAGCTCCCGGAGCATGACCAAGCGGCTGCTGCGTTGAAATCATTGTCTGAACGGCGCCCTCCTTGCCCTCTATCCCGACCTTGAACCCTTCCGACTGCGCCTTGGCATAGGACAGCCAGGTTCCGCCGTTTACGGCTACTTCGCCACCATTCAGGTTCACCCCGGCAAGGAACCCCCAAACCTGGGGTAAAGCCTGCTCGTTAACGCTTGTCCATTCTCCCGCACCAACCTGCAGGGTAACGCCATCTCTCAAGCGAACAACATGAGTAGACCCTTCCGCTACTTCGACCATAGTCTCCTGCCCCAGACTACGCACTGTTGCTCTCGCGCTCTTGACGGTTACTGTCGCGTTGGCTCCCCGGACCACCATAGGTTCACCCGCTGGTTGTGGCGCAACATCCAAGTCTACGACACCCCGACCTATTCTTAGCTGCTTGCCACTCTTCTTAAGTCCAAGCGTAACTTCACTTCCAGACTGAAGATGAAGATATGTTTTTTCTTCAACATAGGCCACCCGAAGAAAACCCTCGCGAACCGTAATGACATCCCCGTCCTTTAACTCAAAACCATCCTCAAGGCGACGCTGTCTCCCGGCTTCACGCAAGAGAACCGCCTCTCCACGCAGGAATTCTACCTTTGCAATGACGCCAGCTCCCTCCGGTGGTTCAGGACTCTGACGGTTCAAGCCGAAGAAAAGCGCCCCGCCGATTCCTAACAACAGCACAACCACAATACCTATAAAGAACCCAGAGGTGCCCTGCCTTGCAGACCGCAGCCTCTGGGGAGGGGCCTGACCCTGCAGGATTCCCGCGGTCGGATCCCCCCCGTGCTGCTGTCCGTAGGACTCAGCTACATTTTGAAAATACTCGTAGGCAGGATCACCGGGCTCTGGAGGTATGATTTTGGCCTGAAGAGGCCTCACCGGCACTGCAGATGGCAACTGGTCCTGCCCTGAGGATACCGCTGGCTCAGGTGGTGGAGACGCGGGCGCAGGTGGTGGAGACGCGGGCGCAGGTGGTGGACTGTCTCTTATACACATCTGACGCTGCCGACGAATAGAGAGGTGTAGATCTCGGTGGTCGCC
>CAXEFH010000031.1:0-19149 GCA_963989605.1 uncultured Roseibacillus sp. | reverse complement strand
TTCACCCCCACGCCGGCATACGAGATTTCTGCCTGTCTCGTGGGCTCGGAGATGTGTATAAGAGACAGGTCGAATCACCTCCCCACCAAGCACCTCGACGTAGAACTTCGCGCAGCGTTCGGCATCCGCGGCCCAGATGATGTATTTGACTGCTTCTACGTTCATGATGGTGGATTGGCTATAAGGTTACACGGGTCCAGCTCTCTATGGGCTTCTCAGGATGAAAGATCGATAAGGGCCTTATGACTAGTGGCTACCACCAGACACTGGATCTGCGCTTCTTCCACTCCAAAGATTGATCCCAGGGCTCTCCGGTAGCATTCCATCTGCCCGGCATACCGCTCCCTGATCTCTTCGGCCGAAGCCGCATCGGTCTTGAAATCGATGACCGTGAGCCCCTCGATTTCACCGCCGCCTCCCCGGCGCAGGTGCATCCGGTCTACGATGCCCGACAGCCACTTGCCATCCTGCATGACCTCTAGCGCCTGCTCGCGGTGCAATTCGGTCTTCTCCTCACCCTCTTCAAACAGGGCATGAATCCCAGCATCCGCCAAGCTTTCCTCCACGATCATCCCAGCCCGACTTCTCGGCATCCTTGGGATCTTGCCAGCTTCCAGCCATCCGATCTCCTCGAACAAGGCGTGCACCTCGCTCCCAATCTTCTTTCCAGCGCTCCCACCCGAGCTCCCGCTGATCGCACCCTTGGTCCCGGAGGGATTAGAGCGCTCACATAGAGGAACGCTGTCTCCGAGCGTGACCTTGCTCACCGGGGCCTTCTTCCTCGGCTCGATCTCTTCTACCCAGGCACGATCTCCCTCATAGAACCCCTCCTCGGGGATACTCTGTCGGATCAGGTTTGCGGGAGAGGCCCAGCTCTCCGCCTCCGCGGGGGTCCTGCTCGTTGGTTCCTCGGGTAGAAAAACATTCAGCGACCTCTTGGCCCGCGTCAGGGCGACATAGAGCAGGCAGAGGGCCTCATAGCGCTGCTCTTCCACCCACCCGGTCTCAAGATCCCGCAGATCCGGGGTCAGGTCCCGGACCCAGGACGCAGGCGCCTGCAGGATCCAGCCTTCCGGGCTTTGCGCCACGCTGTAGCGGTTCCGGGCGGGAATTTGGTCGTTATTGAACATCGGCAGCATGACCACGTCGAAGCCGAGGCCCTTCGAGGAGTGGATGGTCATGACCTGGATCGAGCCATCGCTGGGAGGTTGGGCGATCTCAAGAGCCGCCAGCCAATCCCTTGCTCCGCGAGCCGTCCGGGACCCGGAGCGGTCATAATTTTCAAGGGCCAGCAGAATGTCCTCGGCCCGGCGTTTCCCGAAGGCCGGCATCTCCCCGAGGAGCGGCTTCAGCACCTTCCGAATCATGCCCGCAAAACCCTCGGTGTGGGCCTGCTCCAGCAGAGTTTCCCAGCGTTTCCAGCTGACCCCCTCGATCTCGCCATCCTCAAACCTCGCTTGGAGAACTCCTTCGAGCGGTGACATCCCCACCAACTGCATCGCATACCGATCCGCGGGATCAGCCAACCAGTCGATAAGGGCGCCGAGGGCCACTCCGATCGGATTGTCCTCCATGGGCTTACGGCGCCCGTCCTCAATCACGTCAAATCCATTGAGACGAAGGTGATCCGCTACTGCTTGAAGTTCCTTACGGGTTCGCACGAGGATTCCGCAACTCAGTTTCCTGTTTCCAATGTCCAACGCACCGAGGCGCTGGGTGAGGAATTCCAGCATTTCATCAGCGGGCACTACCTCGACGCCGGCCTCCCCGGTCTTCTTCTCATTCGCGGGCGTGTGCTCGTTACAGTCCCACCGCCCCTCCACGGACGGCCCGAACAACTGGCCGATCATCTCGTGGTTGCAGCAGACCGCATTGACCAGCTTCAAGACCGCGCCACAGGAGCGGTAGGACTGGTCCATGGGCAGGGATTCCATCTGGAACCTCTGCCGGGCTTGCTCAAAGAGACCCACTTCGCCCCCACGCCACCCATAGATCGCCTGCTTGGTATCTCCAATAATGAAGAGGCTCCGGGTTCCCTCCGTGTCGGTAGAGACTTCATCAAGGAGAGGCTTTAATCCATCCCACTGCTCCCGACTGGTGTCCTGAAACTCATCGAGGAACCAGTGATCAAAGGTGCCATCCAGTCGGTAATCGACCAACTCACGCTGCACGCGCGCTCCCTCATCGGTCTGCCACGCTCCCATCAGGATCTTCACGTCATCAAAGCTCAACAGAGCCCGACTTTTGATCCGCTGATCGTAGAGGGCATGCACTCGTTTGATGAGATGTCCGATCCCCTCGGTCCGTTCGATAGCTGCCGCGGTCTCGCACTGGGCCACCAGCTCCACCGCCTCCTGCAGGCAGTCCGCAAGGCCCTGACTAAGCTCAAACTCCTTGTAGTGACTGAACACCGGAGGACCTCCCTCCTGGATCCACTTCAGAATCTGAGGAAACAACCCACTATTTCCCTTCTTCAGCACCCCGCTGCCCACGGTATGCTCTTCCATCGTCTCGCAGAGCTTGAGCAGTGCCTTTTTCTGCCTCTTGTCGGGCCAGTAATCCTCGCCCATCGCTTCAACCTCCACCCGCATGGCGCTGACGAGGCGATGCTTCTCCTGCTCCCACTGCCCGATCTCGGGGAGCTGCTGTCCGCCCAGGTGACCCCGCCCACCAAAGCGTGCCATCCTGCTGACCTCGTCACCTCCAGCCTTCCAGAGACCATGCCAGAGCCGGACAAACTCCTCCAGGCTGTCCGCCACCCGGCCGCTTTCCCCGCCCTTGGTGGCCCTCCGGAAAGCATGCACGAACTCCTCCCCGCTTCCCTCGGCGAGGACATCCGAGAGCGCCTCCCTTACGATCTCCTTCATCGCCATTTCGAGCTGGGGACCCTCGATCAACTCGAAGTCCCCTCCACTCAATCCAAACTCAGACTGAAAGCCCCGCACCACCTGCGAAAAGAAGGAGTCCATGGTCCCCAGCTGCATACGCGGCAGGGCCCTGACTACTTGTGCCAAAACACCCTCCACATCAAAGACACCATTCACTTGCTCCTGCAGGTCTGCGGCGGCCTCGTCATCCAAGGCGGCCCTGGACAATTTGTGCAGGAGATCATCGGCAAATTCCCCGGCCGCCTTTCTGGTGAAGGTCAGGGCGATGATCCGCTCCGGGGCCTGCTCCCGGGCCCCGATCATTCCAATAATCCGATTAGACAACTGATAGGTCTTCCCCGATCCGGCGGAGGCCCGGATCATGAGGTAAGGCTCAAGAATGGTGTCCCTGATCGTCATCACAAATCCAGAAGCTCGAAGACCTTTCCGGTTTTCAACTCTTCAAAGGCCTCATATTTGACCTTCTCGGAGCGCGGCAGAAGATGCGGTTCCTTAATCCGAGCAATGACCCATTGCGCGCAGGCCAATGCGGAGTCCCGCAGCTCCTCACTAAAGCCGGGCCAGAGCGAGACCTGCACCGCGTCCCTGCTTGCCCCGAGGGAAAAGTAGCCGATCTCATCCACCTCCACGGACTGTGCGGCGAGTCCCAGGGCATACAGGGGCAGCTGCAGGTTATGCCAACGGTGAGGAATCTGCTTCGGGGTTTTCGCCCTGCCGGAAGGAATTTCGGTGACCACCTCATCGACACCCACGAGGTGCTCAGGCCACGCCGTGCTCGCGGTAATCTTTGTCAGGTGAGCTTTGGCAATCCCGGTGGCCTTAGCACTGGTCTTGTAATCCAGCACCCGTCTCGTGCCGCTTTCCTCGTTGTAATCGATCCGATCAATCGAGCCCCGTATCTGCATGCCCTCGACATCCAGGGAAAAGGCCGCTTCCACTCGCTCAATCCGCCATCCCTCATCCCGCAGTCCGGCCTGCCTTTCCGCGAACCATCCCAGCCGTTCCCGCAGGGAGTCGGCCTGAATCCTGATCGCCGCGGCGGGCTGACTCCCAAAACGGTCGGCAATCAGCAGGGTCAGGGCCTCGTTCATCCAGTCCGCGATATCATGGCTCCCGCTCAAGTCTCTGGCCTCATCGCTCAGGCCGAACTTCTCTAGAAGGTCGTGGGCGACGCTCCCATAATCCGTGGCACTCCATTCCACCCGCTCAGGGTCGGGCTTCCTCATTCTCGCGATCTCGCTCAGGTAAAACCGCACTGGGCACTCGAGGTAGTCCCTGAAGGCGGTCACCCTCATACTTTGAGGAACATGAACTGGGGGCTTCTGCCAGCCCCCACCTAGCTGCTTCCAGCCCTCGAGATTCTCGTCACCGAAGGCCACTTCGGCGACCTCAAGATCCTTCCGAAACAACTTCTGCACCCGCTTGGCAAGTTCCGCGCCCCCGGCAGCCAAAAGCAACCGAGACGGCAGAAGAACATCCCCGGGATCGGAGGTTTTGCCAAGGAGCAGGTCGACATGCCCCTTCGTTTCCCTCGCCTTGAGCATGGCGGAAAGCAGGTAAGCATCCCGGGCCGCCAGAGAGTCCTTATTCGGCAGCTCCAGCCTCCGCCGCGTCGCCTCCGGCAACCAGGCGTTCCCGCTCCCGTGTGCCGGCACCTTGCCTTCATTGAGGCCACAGACCACGAGATGCTCTCCCGGTTCGTAAAAGAGCTCCAGCCAACCGTGGACATCAAGGACCCGGCCCTGCGAAGCAGATACCACCTGCGAACCAAGGCAGGAGAGAAGAAATTCCAGCCAGAAGGCATGACCCCGGTTGACCTCCGAGGCGAGATCCGCGGTCTCTTCCAGCCAATCCGCGACCGCTGCCTCATCTTCCGGGTCAACGTAGGGCAGGAGTTCCGCCATCCCCTTGTGAAAGCCATCCCGCAGGAACCGCTGGAGCGATTGCTCAAGGCTCTCCATGGTCTCAAGGGAGAGCTCCATATCACTGAGCGTCCGGGTGAGTGCAGAGTGCACCCTTCCCTCTTCCTCGCCGAGACTCTCGCGCTGCTTCTCGACCTCCACCCGAGCGCGCTCGAGATCCTCCTTGGAACGCACCAGATACTGGTCCCGCAGTCGTGAAAGAGACACCGCTCGCTGGGCCCTCTTCCCACCGACGAGAGCACCCGTCGCAGGAAACCCCAGGAGATCCATGACCTGAGACACTCCCTGCCGGAGAAGATAGCTACGCCACGTTGAAAGCCAGCCCACGAGCGCCGGGACCCTGCGACTGCCTGGGTCATAGACTGGCCAACCCTGCTCTCCGAAGGCCCGAACCAGTTCCCGCGTCACTCCTTCGTCTGCGGAACCCATGGCCACTTTGTCAGACGGCCTGCCACCCTCGGCCACCTTCGCCACCGCTTTCTCCGCCTGATCCCGGGAATCGGAGGCAAGCGTCACGGACCCTTCCTGCGGCCACGCGATCTCACGCTCCGCCCACTGCGCCAGAGGCCTTCCCCATTCATCAAAATCCGCTCGATCATCGCCCGCCACGAGGACCCGGACGCGACGGGGACAACGCTCCAGAACCCTGACAACGGCAGGAGGAAGATCCGGAACCCCTGCGATGACCACTTCCTCGATTCCCTCGTCCCACCGAAACGTTCCCTCTGCTGCAAGCCGGCTGCGGCTCGTTTGTTCCCAGCTCTGCAATAACCTCTCTACCTCCTTCTCGAGAACCGCCAGATCTTCCCAGCGTCCATGATCCACTGTTCCTCTCATGCGGCTCGCTGCCTGCTGTATGGTCAAACCCACTGACAGCAAACTGACTCGAACCTCGACCAGCGACTTGGCCAGACCAAGAGCCCAACCCGAGCCTTCTCCCAATGGAGGATTGGGAAACGCTTCCGAAAAGACACTCCAGTCACTCACCCCCTCGAGAAGCTCCACCCAGGCCAGAATCTCTATGGAATCGGAGGCACTATCACCTGATTCCAGAAGGTAGCCCGGCATCCGCACTCTGGGAGCCAGGACGCCACCCCGATCCGCAAGATTCTGCCGGATCCGGCGCCCACTCTGGCCAGTAGGAACGATGACCAGCATCCCGGGAAGACGATCCTTCCGTTCCCACAGCCACTCCCCGAAGACATCGTGGAACGGGCGCGCCCAGCTGACGAGTTCGCACCGGTCACGAAAGGAACCAGCCCCATCCAGCAAGTCCCCTTGTTCCAATTCCCCTTGCTCCGCTTCAGCCATCGTAATCAGGATTGATGAGACCACCGGCTCCGGCTCCTGACAAGCTCGCCCTCTCTCCTACCCCGGAATACCGCCTTGCTCACCGGAACATCTCTGCGCTCCAGACCTCTTCGATCATCTTGTAGCCCCGGGGGTCGTAGTTACGAAGCTCCTCGCGGTTATGCGGGAACCAGTCATTCTGCCCAAAGTAGGCCTCGGTCAACTCGGCAAAGTACTCCTCCTGATTCGTCGCGGCATAGGCTTTGACCCTGAGAGATTTGTCCTTCCGGTCGGGCACTTCCAGATAGAGTCCCGCCTCCATGGCAGCCTCATATGCCAAGAGAATGACCTCGTTCTCCAGGGAGAGCCTGACGTTCTGATAGGCGTGGGCCAGCTCGTGGAGGAAGGTCATCGGCCCCCATTCGAGAACCTTGTGCCTGAAGAAGACCGCCTCCGGGTTGATCACATGTACACCTGGCGCCATGTGAGGGTTCAGCCCGTGATCCCGCAACCACTGCGGACTCCGATGAAACGGAATGACACCATACTCGTTCTCCCGCAATGGATAGGTGGGCTCATTACTGACCCAGATGGGAATGGTCCGTAGGAAGGAGAGAGCTCCCTCCGGCACTTCGCTGAGAAAGTTCTCAAGGCCAATTGTGATCTGCTCCTTGATTCGCGCTTTAATGCTCTGGTCCGCGGCGATCGACTCTTCGAGGTAGATCGTCCACCCGTGAATGGAAAGATCTTCGTAGGTCCAAGTGCGTCCCCGATCCTCGAAGACGGCCAACTCGCTCACCTCTTCTTCTACTGCCTCATTACAGCCTGCAAGCGACAGGGCAAACAGAAATCCGCAGGGAAGAGCTCGGAGAGCGGTCATGCGAGAATACCCTTGAGCAGCTCGCCGTGCACATTGGTGAGGCGACGCTGAATCCCATTGTGGTAATAGCTCAGCCTCTCGTGATCAATGCCGAGGAGATGCAGCACCGTGGCGTGGAAATCATGCCAGGGTACCGGCTTCTCGACCGACTTGTAGCCGACGTCGTCGGTGGCCCCATAGGTGATCCCGGGCTTTAGCCCGCCCCCGGCCATCCAGCTACTGAATCCTACGTGGTTGTGATCTCTCCCTTTACCGACCTGGTCGGCTCCCGACTGAGTGAAGGGTGTCCGTCCAAACTCGGAGGTAAAGAGCACGAGAGTATCATCCAGCATCCCCCGCTGGCGCAGGTCCTTAATTAAAGCTGCAACCGGCTGATCGATGCGACCTGCCTCCCGGCCGTGGTTGCGCCGCATGTCCTCGTGACCATCCCAGTTGATCCGGGGAGAACCAAAAGATCCTCCCGAAAAGAGCTGCACGTGCCGCACACCGCGCTCCAGCATCCGCCGGGCCAGCAGACAGCTCCGCCCAAAGTCCCGGGTCTCGTCCTTGTTAAAGCCATACATCTCCCGGGTCGCCTCGGTTTCCTTCTCTGTTCCGGTCACCTCGGGAACCGCGAGCTGCATGTTGGCGGCCAGTTCGTAACTGGCCATCCGTGCAGCGAAGGCATCCTCGGCACCATGCTCTCTCATGTGTGCCTCATTCATCTTCTCAAGAAGGAGCCGACTCGCATGATCAACTTTCTTCTCAATTTTGCGCGCAGGGAAAAGATTCGTGATGGCCTCTCCTTCTCCGCTGGTGCGGAAGGGCACGCCCTGGTGCACTGCCGGAAGAAACCCATTGGTCCAATTACTGGTGGAACCTGCGGGCATGCCCCGCGCATCCGGAAGCACCACGTAAGTAGGAAGATCATCGGTCTGGTTCCCCAGTCCGTAGGAAACCCACGAACCCATCACCGGAAAGCCGTTCATCCGGAAGCCGCTACTCTCCTGGAAGGTCGCGGGGGTATGGCTTGAGGACTCGGCCACCATGGAATTAATAATCGTCAACTCATCCGCCACCGTGGCGATGTGGGGGAACAGATCGGAGATCCAGAGCCCACTCTTGCCGCGCTGCTTGAATTCCCAGTCGTTCTTGCGCAAGAGGCCGACCTTCCCGAAGAAGACATCCGGTTTCTCGTCCGCCTGCAGGGACTTCCCGTGCAACTCCTGGAGGCGAGGCTTGTAGTCAAAGCTATCGACCTGACTGAAGCCGCCACACAGGCAGATGTGAATCACCCGCTTGGCCTTGGGGGCGTAATGAGATTCTACCGGCTGCGAGGCGTAACCCTCACGAATGAGCAGCGAAGACAAGGCCGCCCCGGTGAGACCCCGCTGGGTCCAGTTAAAGAAGTCCCGCCGACTGGGCAATCCGCCGGGGAGTGGGTTGTTCTGGGAAAGACTCATGACAAAAAGGCCAACCGATCAGTTCAGGTAGAGAAATTCATTGGCATTGAAGAGGACTCGGCAGAAAGCAGCCAACCCGTTCTCCTTCACGAACCCGAGACCGAGATGGAGATCCCGGGCCGTGGCCGGACGACCAAAGGCGAGTTCAACGGCATGCTCGATCTGGCGAGCTTCATCTCCGGGCATGCCCTCCAACCGCTTGGCCATTTCCTCCGACATCCGGAGGACAAAGGAGGTATTCATGAGGGAGAGCGCGCCCAGCGGCGTGGTCGTCACACTCCGAACGGGAGCCGCAGCAGAGGGGTCCGGACAATCCAGCGGAGAAAGAAGCGGGTGCACATTACCCCTGGCCCACGTGCGGTAAATACTGCGACGGTTAAACTCAGGACCTTCTGGATCGATGGGATCATAGACCCATGACCCCTTATGATTATACATCTTGAAATCACGGTAGCCGGGACCACCTGCCACCGGATTGAGCGCACCTGAGACCGCCAGAATGGAGTCCCGGATCGATTCCGCCTCTAACCGCATGGGAGCACGTCGCCAGAGGTAGTCATTCCCCGCGTCAATGGCCTGCGCCTCGGGATTCGCTCGCGATCCCTGTCGGTAAGTCGCTGAGGACACGATCAACTTGTGCATCTCCTTCACACTCCACTTCCGGGCCCGGAATTCGGCTGCCAGCCAGTCAAGAAGTTTGGGATGCGAAGGTTTACCGCCGCTAAAGCCAAGGTCGTTGGGGGTTTTCACGAGGCCCTGTCCGAAATGGTAATGCCAGATTCGGTTCACCATCACCCGGGCGAGGAGAGGATTGTTCTCATGAGCAACCCACTCCGCCAGTTTCCTTCGACGCTCCCCTTCCGGGGCATTGGACTTGAGACCGAATTGCGAAGAGAGATCGTTGTAAACCGACGCCACTCCCCCGGCAGAGACTTCTTCCCCTTTCTCAAAGGGGCTTCCGCGAACGAGCAGGTGTCGCACTGGCGCGCCCCTCGGGGTCACTGCATACACCTTTCTCTGTCCCTGCTTGCTGACCTCCGTATTCAGTCGGGCGATCTCAGACTTCCACTTCTCCCGGGTGGCCTTCTGCTCCTCCGTGAGAGCTGCGATCAACGCATCCTCAGTGACGATTCTTACGTTGGCAGAGATTGCGACCTGCTCCGCCGTGAGAGCCTTGTCATACAATTGGGCTCGGTCGATCCGCCCCGCCAGCATGCGTTTGCGATCCGGTGACGTCCCATGCCGCATCCCGAAGATCACCTGGTGATCTCCCGCCCCGTAGTGAAGAAACCCCGTGCGGTAGCTTTTCCCGTAGGGGAGTCCATTCCGATACGCAGTGATGGTCCCATCTTCCTGGTAGACCACTGCGAGGTGCGTAAACTTGGCCTGGGCCTCTTTTTCCACTTCACCCCTGAAGCTGGAAGTGCGCTGATACCCCGAACTCCCGGACATCCAGTGCCCTGACTCCTTTTCCGCATAAACGAGGGCATCGAAAGGCTCACCAGAGACGCCCTGCACACCGATCACACCCCCGCCCCTCTGACCCAGATTATCGAGTTGAACCCACGCCTCGAGGGTGCGGGCCTTGAGGGTCGTGGTGAGGGGTGCAGTCAGGACAAAGCCGGTTTTTCCATCGAGAACAAGGGATCCACCCTCCACCCGGGCGCTGCCACGGGCTTCGCCGTGCAGGTTTCCAATCTCATCGCGCAGATCTTTTTCAAAGGACCAACGGGACACCGGCTGGGGAAGCCCATCCCGGTCCTGCCCCGACTCATCGCTCGCGATCCCGACAAGCAGGCGTTTCCGCACCACTCCATCTGCCTCTGCCAGCTTCTGCGAGAGCATCTCGATTTCCTTGCGCTTCCCCGCCACGTCGACGCCTGCCGGGACAGTGCGGTCTCCCCGATGCACTCCCGCAAGAGCAGAAGCCATTTGGAAGTACTCCTTCTGCGCGATGGGATCAAACTTGTGGTCGTGGCAACGAGCGCAATGGACGGTCAGCCCGAGAAAACTCTGGGAGACCGTTCCCACGATATCCTCCATTTCATCCTCTCTCATGATTCGGCGCTGCTTGTCCCCCGAAGGCTTAAGCCCATCGAAGGCTCCACAAACGAGAAACCCGGTTGCAGCAATCGCACCAGGATGATCGGGCTCGAGAACGTCCCCGGCAATCTGCCATTTGACGAACTGGTCGTAGGGCATGTCCTCATTGAAGGCGTCGATGACCCAGTCACGGTAAGTCCACGCGTTGGGACGTAGCTGGTCATACTCGAATCCGTTGCTCTCTCCGTAGCGAGCCACATCCAGCCAGTGGCGGGCCCAACGCTCCCCATAATGTGGAGACGCCAGCAGCAGATCCACATCCGCGGTCGCACCGGGGACAGGTGGCAACCCGGTGAGGCCAAAGAAAAGGCGCCGGGCAATGATTCCTTCCGGGGCTTCAGGGGTTGGCTTCAGCCCCATCCCCTCCAACTTAGCGAGCACAAAGGCATCGATGGGGTTGCGAACCCAGTCGACCTGCTTGACCTGGGGCACCTCGGGACGAGTCACAGGTTGCAGGGACCACCAGCTCTCGTCCGCCCGCTCCTCACCCACCAGAGGCCCTCCCAAACCCAGCGCGACCAGGGTAGAAATCAGGAGTTTCTGATGGGTATTCATTGCCAGATTGTCCCCTCCTCGAAATCTGATAGCAAGGCAAAGGCTCTTCCTAACCTCAACAGACCATATTTTCCTAGCGAAAGCGGGGAGCACCAGGCCCTGCCAGCAAGCCGTAGCAGGCCTGAATCTCCTCCCGCAGGTCCCTGCGCCCCACCACCATGGCATGACTTTCCATGTTGCGCATGATCCGGAGGATCGTCAGGCGCACCGGAGATTCCTGGAGGTGCTCGTCCGCATCAAAGCCTGGAACAGAAAAGACAAGATCCCTGACAGTCATCTCCCTCCATTGCTCAAAGGGGTTGATGATGATATCCCCGGCGGGAGCTCCATCGGGAGCACGGCGTCCATCATACTTGATCATATAGCGTCCGGGAATTCCCAAGCCCACTACCGGCAGCTCAAGACGCCGGGCCACCGCCACCGCGATCTCCGAAAGCAGGATTGGCAAGCCCCTCTTACGACGGAGAACCCGGTAGACCGAACTGTTGTCGGGGTGCTGGTAGGTCGTGGTGTCCCCGGTAAAGAGACATTCTTCCTTCAGGACAAACACCAGCGCCTTCATGGCTTCCTCCGGGGACAGATCCGCCGGCTTTTTTTCCTTCCCCATCTGCTTCCGAACTGCCGCGGCAATCTCATCAAGCTCCTCCCCGATTTCCTCCTTCTCCAGTTCCGGGTCGAGAAAGAGCGACACCGCCCACATCGCATGTTCCACGTCAAGGTCCACATCTGCCATTTTACCCATGCGCCCATACTCCCGCCGAACGATCTCCCGCTGGATTTTGCGCACGAGATTACGCGCCCTGACACGCTGCTCGGGAGACTCACTCCCGCTGGCCTTCCTGAGGGCCGGCAACGCAGGCTTTCCAATCTCACGCAATTTCCGGTCGGCCTTGTCCCGGACCGCGAATCGCTCGTCATCCAATCGCTCTACGAGGACTTCAATTTCCTCTTCCGACCCCGAAGCCGCGACGGAAGCCAAAGCGCCCAGCAGCATCAGCAGGACTCCGATGGGACAAAGAACGCGCATGATGTCACAGCCGTTTTAGGGCACGTTGATCCACCCGGCGATCAGGATCTCGTCCAATTCCGATTCCAGACCTCTGCACTCTGTTCACTCCAACTAAAAATATTGCCTCCATACCCGGAAATTCGGCCAAATTTTTTAGCGCTTCGCTCCCTGCGGCATTTCGCTTCGACCAGAACTGCATTGGCCTTGCCTTGACCGGCGCGAGTCCTAATCTCGACCGCTTCCGGGCAAACCGGGCAGCACATCTTCATGGACCGCCTCTTCGTCGAAAAGAAACCCGAGTTCAACTCTGCTGCCGCCCCCCTCTATCGCGACCTGCGGACCAGCCTCCAACTGGGCGCCCTCCAATCACTTCGCATCATTCAGCGCTACGATCTTGAGGGCCTCGAGAAGAGTCAATTCGAGGCCGCATCTCGCCTGATCCTTTCCGAGCCACAGGTTGATACCGTCAGCGACAAACTCTCCATCGCTGAGGACGAGCACTGGTTTGCAGTTGAGTATCTGCCCGGTCAGTTCGACCAGCGCGCCGACTCTGCAGCCCAGTGCGTTCAGATCCTGACGCAGCAGCAGCGCCCCCTCATTGCCTCTGCCCAGGTCATTGTCCTGAAGGGACCGCTTACCACGAACGACCTCACCCGCATCAAGGAGTTTACCATTAACAAGGTGGATTCCCGCGAGGCTCCACTGGAACCGCCGGCAACCCTTGCCCTGACGCCCTCACCGCCTCCAGACGTTGAAATCCTCTCCGGATTTCGAGACCGGGACGAGCCAAGCCTTGAGGCCTTGCGGAAAACGCTTGGCCTCGCCATGTCGGTGGCTGACCTCGCCTTCTGCCGCGATTACTTCCAGAATGAGGAAGACCGCGACCCCAGCATCACGGAGATCAGGATGCTCGACACCTACTGGTCTGATCACTGCCGGCACACCACCTTTCTCACGAGGATCGAGGAAATCTCCTTCGATCCCGGCACCGATCCCATCAAGGAGAGTTATGACCTCTACCAGTCAGCGCGCAATCTCGTCTACGGCGAGGAACAACGCCCCGTCACCCTGATGGACATCGCTCTTCTCGGGATGAAGCAACTCCGCAAGTCGGGCGAACTGGCCAACCTTGAGGTCTCCCGCGAAATCAATGCCGCCAGCATCGTGGTGCCTGTTGATGTCGATGGGCAGGACGAGGAGTGGCTCGTGATGTTCAAGAATGAAACCCACAACCATCCCACCGAAATTGAGCCTTTCGGCGGCGCGGCCACCTGTCTCGGGGGTGCGATCCGGGATCCGCTCTCAGGACGCTCCTACGTCTACCAGGCCATGCGGGTGACCGGCGCTGGTGATCCGCGGGTTCCCTTTGAAGAGACCCTCCCGGGCAAGCTTCCCCAGCGCAAGATCTGCCAGGTTGCGGCCCAGGGTTACAGTTCCTATGGCAACCAGATTGGCCTCCCCACCGGTCAGGTCTCGGAGGTCTACCATCCCGGCTATGTCGCCAAGCGCATGGAGGTTGGGGCCGTCATCGCGGCCGCCCCGCGCGAGAATGTCTTCCGTGGCGAACCCGCGACCGGCGATGCTATCCTCCTGATCGGGGGGCGCACCGGTCGGGATGGAGTCGGGGGAGCGACAGGCTCCTCCAAGGAACATACCGATAGCGCCCTTGAAAACAGCGCCGAGGTCCAGAAGGGCGATGCCCCCACCGAACGTAAGATCCAGCGTCTCTTTCGTAACCCCGAATTTGCGAGGCGCATCAAGGTCTGCAACGACTTCGGAGCCGGAGGCGTCTCGGTGGCCATCGGAGAGATCGCGGACAGCCTCGAGATCAATCTCGACAAGGTGCCCAAGAAGTACGATGGCCTCGATGGCACCGAACTGGCGATCTCGGAATCCCAGGAGCGAATGGCGGTCCTCGTGGAAGCAGCCGACATCGATTTCTTCATTGCGGAAGCCGACAAGGAAAACCTCGAGTGCACCCATGTGGCCGACGTCGCTGACCATGGCCGACTCCGCATCAGCTGGCGCGGCAAGCCGGTAGTAGACCTCAGCCGACAGTTTCTCGATACCAACGGAGTGCAGGGCAGCGGCCGGGTCCGGGTCACCGCACCCCCGGAGGACAGCCCTCTGGGTCGTGCCATCGAATCAGTCCCGGAGAACGGGACCCTTGAGGACAAGTTCGCGGCGGTCCTCACGGACCTGAACTCCGCAAGCCAGAGAGGCCTGGGAGAAATGTTCGACGGATCGGTAGGTGCGGGCACGGTGCTCTGGCCCTTTGGCGGCGCCACTCAGTCCACCCCGCCAGATGCCATGGCATGCAAGATTCCCCTGCTGGAGGGCGAAACCGACACCTGCACACTGATGAGCTGGGGCTTCAATCCCCGGATCGCCAGCTGGAGCCCGTATCATGGGGCTATCTATGCCGTCACCGAATCCATCTGCAGGATCGTCTCAACCGGAGGAAAGCTCTCCGATATTCGCCTCACGCTGCAGGAGTACTTTGAAAAACTCCACGACGACCCATCCCGCTGGGGCAAGCCCTTCAGCGCCCTCCTCGGCGCCTATCACGTGCAGAATGCCCTCCGGCTGGCCGCCATTGGCGGTAAGGACAGCATGTCCGGCTCCTTCAACGAGCTCGATGTACCTCCCACCCTTGTCTCCTTTGCGGTGGCCCCCGCGCGCTGCAGCACCACCATCTCCCCGGAGTTCAAGCGGACCGACAGCACCGTTTCGCTTGTCACAGTTCCCCGCGATTCCCATCTGCGCCCCGACTTTGAGGCCCTGATCCGTATCGCGGACCAGCTCCACAGACTGTCCTCCTCAGGAGAGATCCTCTCCATGCACAGTCTAGGAGAGGGTGGCCTCGCTTCCGGACTGGCGCGAATGGCCGCCGGAAACGAAATCGGCTTCAAGGCAGACGAGCAGACGATCCCTGGGCTCTTCCGTGAGCGCTACGTCTCTTTCCTGGTGGAATCACCGAGCCCCCTCCAGATCGAGGGAGCCGTCCCGATCGGCAAAACATACTCCGTTCCCAGCATAGAAATAGGAAGCACTTCCCTGCCTATCAGCGACTTACTTGAACAATGGCAATCCCCCCTCAAAGAGATCTACCGCAGCAAGGCAGACTCGCCCCATCCCGCCATGGAAACCTTCCGCTACCACGAAGGACCGCGGATCAAAGCACCGAAAGAGAGTGTGGCACGACCCCTCGCAATCATCCCGGCCTTCCCCGGAACCAACTCCGAATACGATTCTGCCCGCTCCATCCGGGATGCCGGTGGAGAAGCTGAAATTCTAGTGTTCCGCAATCTCACATCTGACGCGGTGGACGAATCTCTTCAAGCCCTCGCGAACGCCATCCGCCGAGCCCAGATCCTCTTCATCCCCGGGGGGTTCAGCGCGGGTGACGAGCCCGACGGGTCGGGGAAATTCATTGCCACCGTCCTACGCAGCCCGGTCGTCAGGGACGCCGTCATGGAACTTCTCACCGAACGGGATGGCCTGGCGCTGGGGATCTGCAACGGCTTCCAGGCCCTGATTAAGACCGGCCTCGTACCTTATGGAGAGATCCGGGACCCGGAGCCGGATGCTCCTACCCTGACCTTCAATGATATCGGGCGTCATGTCTCCTGCTACGTCACCACCCGCATCGCCTCCAATCTTTCGCCCTGGCTCTCCCGCTGCGGGATCGATGACCTGCATCATATCCCGGTATCCCATGGCGAAGGCAAGTTCTACGCCTCTTCCGAGCAAATCCTCGAGCTTGCCGCCAACGGCCAGGTCGCCACCCAATACTGCGACCACGCAGGAGTGCCCGGGATGGACATCCGCCATAACCCCAACGGCTCTCTCTTCGCTATCGAGGGGATTACCAGCCCCTGCGGACGAGTCCTTGGCAAGATGGCTCATTCCGAGCGTCGTGGTTGTAACGTCGCCCGGAATATTCCGGGGGAGAAACACCAGCCCCTTTTCGAGAGTGGGATCGGTTATTTCCTTTAGGCTGACTTCTCAGGCCGGGGAGTCCGAAGTAACGATGGAGCCATTCTCCATCCGCAGGAAACAGTCCGCGAGCTGGTCGGCCTCCTTGCTGCTGTGAGTCACATGCAACACGGTAATTTCATGCTCCTGCTGTATTCTCTTGAGGAGGTTCATCATCTCGTCACGCATATCCTCATCGAGTGCGGAGATCGGCTCATCAAGAAGGAGAACTCTCGGCTCAATCGCAAGAGCGCGCCCAAGCGCAACTCGCTGCCGCTCTCCCCCGGAAAGACCGTGGATCGTGCGTCCGAGAAGATGGGACACTCCAAGGCCTTCCGCAAGCTGACCCACGACCTCTGTCACCCGCTCCTTTCCCTCGCGCCGAACCTGTAATCCAAAACCAATCTGCTCCGCCACCGTCATGGTAGGAAACAGAGCGCCATCCTGCGGGACATACCCGATCTGACGAGAACCAGGAAGCAATCTGGTAACATCCACCCCAGCCACCAGCACCGCCCCTTCCTCTGGTCGGCGTAGGCCACAGATGATCTCCAGCACCGTGGTCTTTCCACATCCTGTTGCTCCCATGAGAACGGCATATTTGCCGTCAGGAATCACGCAGCTCACGTCCTTGAGCGCAAACTGGTCGACCTTCCATGAGACGTTCTGCAGTTCAATCATCCTTCACTCCGTTGTTACCAGCGCTCTCCCGCCATCCTCATCGCTACAAGGACGATCATGGCAAACAGGACCATCAGGAGGCTCACTCCAATCGCCCCCTCGAGATTACCCACGCTCAACTCCAGCCACACCGTGGTAGGTAGGACCTCGGTTTTCATCCGGGTTGCACCCGCAAAGACGAGGACCGGGCCGAACTCGCCGAGGCTCCGGGCCCATGCTACGCTGGCGGCCGCCACCATGCCTTTTCCCGCCGCGGGAAGGGTCACCCTCCACATCGCGCCGCCCCGGGAACAACCGAGGGTCATGGCCACGTCCTCCGGTCGCTGGGACAACTGATCGAAGGTCCCCCGCATGGTCCGGATTGCAAAGGCCACCCCGATCACAAACTGAGCCAGCACCACCCCGAAAACAGTGTAGGTGAAGGGGATCACTGAATCCACGAACCCTCCCATCCGAGTCTGGAACAGGATGAGAAGACAGAGTCCGATGACCATAGGCGGCAGCACGATGGGGATATCGAGAATGGATTCCACAAGGGCCTTCCCAAAAAATTTGCGCCGTGCCAGAAGATAGCCGATCGGAACCGCCACCAGAAGGGAGAGCAGTGCGGTAAGCGAGCAGGTCAGGAGACTGAGATAAATCGAGTGCTGGATCTCGCGCGACTGGAGGGCGCCCAGAAGATCTCCAGGGGTGCTGTGTACTGCCGTGGCGACCAGCATGGCAACGATGAAGAGGACATAGCCCGCCGTGGCCAGGGAGACCAGGAGCCAGAAGCGGGCGTTGGGATCACGCGCCACGCTGGCCATGAAACACCATGGGACCATCAGGAAACGCGCCGCGCGACTCATCACTATTGTTTCTTTGGCTGGATCAGCCAGGGAGGGATCTCCAGCTCAGAACTTTTCACTGGCCTCTGGTTCTCGATCCAAGTGAACCCACTTGCTTCAAAACGGGCCCGGTTCTTCTGCATGAATGCGAGCAGTCGCTGCCCCAGGAGCCGGCGCGGGGAATCCACCCGCACGGCAAAGGGCTGCACCGCCCGGGCACCCTCGTGATCAATCCTGATGAAGTCGAGATACTCCTCGGCGAGCTTGTAATTCACTTCGTAGACTACCACCGCATCGAGGCTTCCCGTCCTGATCTGATTAATGAGCAGGTCTGCCGTTGGCACCTCTGCGCGTACATTGCCTCGAACCGCCTTCTCAAGCGCTGACTGTTTCAACATTCCAGCGGTCATGAATCCGAGAGTGGACTGCTGGGCGTTGTTGATGCCCACCTTGAGCTCCGGTCCTCCAAGATCCGCCAGCGTCCGGATGTTCTTGGGGTTTCCCTTGGGAACCGCGATCCCGATGACGGTCTCCGTCAGCAGGACGGCCTCAGGAAAACTTTCCTCAACCGGCGGAACAAAACACAGGTCACAGGCGTAATAGGCATCCGGGAAACGAGGGTTGGAAGTGTCATTCATGGCCTGCATCGCTGCGCACAAAACCCCGCAGCCATTGAACACGGTCTCTACGGCAACTCCTTCGCGAATGGCAAACTCCTCCAGGGTTTCACTCACTGCCGGCCGGTTGACCCCGCCACTGTAGAGAACCAGCACCGGCTTCTCGGCCCATTCGTCTCCCTCGATGGCCTCGAATTTCATCTCTGTGAACACCGCGCTCCCCTTCTCCGGCGCATTGAGGTAGCGAGCGAACTTCAACGCAGACGCTGAGGAGCTGGACGCATCGAGCACCGAAACAGTCACCTTGTCCTTGTGGGACGTGAAATGCTCCACCTCGACCGCTTCCAGTTTACTGAACTGAGGAACCGTGGAGTTCCAGATCACGGCAGCGTCTACCGCCCCGAAGGAAAGATCTGCAGCCAGCTCCATTACCGTGGTTTTCGTCACTGCGACTTTCTGGAGCAACTCTTCCCACCGTTCCCCTACCACGGCCCTCGTTGCTTTGCCGATACTCGCGGTCTCTTTGTTACCCACCGCTACCCGCAGGTCATCCCGGAAGAGGTCCTCAAGACCACGGACATTCTTAGGATTCCCGCTCTGCACCGCGATCACAGGATACTGGTAGGCCAGAGGCAGGGTTTCCACGATGAGACCTTTCTTCCGGGCCAACCCGATTGCATGCTCATCGGCAGCGATGAAAAGGTCTCCCCGGGGAGCGTTCTCGATCTGACTCAGGAGAGCGACTGTCCCACCGAACTGGAAATTGACCTTTACCCCGTATTCCTCCCGGTAGGCCGCCGCGATCGCCTCGGCTGGCTTTTTCATTCCCGCCGCACAATAGACAGTAACCACCTGTGCAGTGGCATTACTCTTGCGATCCTTACGATCTGTCTCTTATACACATCTCCGAGCCCACGAGACAGGCAGAAATCTCGTATGCCGTCTTCTGCTTGAAAA
>CAXEFH010000030.1:0-19492 GCA_963989605.1 uncultured Roseibacillus sp. | reverse complement strand
TTCCATAATAGTCAACTTATTCTGATATGACGACGAGCCGCAGTTCAACGTCCTCAGCAATACGGGTAAGGGGCCCTCCGGAAAGAATGGTGAAATCTGGAAAATTGTTCCCGGGAAATCATCGAGGTAGCCTGCATGCGTGAGCAGGTCGGGCTGGCCAAAGCGTCACGCTCTCCCGGGTTCTTGCGTTTAGGTCGATTTAGGCGCCCGTAAGATCCAGAAGGTTATGCTTTTCCCCTTGCGGGACATGAGCCTAGGATGGAGCCAACTATTTTGATGGATCAGCTCGTCACATTGATTTCACGGTTCATTCCGGCCGTGATCATCAGCTGCGGGACAACAGTCTCCGGCGCTGAGGAGAGCGAGGATTTCTCCGGGGCCATAACTTACTTCAGCGAGGACTTTGATTCCCTCGCCAATGATCCGGGACTACTGCCCTTTCCCTCTGAGCCCAATGGTGATGGGACTGACTGGCTGGATCTGCCAACGATTCAGAAAGCGGGCGCTCTTCCCGGCTGGCGCATGATCAAAAATTCCGGGCATGGCAAGGGCGGCGTCGTTGAGTGGTCAGGATGGACCTTTGTATCTCCCGATTCGTGGGCCGCCGCCGCACCAGGGCAACGCCGTGACAAATTTCAACTTGGAGCAAATGTAATCGCGGTAGCCGATAGTGATGAATTCGATGACATCCCCGGCGGAAGACCCTTCGACGCGACCTTGCAGACCCCGTCAATTGACATCTCGAAGGCCGACCCTCTGAGTCTTACCCTGAAATTTGATTCAGGGTGGCAGGCCGAATCTCAGACCGGAACCATCATGGTGTCCTACGATGGTGGGCAGCCCCGTGAAATCCTTCGCTTCGACAAGGAAAAAGCCTCTGCTTACAGCGAAACGATACGCGTGGCCCTCAATAACCCCTTGGGTGCTGCGAAAATGAAAATTGCATGGACGAAAGTCGGCGCCAACCACTGGTGGTGGGTGATCGACAACATCGAAGTCACCGACGAACAACCCGCCTCCTTCTCGGTTCAGCCTCGGATTGCTTTTCCCGGGCCTGCTGGTGCCACGGTCTCCTGGCAGGCTCCAGTAAAACGAGCAATTCTTTATTATGGCGAGGGCAAGGAAGGAACACTGAACAAAAAACAGGAACTGGAAGCCCCGGATGGACGCTTCGAGGTAACCCTCAATGCACTGAAAAGAGCAACCACTTACCGCTATCGTGTAGCGCTGCTTAAGAATGGGAGGCGCCGTCTCAGTGAAATGTTTGAATTTGATACTCGATTCAATCTTTCTCCAACCCCGGTCAACGACCCGGGAAAGCTCTCCCCGGATAAGGAAGCACTCCTAACCGCTGCTCTTGATGCCACCGCGGACCAGAACGGCTACATCGTGGTCCTCGGCCTTGAGGATGGGGCCCTCGCTTCTGCCCTGGCCTCCCGGTCACGCTTCCATGTTGTCGCAGCCGACACAGACCTATCTGTTCTCCAGAGCGTCCGGCAGGGTCTTTATGCGGCGGGGATTCTTGGACATCGAGTCTCCGTTGTCTCGCTTGAGGCCAATGGTCAGACTCCATGGACCGACGGCTTTGCTGATCTTGTTCTCTCAGAGAAGGATTCCCTTCCCATTCCGGACTCGGAGTGCCTCCGTCTCCTGCGGCCTGACGGTGGGGCCCTTCTCACTGGATCACGTTCGGATTCACCCAGCTTCGATAAAGCCGCGGGAGTCTGGGAACGGGCCGGGGCCTTTTCTGTTTTCCGCCGAGCGGAACTTACAGGTGCAAAGGACTGGACACACCAGTATGGAACGGCAGGAAATGCGTCATACACTGGTGAAGCTCTCGGCAACGTGAGTGCCACATCGGGGATGTCTGTTCAGTGGATAGGACACCCCGGCGGGGACTTCGGTATTGACCGCCAGCCTCGAATGCCTGCTCCTCTCGCGGCAAACGGGCGGCTCTTCCATCAGGGCATGGACCGGATGGTCGCCCTGAACGCCTACAATGGAGCCGTATTATGGTCCTACGAAATACCCGCCCTGCGGCGCCTCAACGTGCCTCATGACTGTTCCAACTGGTGCGTCGACGATTCGAATGTTTACCTCGCGATCCGAGATCGCCTCTGGGTGCTCGATGCCAGGACTGGAGAACTAGTACATGCACTGCTTCTTCCTACTGCAAAAAGAGAATCGCACGACTGGGGCTTTGTCGCGCAGGAAAACGACGTCATAATCGGATCGTCCGTTTGGGCGAACTCTGCCTACCGGGAGTTCTGGGGTGACGCCGCATGGTTCGATAAGGTTGGCGTCGAGGTGACTCAGGTTTGCAGCGACCAGCTCTTCGGCTACCGGAAATCAACGGCTAAGGGTTCGTGGGCTTATGGCCGGGGCCTCATCCTGAATCCGACCCTCGCCCTCCATGATGGCAGGATCTACTTTCTCGAGAATCGTTCTCTCGATATCTCAGAGGCAAACGCCTCAAGGATCTCAGACCGCAGGCTATGGCTTGATCTGACTACGGTCTGTCTCGATGCGACAACAGGAGAGTTACTCTGGGAGCGACCGGGGCCAAGACCTGTCTTCCTCAACGAGAAAGTGGGCTTCGTTCAAGCCGCTTATGGAATCGCCACCGCGAAAGGCTACCTCGCGGTCCTGTCCGAGGGGACAGTAAACGAAAATGGAGCCTACCAGAAGAAGGGTAACTTCCGATGTACTAGTTATGACCAGAATGGTGACCTGATGTGGTCAACCGAGAGCCCCTGGGGTGCTGACCATCACGGAACTCACATTACTCATCCCGTAGTCACGGAGGATCGGCTCTATTTTGCTCCCCACGTCCATGACCTTAAGACAGGGAAACCTCTCGGAGTGAGTTATGGACCGCGTCGGGGGTGTTCCACAGTGGTCGCCACCAAGAACGCCCTCATGTTTCGTATTCTCGGCGAAGGGAACTCTCCTCTGGGACTATGGAACAAGGAAACTGGTTCGGTATCGCGCTTCATGCGAATTCGTCCAAGCTGCTGGCTCAACACCATTCCCACTCAGGGAATGCTTCTGATTCCCGAGGGGGGTGCCGGGTGCTCGTGCGGAGGATGGATGGAGACTTCCATCGGTCTCAAACCCAGACCCGCCAGCTTACAAATTGCTCCCGCCTTCAAGCCAGCAATCAAATAACATGCCTTCCGTGAAACCAATTTTGTTCGTGTTCTGCCTGACCGCAATACTGTCGTTATCGCTGCTTCGGGCTGATGACTGGCCCACCTATCGCCACGACTCACGCCGCAGCGGTGTGAGCGCCGGAACGCTCGATTTCCCCCTTTCTGAGTCGTGGAAGGTCGAGGGGGGACACCCGCGCCAGGCTTGGAGCGGACCCGCCAAATGGGATGCCTACTCCGGCAACTCAGGACTTCAGTCGATGCGGAACTTTGACCCATGCTTTTATGTTACCTCCGCCGACGGACTTGTATATTTCGGTTCCTCTCGCGACAATTCTGTCCACGCCCTTGACGCGAGGACCGGCAGGGAACAATGGGTGTTCTTTACGGAAGCTCCTGTGCGACTTCCACCGACCATCCATGAGGGCATTGCGTTTGCGGGTTCAGATGATGGATATCTCTACGCACTGGATGCACGCTCGGGAGCCTTGTTATGGAAAGACCGGGGCTCCCCGGAGGACCGCCGTATTCCCAGTAATGCGGGCATGATTTCGCTCTGGCCGGTGAGAACCGCCCCTCTTGTGGTAGGGGAGACTCTGTTCTTTACGGCATCCCTCACCCCATGGGAATCGAGTTTTCTGATTGCAGCCGACCCAATGACTGGGAAACGACGATTCACACGGGAAATCAGTAATGTCACTCTTCAGGGAGCTCTTCTTGCTTCTTCCGATAATCTGATTGCTCCTCAAGGCAGATCTGCCCCCCTGCTCTACAACCTTGCTACCGGAGAGCCCTCGGGGGCGATCGGCCATGCCGGCGGAGTCTTCTGCCTAGTGACCGAGGACAACCAGTTGATCTCCGGCCCGAAATCCCAAAAGGCAAAAGACAACCAGCTTTTCCTAACGGACGCAAAGGGAGCTCGTGTGGCTACATTCAACGATACATCCTGCGCGGTCGTGACGAATGGCATTGCTTATCACCACACCCGGGGATTCCTCAAGTCCATCACTCTCGGAACTGCTGGAGATGGTGCATCAGAATGGGCGGTGGAGACCCCTGCTCCTTCCGACCTGATTGTCTCCTCCGGGGCCGTCATTCTTGGTCATGCCGGCGGAGTAAAGGCCTACTCTCGTAATGATGGGTCCCTTATCTGGGAAACGATTGTTCCCAAGGGAGGAGCGGTCCACGGACTCGCGATCTCTGGAAACATGCTCTACGCCTCAGATAGCCATGGAACCATTCGTGCATACGGATCTCAATAGCTCCTTCAAAAATGCGATTATTCTTCTTCTTGGTCATCCTGACAGGCTCGCTACCGACAAGTCTTGTCGCGGATGATAGGATAGCGGTGACACTGAAGAACTACCTCGCCCCCGAACCGCTCACTGCCGCAGAAACGATCCGCAGTGAATTCTCCTACTCAGCCGCTACGCGAGCGGCTGATCATGCAGCAATGAACTGGCAGCAGTCTCACAGCTGTGTCACGTGTCATACAAACGGATTTTACCTTATCGGCCGGGCTCTTACAGGAAGCCGCGCACCTGCTTACCTGGAGGCAAGGACATTTGCCCGTAACTTTATCGAACCGCACGTGGTTCCGGGAGGTTTGCAGAAAGGACAACGAACTCCCGGGGCTGAAACAATCGTCGCCACCACTGCCTTCCTTGCCATCAGCGATATCAAAATCGATGGCAAACTATCCCAGACAGCCCGACAAGCTCTCGATCACATATGGAAGATCCAGGCGGAGTCCGGGGCGTGGGAACAGTGGACAAAATGCCACTGGGGTCCATACGAATCAGACGATCACTTCGGCGTTTCCCTTGTCGCCCTCGCTCTGGGAATAGCGGCAGGTGACGAATATGTTCAGTCGCCCCAAGCTCGCGAGGGGGACCAGCGTCTCAAGAAGTTCCTGAATACCACACCTCCTAGTTCTCTTCACCAGAAAGGCATGCTGTTATGGGCATCCGGATACCGTGGTGATCTTCTCGTAAAGAAGGTGGCGAGGGAATGGCAGGATCAACTATTCTCAGCCCAGAAATCCAATGGAGCATGGGTACTTCCCGAACTGGGTGACCACTACTGGAAGCGATCCGACGGGAAGTCACAATCCACCGATCCCGACCCCTACGCGACGGCTTTTGTAACACACGTTCTGGTGAAATCGGGGATAGCACACGGCGACCAAAGGCTCATGAAGGCACGCCAATGGCTCAGATCGCAGCAACGCCGTAGCGGCCGATGGTACACGAGGTCTCCACACAAGGATAACAAGCACTACATTTCAAACGCTGCGACCAGCTTTGCGCTCCTAGCCCTGGGCCCACCGGAGAAGTAGCTACCGTCGAGCCCGGTTGAGAGCATCTCCCAGACTGGGACAACAGCATCAGGAAGGCCGTAGCCTTTCGCTAGGGGAGGGAGCGCAGGTCTCTGTTAACCTCGGGAGCTTGCTCCAGTGCTTCAATCAGTGAGTTCAACTCCTTGATGTGGGGACCGAGGGAGCGCCTCTCCCGATGCTCCAGCAGTTGTTGCCTTACCTCACGCAAACGAGGAAGGAGAGGCTTCGCTGCTCCGCCGTATTTCCGTAAGATCCTCAGGCATCGCATGACACGGTGCCGCTTTCCCCATCTTTCAAGGTCCAGTATTTCAATACAAAGATTCATTCCCTCCTCAATCCTGTGACGAGCAAAGAGATCGAGGCCCTCCAAGCGGATAGCATCCGCAAACATGATTCCCGTCGGAGCTGGCTCGATGATAGAGCGGCGCACGGCCGGAAGAAATGGCCTTATCTCATCGTAACTGAGCTGGTGATACAGGGATTCCACGGTAGCCCTCGCCTGCGCATCGGGATTTCTCAGGATTCGCTCAACCGCAGGTCTTAACTCTCCGAGGTCAATCCCGTGAAGCGATCGCGCAAGAACACCCTCCATGCCAAAAATCCCCCCTCTGCAGAAGAGGCAAAACGCAAGGTAGCGCTGGAGTGTCTCCCCGGATCGGGAAAGATCCTCCTTCTCACAAATTATTTTCAGCAAATCCGGCACGAGCTGGTCCGACGGAGCCCCTGTCGCCGTTAGGGCCTGGGCCGCGAGGATTCTCAACCAGGGGTCCTCGTCCCAGAGGAGTTCACGTAAAGCCTTCATCGCCGGCAGTCCCCGTCTGCCAAGCATCGCAACTGCCTGACATGCTCCGTAACGAGACTCATAGTCGCTGGCATCCAATCGCTCGATCAACTCCCTGAGAGGCAACGTCTTCTGTTCGGCCACAATTCTGGCTGCTCTCTGACGTACCACTGGAGACCAGCTTCTTAGAGCTCTCAACAAACGCTCCTCTGAGAGCCCTCGGTAGGAAGCGATTCCCTCATCCCAAGAGCTGAACTCCCGCCCCGCAGAAATAGTTTCGGTAAGCGATCTTCCCACGAGGGCGTTGCTCGATTTGACACCCCTGCCGGTCATGAATAGCCGGCCCTTGGGAAGGAGATAGGATAGGATAAACGCTCCCGTGCAGTCCCAGTTCTTGTAGAGATGCTCGTTTCCCGAGCTTCCTGCTCCACCCTGATAGGGAAATCGTCCGCTGTAGCTTCGGTTCAGGTCCAGAAACCACCGCTGTTCCTTGAGGTAGGCGGATAATGCCTCGTGCCCTGCCCTCATTGCCCCAAGAGCGCCCCAGAGATAGCTGAAGTAGTTCCCAGTATGACCACGCTCGCGCTCTCCGTATGAGGCGACCGCCATCCGTGAAAAAAACTGTGCGCTTCTCTCACGACCCTGAATATCAAAGAGAAGTGCCGCTATCCCATTTTTCCCATTATCATCATGAAAACCCGTATCCGGTGGATTGTCACCGTAGGGAATTGAGCCCTTCCCCGCATAGAATCCGAAGAAGGCATTTCCCCGCTCTATCGCCTCTTCAACTTGTGGTGCCGATACCCCGCACTTCTTGCCCAGAATCAGCGAAAGCTGACATACCAATCCGGCTTGATTGAGAGCGCCATATCCACCCAGTCGACCATGCTCCTTTCCATCATTCCACTGCGGCCACGCCATCGTATGTCCCCAGCTCCCTACCCCGCTTTGTCCCTCAGCCAGCCGGATAGTATACTCCCTGATAGCCGGAAGAACCTCACGATCACCAGTAGCGAGATAGTATTCAGCCAGCAGAAGGTTCGTATAACCCCAATGCCACGACGCCATCGAACTTGAGGGAGACATATCCAGGCGAAGGTCACTGGGTGCCAGTCTCCGTGCGTAGTCCCTCACAATAGGGAGATACTCCTCTTTCCCAGATGCAAGTAATGCGAGGACATTAATCTTCCCATCAATTCCTTCCTTTAGATTATTGACGATGTGACTGCACCCCGCGTCTACAATCGCAGCAGACTTCCGGCAGTTCCACGGAGAATCATCATGGTAGCTTCCGAGGACGCGAAGCCGGATCTCAACCGATTCTGTCTTTCCTTCGCGCCACCGAATCAGACCCATCCGACCATTTCTCTCATCCGTCTCTGCAGCTGTAACCGCAGCCCCGAACAATTTCCTAGCGTCATCATCAAACAACTTTCCATTCGTACCTAGGATAACATCCCCTTTCCTGAGGATGCCCTCCGCGGGCGTATTCGCGGCGACGGAAGTGATCAGTATTTGTCGACTATCGCTGGTCTCGAGGTTCCATCCCCAGATCCATCCTCTCGCTCCAGTTGGGCCCAAGTTCCAGTCGTGCAGAGCATCAGCTTGCCCACCCTTTGTCAAATCGGGCAGGGCTGGCTTCTGAGCCGCTTCACATATAATCAGACCCGTGAGAGCGAGAAAGATCAGGATATGTAGGGATGGGTTTCGCATTCTCACTAGGAGGCGTCATTGTTTCCTACGTTTGAATTAGTGCGTACGTATCAACATATTTGTAAAATCCGCAGAAAGCTCACAGTGGTTTATTCACATTTGTTCATATCCCTGAATTTTTGGCGGAGCCTTGCCCCAAACCTCATGAGATCGACCTAATCTACTACCTGTTACTTCGCCTCGTGAATAAGCACTAATCCCGCTAGTATTCTGCCGATGCTCCGTTCTATCCACATGGTGCCCCTGATGCTATCAATGGCTACATCCGGCCTTCAGGCGACTCCAGAGGAGCCAACTTCCCCTTTGAGAGACCGGATAACACGCCTGATTAAACCAAGCATCCAAAAGACCTCAAAGCGACTGGGGCAGATTGACCAGGAACTTCTCTCCCTCCCGGAGCTCTACACCGGACCCCGGGGATCTCGTTTCGGATTTCACACCGAAACCATCAGCAACCAGACAGAGCCACACTTTGTCCAAATCGATCTGGGAAAAGTTCAGTCAGTGGACTCCGTTGTGCTGCTACCGGTTCACCTTCCAACTCTTGGAGCCGAGGGTGAGGGTTACGGCTTTCCGATCCGATTCAAAATAGAGGTGTCCGAGAAACCCAGCTCCGGATTTCAGGCCGTCGCTGATCACACTGCCACCGACTTCTCCAACCCGGGTCGCTATCCTGTTAAATTCCCTGCCTCCGGAATTCAGGGCCGCTTTCTCCGGGTAACTTCGACGAAACACACGCCTGCAAAGGAAGGGTTCATCTGGGCCATGGAAGAAATACTGGTCCTTGCCGGAAACGCCAATATTGCAGCTACACGACCACGTTCGGCGAGCAGTGAGCAGGAACTTTTTCCCAACTGGTCATTGCAACGAATAAATGACGGCATCAGCCGCCTTGCCAATCCTCACAATACCACACCGAGTCCGACCAGTGGGTTCCTGAGTGCTCCCGCAGAAACGGAAAGCACCACCAAATGGATTATTGTCGATCTTGGAAAGTCTTTCCCGATCCAGGAAATACGAATTATTCCAACATCTTCGGAGGACCCTGAGGTTATTGGAGGAAGAGGTTTTCCCAAATCACTTACGGTCGAATTATCCAGCGACCCCCTGTTCGCGACCACGGTGTGGCGAACAAGGAAGCAAAGACACCCACTGGGCTTCCCATGGGATTCTGCTCTGATTTTCCCATGCGATGGAGAGACAGGTCGCTATCTGCGTGTCTCTTCACAGGAGCTTTTTGCCCGGGGCACCTCGCATAGTCTGGCCCTTGCGGAAATCCAAGCCTACTCCAATGGTAATAACGTAGCATTGGGTACACGTGTGAGTGCAAGCGATCAGACCGCCAGACCTGATGCTGAAGACTGGTCTCCACCGTATCTGGTAGATGGCTTCTCAAGTTCGGCGAGACTCATTGAGTTGCCAGACTATATCGACCTCATTATCAATCGAGGAGTTCTGGAGCGTGAGAAAAAACAACTCGTCCTCCTCCATGACAACGATACCAACATGGCTCTCACAAGTCTTACCACGGGGGTAGGCACCGTAGGGGGAATCGCTCTCTTTGGATGGATCTGGATGATTTTCAGACAACGTAAAATCAGGGCACAGGACGCGGAAAAGTTGCGAAGACAGATAGCAAGGGATCTCCACGACGACATTGGAAGCAATCTGGCCGGTATCGTACTACTCAGCGAAGTCGGCAGTACGAATCAGGACGCCTGCGAGACAATCCGTGAAGACTTCAGGGAAATCCATGAAACTGCTGAACTGACCTCGGAAGCCATGCGAGATATCGTCTGGCTCATTGATACGGGCGAGGCTACCACCCGGGATCTCTTCATGAATATGCGGGAGTCCATCGGTCTCATCGTTGGCCACCTCGACACCTCGGTTCATTCCATCCCGGCCGCTCCCAAGAGCAGGCCGATCGGGCTTCAGTCCCGGCGACATTTCTTCTTCGCTTTCAAGGAAGCTCTGACTAACGTCCAGAAACATGCTCACGCCACAACGGTGCGAGTCCTTTTTGAAATGACTCCTCATCATGTGACCTTCGAGGTATTGGACGATGGAGTTGGTTTTGAACTGGAGACCGCTGATGGTGGGGGGCACGGTCTCAAAAATTTTCGCCGACGCGCAAATCGAGTGAACGGAAAGCTGAAAATCGACAGTATATTAAACAAAGGCACAAAAATACGATTCACTGTGCCCTTGAACGACAAAAACCTATGAGCGAATCACACACCGAGGAGATCCGGGTCTGGCTGGTTGAAGACAACGAAGTCTTCCGCCGAAATGTCCAGAGGGTCATCAATAGTCTTGAGGGAATGACTTGTGACGGCAGCTTTGACTCTGCAGAGGCTACATTCATAGCGCTCCAGAACAATGCCGCACCGGATGTCATCCTACTCGACGTTCAGCTTCCCGGCGTTGATGGCATTGCTGCTCTCTCTGAATTCAGGGGAGCAATCCCCGATACCCGGGTTATCATTCTCACCGTATTCGACGATGCAGATAAGATCTTCCGGGCTGTCTGTGCCGGAGCCTCAGGTTATGTCCTCAAGGACTCGGGCACTGATCGCATCGGGGAATCCATCCGACAAGTCATGGATGGTGGCGCTCCAATGACCCCGGAGGTAGCAAAGAAGGTTCTTGATGCCTTCGCGAACTCCGATCTGCTGCCAGGAGCAAAGAGTGACTACGGGTTGACCACAAGAGAGCAGGAAATACTGCGACTCCTCGCAGAGGGACTGCTTAAAAAGGAGATCGCTGATGCGCTGAGCATCAGTGTCAACACGGTTTCCACTCACCTGCGCCGCGTCTACGACAAACTCCATGTGAATACGAATACCGGCGCCGTCGCAAAAGCTCTCAGAGAAGGAATTATCTGATAGTCTTGCCGGGTTACCCTGGGCGCGACTTTCACAGCCCCTGCTACTCTTCCTGTCCCCGCAATCCTGAGAGATCGCGCAGGTAGTTAAAAGAGTAGATGCCCGTAGCATGTCCATCCTCGAATCGGATAAGGAGCGCGTATCCTCCGACAAGTTGATAGCTTCTCAGAGTAAAACTGCGGTCATTGTATGAGACTTTGGGACGAACTACCCGTCCCGTAGCATCGGGTTCTCCCTGACAAGTAGCACAGGGACAGGCACGACGTAGTCTCTCAATCGATATGTAGCTTTCCTCCCCATCAGACCACGCGATAGCGAGTTCACTCTGTATTACCCCAATATTTTCAATCGACAACATGCCTTACCCTCAAGCTATGGCAAACCCTTGGAAGTCCTTGGCCCAAAAACAGACGAACCGACCCGGACAATGGTCGCTCCTTCCTCAATCGCGACTTCAAAATCATGACTCATTCCCATACTCAGCCCACTAATTTCAATTCCGAATTTCTCTTCCAAGCTATCACGAATATCCCTTAATTTTCGAAAAGAGCCTCTGGCCTCCTCTGGATGCCCGACAGCCGGCGGGATACTCATCAACCCGATCACATTGAGATTCGCCAGTGATAGAATCGCTGGCAAATCCTCATGCAGTTGGCTCACACTGAACCCCCCCTTGCTTTCCTCTCCCTCTGCATTCACCTGCAGATAAATCCGGGCTTCTTTACCCAGATCTCCAGAAATTCGGCTGAGATGTGCCGCGAGCCTCAGGGAATCAACACTATGAATCGCATCAAAGAGAGCCAGAGCTTTGCGCGCCTTATTCCGCTGCAGGCGCCCGATGAAGTGCCACCGCACCGTGGAGGGAAACACTGGTATTTTAAACTCAGCCTCCTGCAATTTATTTTCTCCAAGCAGCTCGTGCCCGGACTCTACGACATGAGCAACAATTTCCGCTGGCCATGTTTTTGATACAACCAGAATTTCTACTGCCTCGGGAGAACGTCCTGAGCGCTCGGCAGCCTGCACCACTCTTTGCCGCACGGTGTCGAGGTTGGCGACAATTTCGCTCCTCTCCATAGTCAGAACTCTCGATTCCCTTACTCTGCTCCGGGGAGAACTCCTACCGTGCTGGCTTTATCCAGTTGGTCAACGAGATCTCCGACGATGGAAAGAGCCTCACGCTTTACCGGGTCCAAACCGCTGGGCCAGAGAGGAGTATCATCCAGGTCGTCCTCTTTATCCTTGGCACGCCGCATGAAGGCCTCTGCATCCTTCTCCCGATCAACTTCTGGAAGTGTATCCGCCTTCAAATTATCGAGGGTGAGCCGGAAGAACTTGAAGCGTTCACGGTCATTCGCCTCCATTTCTGCAAATCTCTCGCGGCGTTCTGCGTTTCGATTTTTTCTCCGCTTTTCTGAATCTGACAATTCCGCCTCTCTCTTCACACGGTTGATAGAAATGGCATTAGCAGCGATTCGCTGCTTGGTCCTGTCGACATCGTCCACAATGTACTGAAAGTCCTGAGCCTTCTTGACGCGTGCTTCATTTCGCTCCTTGAGCATAGGTATGAAAAGATCATCCCTTTCACGCGGTTTGAAGTTTGGAGCCTCACGAATCAGGTCATGGTCAAGGGGGTGCTTAAGGTAGGCTTCCCCTATCTCAAGAGCATCGGTCAGCGAGGGAAGAACGATATCAGGCTCAACACCCAGCTTCTGCGTTGAACTTCCGGACACCCGGTAGAACTTCTGAATCGTGGTCTTAAGATAACCGGCTCTGGTATTGTCCTCAAAAAACCGGAAATAACGGCCGATCTCCATTGGCTGCTGGACAGTCCCCTTACCAAAGGTCGAGCTGTCTCCCACAATCACAGCCCGGTTGTAATCCTGCAATGCTCCCGCAAGAATCTCGCTAGCCGAAGCGCTTGATTTGTCTGTAACCACCAGAAGAGGGCCCTTGTAAATTGGTTCCCGGAAGAGCGCCTCCTTGGATTCAATACGCCCAATGGTATCCTTGATTTGAACCACTGGCCCCCTTCCCACGAAGAACCCGGTAATACGCCGGACCTCCTCAAGGGATCCGCCGCCATTACGCCTGAGATCAAGAACCAGACCATCAACCTGCTCCTGATTGAGTCTGTTAAGAAGTTTCCGAACGTCTGCCGAAACACTTGGATCACCGTCTTCAAAATCCATGTAGAAGGAAGGGAGCTGCAGCCAGCCGATCCTGCGGTTGCCAGTATCTCCCTTCATCTCGATTACTTCGGCGCTGGCAAGTTCATCCTTTAATTCGACCCTCCCACGTTTGATTGTAATGAATTTCACCTCCCCGGGTGCCCCACCCGAGGGCTCGACCTTGAGGCGCACTTCCGTATCCACCTTACCCCTGATCATTTCCACAACATGATCAATCTTCATGTACATGATGTCTACGACCTCGCCCTTATTCACGGAGTCCACACCAACAATCCTATCATTGAGCTTTAATTCCCCCTGCTTATCCGCCGGTCCACCGACCACAATACCCATGATCTTGGTCGCACCATCGTCCTCCGCCTGCAACAAAGCACCAATTCCGACGAGGGAGTTCGACATTCCAGACCGGAAACGCTCCATTTCCCGGGTACTCATGTAGTCAGTATGAGGGTCATGCGCCGCCGCCACGGCACTCAGGAAATAATTGGCCACATCCTCTTCATCAGCCTCCCCGATACTACGCTGAAACCGATCATACCGCTGAGCGATCTTATCCTCCGGGCCTTTCTCACTCGCCAGGGGATTCTTCTTCCCCTGCTCTTGTGCCATTCTCTTCACGGAATCCCTCCGTAGGATCTCAGACAGGAGAGCCTCCTCGATTTGCATTTTCCAGACCTCCTCAGCGGCCTGCTGGCTTGAGGGCCATTCCGCATCCTTCCGCGTCCGCATGACCGCTTTCTCGGAGTCGAAGCTGAACTCGCTATTTTTCAGGAGCTTCTTGGCAAAATCTACCCTTTCCGTCACTCGCTGGGAGAAGACCTTGTAGATCTCGTTGGCCGGTTCCATGCAACGACCCTTGATGAGGAGCTCATGAAGGCGTCTTCCATTCTTCTTTTCATAGGCATCGATGTCCTGCTGAGTGATGTAGAGCCTCGCAGAATCAAGATCGGCGAGGTAATCTGAGAGGATTTTCGCACTCAGATCGGCATTGAACTGAATTCGCGCATAGTGGCTGTTCTGTAACATTCCCGCCATTTCGCGACCCACCACATTGAAATCAGTCTTTCCGTGCACTGAGAGGGGGGCCGCGCCGATCAGCACAGCAACGAGAGCCGCCAGAGAGGGTGTATTACGAACGATGTTCATTATGCCAATTACAAGGGCCCGAAAGACCACGAAGCCCCTCTGAATTTCTGCGATCCGGGTTGGTTTGTCGATTCCTTTCCCATCCAAGCGTTAAGAACGGCCCTTCTCTTCACTCTTTCGGAGCTTTTCTTTCCTTCTTCTTCTGTTTCTTAAGCCATTCTTGAAAGTAATCTTCATCCATTTCTGTTTCCTGAGGCAACACAGGCAGCACTCCCCACTGGTTAATTTCGTCAAGGGCGGTAGGACGTCGACGGAGAGACGCCGTCAACTCAAGATGTTCCTTTCCACGCCTCACCTTGAGGATGATCTTATCCCCCGGATTCTTCGATTTAATATAATCAGCAAGTCGACGGGTCGGAGCGAGATCGTCAAAGAGCACCTGGTCAACCCCGGTTATCAAGTCGTCCGCTCTCAAGGTAGCAAGGTCAGCCGCCGTTCCTTTCCTCACGTCTGTGATGAGAACAGCAGGATGAAGCATCCCCTCCTCGTCTTTCCATCGCGCTGTATCCATTTGAATACCCAGATATCCCTGTCCCGGCAGAGGTTGCTTGAGAATAACCAGTGCCTTCAATACCTCTCGACTGCGCAGACGTACCTCGGGGTCCTCGGCCTCCCTGTAAACCCGGTAAAGCGATGTGATACTTCCCTTTAAGTCTTTCTTGCCCCATACCAGTAAATCTCTCTGGCCCGCATGACGCTTCTTGAACTCCTCATGTCCAAGGGCTTCAATCATGCTCGCTGGCACTTCCGGAAGAGCCTGTTTTTCCTCTTCAACCAGGTCTTCAACCTCGGCGCGCAATGCCCCTGCAAGGATTGGAATGGACGTCGACAGCAATGAGATGAACCCGATCTTTCTGAAGCTTTTTTTCGTCATCCCATCGGTCGCCCTGAAAACTCGGCTGCCCAGCTAATTACCAAACACCGTTTTCTGGGGCACATCCACGGTATCCTTTGGAAACAGCTTTAGAAGTTTGTGCTCACCCTTGTTCAGGTCGTAGATATAGCGCTTGCCGTTACGGAAAAGAGCGATTCTGTTGATGGCCCCAAATTCCGTCGGTCCTCCGGCTGACATCACGGCCTGATAAAGAGTCATGCCCCTTCGAAAGGGTTTCGGCCCCGGGGAGCGGACCTTTCCGCCAACAGTGACCATCTGGACGGTAATGTTATCCCCCGAGTCGGCGACAATCTGAATCACGGGGCTCGTGTAGATTTCAGCTTCCATGTAAGCGGACTCTATCTTGCGTGCGAGCACATCCGTTTCCACACCCACAACCTTGACTGATCCGATTTTCCACATCGTAATGAATCCTTTCTCCGAAACAGGATAGCCCCCATTGATCCTTCCCTGCTCTCCGGTAGGAACTCCCTGAATGGTAATCTGTATTGCCCCTCCCGCTTCAATCTGGCCAGGCAGTGAAGCCGGGCAGAGCATTAGTAGAATGACGGTATACTTGAGGAGGATCTTCATGAGGATAATTGTGTTGGAGTCAGGACAGGAAGCCGCGGGCATTTTGTGAAAGGGGAAGCTAGTAGGTCAGCCCCTCTTCGTCGTCGGTTTCATTTTTCCCCCCGGGGGTTTTCACGGATGCACGTTCAGCAGATTTGGTGACACCACCACCGGGAACCGGATCCGCATCTGCCGAGGGGGCATAGTAGGTATAGTAACTTGTGTAATATTGATACTGGCTGTCACTCCGGACATCCACGTTATTGAGCACAACTCCAACTACGTATCCCCCGACATTTTCTACTGCCTGCTTCACCCGCATAAGCATGTTGCGCGGGAGTTTGCGGTGCTGAACGACGATCATGGTAAGATCCACCTCAGAGGCGAGCACTGATGCATCACTGACGCCCAGGATCGGAGGAGAGTCCACAAGAACCAAATCGAACCTCTGCTTCACATCCTGAATGAGTTCCGACATGCGCCGGGAGTTCAGAAGGCCCGCCGCATCAGCAGGGAGGATTCCCGACGGCAGGAAATAAAGATTATCCACCGGGGTTTGCAGGATCACGTCTTCCAGCATCAGGTCAGTGGTGAGATAATTACTCAGTCCAACCGAGTTGTTGATATCGAAAAACGTATGAACGGTAGGGCGACGTAAATCCGCGTCGATCATAAGAGTCGTGTATCCTCCCTGAGCACAGACATATGCAAGATTGACCAGGGTCGTTGATTTCCCCTCACCTGCACCTCCCGACACAATGGTGATACTGTTGTCCTCGGGATTGCTTCGATTGAACTCAATGTTCGTCCTTAATATTCGGTATGCCTCGGCATCCGGACTCATTCCACTCTGCTTGTGCAACACACCCACATCCGTGGGAATCACCGCCAAAACAGGAACCTGCAGATAACGCTCAACGTCTTCCAACGTCTTGACCGAGGTATCGAGATATTCGAGGAAGAACGCAATCGCGATGCCGAAGATCAAACCTACCGCCGCACCCAGCGAGAGAAACAGGGTTACCTTGGGATAGACCGGATCCATCCCGATTTTGGGGTTTTCCAGAAGAGTGATCGGCGTCTTGGGGATCTTTAGCGCTATCCGACGCGCTGAGTTTGTCAGCTTCATCTGGGATAACATCGCCTTCGCAGTCTCGTAATCCTGCTTCGCTTCAACGTAATCCTGGGACTGGAGGGCCTTGTCGACGGCATCAAACCTCCGATCCTCAACCCGATCCTTAATTTTCACCAGCTGGCCGTTGACCAGATCCAGTTGGGTTTTCAGCAGCTCCCTGAGAACAACAACTGAGGCTTTAAGGTCCTCCTGTAATTTCTCCTGTGCGATCAAAGCCATTTCAACTGACGGGTGTTTGCGTCCGAGACCCGAGGCCTGAAGAGCCGCAATGTTGACCTTACTCTCCTGAAATCTGCTCCGCAGAACAGGCACCTGGCTTCCCGGCAGCTGAAGGCCCTCCGCGAAATCGATAAGCTCCTCGTCACGCAACGTGAGAAGCTGCTCGATCTGATTCTCCAGCTGACCCTTTTTCTCCTCTGCCGTAAACTGCTGCATTTCCGCGGTTTTGAGGATCGTTTCCTCACTCTGGCCCATCCGCCCACTCGTCAGAACTCCTTCAATATAGGGAATACCAACCGCCCTCACAATGGAGTGGAAATGGCGGCGCTTATCTTCGACGAGATCTTCCTGTGACCGCACTTCAGACTCCAGCGCATCCAAGGCGTCTCCAGCTCGCTTGAGCTCTTCCTTATTACGCCCGTCTTTGTAAGAATCCGCAATTGCCTTGGCTACGGCCTGCGCATCCTCACGGTTCTGATGACGAATCCTGATTTCGATATGATCTGTATTCCTGATCTGTTCAGTCTTCAGGATAGACTTGAGCTTAATGAGGGCCATATCCTCGTCAAACCCGCTCCACCGAGTGGTAAGATCGAGCGTTTCCACGACCCGCGACAGAGTTTTCTCTGATTCAATAATCTTGAACTGGTTCTGGATGTAGGCGTGGGACGGGGAGGCTCCGGTCATCGGTTGTCCCACAGAACCATTCAGTGGATCCAATTCGATATACGAGTAGTTCACCTGCAGGAGGGCTGTGCTCTCGTACTTCTTTGGCAGCACGTAGGTGATTACCGCCGCCGTCATGAATATGAGCAGGAACGTCAGGATAATCACACCATAGCGGTTCTTCAGGACCTGCCAGTAGTCGACCGCATGGAGTGCGGCTTCGCTGGCATTCGTTTGGCTCTCGGGTCCGTTTCGCATATCCTTAGTTGTTCAGGAGGCCATTGGAGACTTAACTATAAGGCCATGGGGGGAGGAAATCCAGTAGGTAGAAAACCCCCGCAATGAAAGAAGGCATTGCGGGGGCTGCGTGTGTTGAGGGGAATGTTGTTGAATCCTCTAAAAGGAGGACTGAAGCCCTACTTGAACGCGACTGCGATCGTAATCTCGCACGTCCGCACCCGAGGGGGACTTGGTGTAATTGTATGAACCAGTTACGTAAAGATTGTCTGATACTTCAAAACTCGCCCCGGCGTTGAAGTTCAAGATTCTGTCGTCTAAGCTATCCGGTGCAGGACCGCCGCCAATTTTACCCTCATAGCCGAGCATGATGACGTTAAGACCACTGAAGAGAGTGAGCTTGGGAGAGGCCACATAGGAACCCTGAAGACCCAATCGAAACGTCTGGCGCTCCTCGTATCTCCCGAGAGTGAAGGGTTCGTCACAATCATGGGTTGAAATCAACCGGTTCCGATCCTCAAGACCGTAACGGGCAAATGCGCGCAGCTGAGCCGACTCCGAAAGGGAAGACCGGACGGTTGCCTCGAGGTAAGGTGATGAATTACTGGAACCGTTATCTACTTCCTGAATCTGAGCACCACCCCGGATCACTGCGACCGTGGTAGGACTCAACTCCGTCTCTGCTCCGAGCAGGAAATAGTGGGAGTCCGAATCCGCAGAGCTGTCGTTTTCCTGAGTCTGGAAACGATATGCCGCAGTCCAAACCGTGGTGGAACTCGTCCGGTAGCGGAACTGGTTATAGAACAGGTGCCTTACGTAGTCATTGCCATCGACCTCGTCGAAGGTCACCCCGCTGAAGCGGTAGCCGGTATTCGTACCCAGACGCTCGGTCCACCGGTATCCCACGCTGTTGTCCGAGCTATAGCGAAAATAGCTACCCTGGCGACGATCAGTCGCTACGCCAAAGTCGTAATCAGGTTCCTGCTCATAGGTGACATGATTGCGGCTTCGTAGACGCAGGTTCTCGCTGACACGGTGCACGAAATTGGCCCCTGCACGGAATTGTGGGAAGTAATCCTCACTGACTCCTACCCCGGGTGCAAATCCACCGCTTCTGGTAATTTTGTCCAGATAGTAGGTCGCTCCTGCCCTTCCCCAGATATCGATGGTTGTCTGCGGGGTCTTGCTGACGAAGTTGGCCTGCGCAAAGGCGGAGACATACCCAACGTCCTCGCTACCAACGCCATCGCAGTCAGAAAAGAGAGGAGAAGCATTGGAATCCCATCCGAGACTAGCGCCAGCAGTCCAATGCAGCGGCAGAGTGTCGGTGGGTTCGTCATCGAAGGGCATGATGTTGTAGAGGCCCTGGGCGGAAAGCAGGCCGCCCGTTGCTAATCCAAGGGCGGAGGTGAGGATGATGTTCTTCATGAGATCTTTAAATGCTGTGCGTTATGTGGAGCAGTGCGAATACTCAGGCAATCGTTCGGAACATCCAAAGGGAAGCTCCGACCTGTCTCTTATACACATCTGACGCTGCCGACGAATAGAGAGGTGTAGATCTCGGTGGTCGCCGTATCATTA
>CAXEFH010000029.1:0-19514 GCA_963989605.1 uncultured Roseibacillus sp. | reverse complement strand
AGAAGACGGCATACGAGATTTCTGCCTGTCTCGTGGGCTCGGAGATGTGTATAAGAGACAGGTCCCACGGAAAACGCTGCAGCCAGAAATCCGGACCGTCTACCCGATTCATCGCCGTCGGACCACATGCGAAAACCTGCTTCCTCGTACTCCTCCCGGCAAAGCCAGTTAATAGAAACAAAATGTGGGAGCTGCCAGAGAAACAGGAGTGCAAAAAGAAACCACGCTCGCGGGTCCTGCATCGATCCCCCTCCTCCCACCCATCCAATCACCGGGGGTAGGGCCCCCGGAACAGCACCGATGAGAGTGTTGAGCGAGCTCCTTCTTTTGAGTGGAGTGTAAATAAAGACGTACGTTGCTATCGTAATCGCCACGAGGGTTGCCGCTCCCTTGTCCACCTTCGCAGCGAGATGAATAATACCAAACCCGCAGAGCACCCATCCGAGAAGAAAGGCCCAGGTGGGCAAGACGCGTTCCGCCGGCAGGGGGCGATCAGCGGTCCGAAGCATCCTCGCATCCTCCTTGATTTCCATCAACTGATTGAAGACCGCCGAACCAAATGCTGCCGATGCGGTTCCAATCAGGGTGTGCCCAAGTAGCCACAGCTGCCCCCATTGCCAAGAGCCGGGCTGTGAAAGAACCGCAATCAGGAATCCGAAGAAGGTAGTGAGGAGAACGAAAATGTTGAGACGTAACTTGATCAGGGTCGCTAGGTCCCCTCTGAGGCCCGGACCAGCGATCTTCTCACTCCCTTGGTTGTCTACTCGATCTGTCACCTCCTTACAGTGTGCTATCAACCGGACTTTACCGCAATCCTAGCAAGTGCAACATCCCCACGAAATTTCTGCCAATTTTCATCTCCAGACACTAAACCGGATCCATGAAGTTCGCGATATGCAATGAGACTTTCCAGGACCGCAGCTTTCCCCAGCAATGTCAGTCTGCGGAAGCCGCTGGCTATACCGGGATCGAGATCGCTCCCTTCACCCTTTCCGACGACATCTCCGTCATTTCGGAGAAGGACATCGCAGCTTACCGCAGTGCGGCTGCTGACCACGGCCTGGAAATCATCGGTCTGCACTGGCTTCTGGCTAAGACCGAGGGCTACCACCTCACCAGCCCTGATGCGTCAATCCGTATGTCCACCACCGACTACGCCCGCCGTCTGGCAGACCTTTGTTCCAGCCTTGGCGGAAATATCATGGTCTGGGGAAGCCCCCAGCAGCGTTCTCTGGAGCCCGGTTGGGATTATGGGGAATCGGTAGAGCGTGCTGTGGAAGTTCTCAGGCCGGCGGCAGAGCACTGTGCCGCCCTTGGGATCGCCATCGCGATGGAACCCCTGGCCAGATCAGAGACCAATTTTCTAAATACCGCTGAAGAAACCGCCGCTCTCATTGATCTTGTCGATCACCCGAGCCTCCAGCTTCATCTCGACGTCAAGGCCATGAGTTCCGAGCAGAAGTCGCTGGGGGATCTCGTCCGCGACAATGCCTCCCGCATCGCCCATTACCACGCCAACGACCCCAACCTGCTCGGCCCCGGCATGGGTGAGGTGGATCACACCCCTGCCGCACAGGCTCTCCACGAAATCGGCTACCAGGGCTGGATCTCGGTCGAGGTCTTCAAATACGAGCCCAGCCCTGACGAAATTGCCCGACAGAGCATGGAATACCTTCAAAAGGTCTATCTCAGCGGTTACTGAGTGATTCTCGACACCCGTCGAGAATCATCCCGCGGTAGCGCTGCTTTTGAGGTAAATTTCCTCTTTGCTGCTGCTGCCGGTTCCCGGTTAGGGTGCCCCGAGACACATGAGCAGCAACGACGAGCAACCCAACCGCGAAATCGAAATCCTAGAGTCGGTGGCCGACAAGGGCGCCCTCGAAAAGGCCAAGGCCTACAGCAAGCTCTCTGGCCCCGGCTGGCTCCAAAGCGCCATCACCCTGGGCGGCGGATCCCTTGGGGGCGCGATGTTCCTCGCGGTGATGGGTGGGGTCTCCATGCTCTGGGTCCAACCCATGGCCATGCTGATGGGCGTTATCCTCCTCGCCGCGATTTCCTACGTCACGCTCAGCACAGAACGCACTCCGTTCCAAAGCCTCCGCCAGGAGATTAACCCCGTCCTGGCCTGGGGCTGGCTCGCGGCCTCTCAACTCGCCAATATGATCTGGGTTCTTCCCCAGTATTCGCTGTCCTACGCCGCCCTCACAGACAACCTTTTTCCTAATTTCTTCGCCGAGTCAAAGGGAGACGACCTCACAAAGTATCTCATCTCCTTTCTGATCCTCGGCATCATGCTCGCCATCAACTTCCTCGGGTCTGGAAAGGGCCGTGGCTATCGGATCTACGAAAACACTCTCAAAGTTCTCGTCGGCATCGTCGTACTCTCCTTCTTTGGGGTCGTCATCCGGCTCTCCGGCAGCCTCGAATGGGGCGCGATCTTCGCCGGATTCATACCCAACCCATCTCTCATCTGGGAACCCGCGGGCGCATACAAGGAAATCCTGGATTCCCTGCCCACCGCGGAAGTCAAAGACTACTGGACCAGCGTTGTACTCAAAGCTCAGCGTGATCCAATGGTCGCCTCCGCCGCCGCCGCCGTCGGCATCAACATGACCTTCCTCATGCCTTGGGCTCTGAAGGCCCGGGGATGGGGCAAAAAGCATCGTGGCCTCTCCCGGTTCGACTTGGTGACCGGAATGATGATTCCTTTTATCCTCGCCACCGGCTGTGTCGTCATTGCTGCGGGCTCCCAATTCCACGGCAAGGCATTCGAGGGGCTCTTGAAAGAGGAAAATGGGAAAGTAGTGATCGTCGAAACCAACGGTAAATTTGGAGATTACAAAAAAGCCATCGAGTCTCGTAACAAGACCATTGGCCAAGACTCCGCCCTTGCAGATGGCGAGAAGCGACTTGCCGCAATGCTCATAAAACGCGACACCAAACACTTGGCCAGCGCCCTCTCGGGTCTCTTCGGAAGCGAATTCTGGTCACAGAAGGTCTTCGGGCTTGGCGTCTTAGCCATGGGGCTCTCTACCATCTCCATTCTAATGCTTATCTCTGGCTTCGTTGCGTGTGAGGTCACTGGCAAACCGAGAGATAGTGCTGCATTCAAAGTCGGCACTGCTCTTGCCTCCACTGGTGTCCTCTGGCCCCTGCTCTGGGGCGGAGAATCCAAGGCCTATCTGGCCGTCACCACCTCCACCTTCGGATACGTCCTCTTCCCGATCGCCTTCCTCGCTTTCATCACGATGATCAACTCGAAAAAAGTCCTCGGCGATCAAGTTCCAACCGGCAAAGCCAAGCTCGCATGGAATATTCCCCTCATCATCTCTTGTGTGATCACCGGGTTGGCTGCTACTTGGACCGGATGGAATAAGACACTCAAGGTCGGAGAGAACGCCATTCCACTTGGGAAATATTTTATCATCACCTTTGTCATCCTGGTGGTCATAGGATTCTTCCTCCCCAAGAAATCCAGTGCCCGCGTCTAGCTGATAACTGATACCATTCCTCTCATGAAATTCGGAATTATCGGGGCCGGCATGATCGGCCAGTTCCATGGCAAGGCCATCGAGGCCATGGATGGCGGCGAACTGCATTCCGTGTTCGACCTCCGGGCGGACGCCGCGGAGCAACTCGCGAAACAATTCGGGGCGAAACCCTTCAGCGACATTGACCAGTTCCTCGCCGACGACGAACTGCAGGTGGTCACCGTGGGCACCCCTTCCGGGGCTCACCTCGATCCCTCACTCGCCGCTCTCAGGGCAGGCAAACACGTCATTTGCGAAAAACCTCTCGAGGTCACTCCTGAGCGAATCGACCTCATGATGGATGCTGCGGAGAAAAACGGAGTCAGCCTCGCTGCGGTCCTCAACCGCCGGTTTCATCCCGCCATGGATGCCTTCAAGACCGCCGCAGATAAGGGACGCTTCGGAACGCTCACCTCGGCCTCGGCCTATGTAAAATGGTATCGCGACCAAGCCTATTACGATTCAGCAGCATGGAGGGGGACCTGGGCTCTCGACGGCGGAGGAGCCCTCATGAATCAGTCGATTCATACCATCGACGCCCTTCTCTACCTCGCTGGTCCGGTTGTGAGCGTGCAGGCCAGCACCGCCTGCCTCACCCACTCAGACATCGAAGTCGAGGACACTGCAGTAGCCATTGTCGAATTCGCCAATGGGGCTAGGGGTGTGATCGAGGGATCAACCTCCAACTGGTCAAAAGACGGTCACCCTGCCCGCGTTCAACTCTGCGGCGACCGCGGCAGCGTCTTTCTGGCCGACGAATCCTTCGAGATCTGGGACTTCATGGATGAGGCCCCCGGGGACACCGAGGTTCACCAGAGCATGATGAAGGGGTCCGAAGCAGGCCTCGGGGCCAATGACCCCAAGGCCATCAACTTTGAAGGACACCAAAAGAACTTCGAGGAAGTGGTGAATGCAATCTCCGAAAACCGGGAAGCCAGCGTCAATGCCGTGGAGGCGCGCAAGGCGGTCACCCTCATCTGCGCCATCTACGAGAGCGCCCGGGAAAACGGCAGGAAAGTCGAAATTTCCTGATCTCCCAGAGAGCCTTTTCTCACTCTGCCTTCGCAGCAAAATCCCTCACTTTTTTCTGACTCTCGTTGTTGAGGCTCGTAATGGGATACTTGTAGATTTTTCCGTTGGCCATCCGAAGGATCGCCTTGTCCTCTTCCACTCCAAGCAGAGCGGCCTTGATCTTTTTACCACTTTTGTTCGTCCAAACCCCCTCCAGAGGCTCTTTTCCCGGTGCCGTATTCTCCCCCAGCTCGACCTCCGCACCCTGCGTAATCCAGAGCTTCAGAATATTCAGGTCCTTCTCACCCAGTCCCGAACCCTTCGGGGGCATCCGGGTTTCGGGATCATCCGACTGGATCACCTTCATGAAGAGACCACTGTTCGGGCGTCCGGGGACAATTTGCAGGCCGGAACCAATATGCTCCTTGATCCGATGGGCTTCGAGATTGACGTCGCCCTTCTCCTTCCCATCGGCATGACACTTGAAACAGTGACTTTTCAAGATTGGCAGGACATCCTTCCCGAAGTCCACCGCCTCGGCGGAGAGGAGAGAGAAAATCAGGGCGATCGCCCCTGTGATGGGTAATTTCACACCGCCAATATGGGCGCACTCCCCCGAAATCGCCAGTCCCTAGGTGCCTAAAGTGGGATCAATACCCGCCCGCCCCAAAAACAGATTAAAGTAGTATGCATCTCACTCTTGCCAGTCCGCAAATATTGCTCTTTCCTTCCCTTACATGTATCTCACCGGTTTCGCCGACGAGGCAGGAAAGAGCCTTGCTACCCAGATTAAAGCCACCAAGGAGATAGGCTGGAATGCGATTTCAGCGCGCTCCATTGATGGAAAAAGTGTCCACGACCTCAGCGAAAAGGACTTTAAGAAAGCCCTGAAGCTTCTCGAGAAAGAGGAGATCCACGTTCCGGAGATCGGATCCCTGATAGGAAACTGGGGTAAGAAGATTACGGACGATTTCGATGTCACCCTTGGAGAAATCGAGCGCGCCATACCCCGGATGAAGCAACTGGGAACAAAGATCATCCGGGTTATGTCTTATGCTCAGGAACCGTGGGGGGAGGACCAGCATGAGGAGGAGCGCTTTAAAAGGCTCCGCATCATCCAGCAGAGATTTGCGGATGAGGGAATCACCGCAGCCCATGAGAACTGCGCCAACTGGGGCGGATTTTCGGCCAAGCATAGTCTGCGATTGATCGAGGAGGTTCCTGGACTGAAGCTGGTGTTCGACACCGGCAACCCGGTCTTCCAGCGTGATCGCTCCAAGTCCGAACCGCATCCCTTCCAGGATGCACTTGGTTTCTACAACGATATCAAGGACTACGTTGTTCATGTCCACATAAAGGACTGCCGCTACCCACGAGTCGGCGAGACCGAACCCGAATATACCATGCCGGGAGAGGGTGATTGTCATCTGCAGCACATCATCCGCGACCTGAAGGCCCGTCGTTATGATGGAGGATTCGCCATTGAACCGCATGTGGCCACGGTTTTCCATGTTACGGACGGCCAGAAGCCTGATTGGGACCAGTGCTACAAAAGCTACGTGGACTACGGGCTGAGAGTCTCGGACCTGATGGAAGAGATCGGCTGGGAGGCCAAACCCTGCGAGTGAGGTTGGCATCCCCGCTTTTTTATCTTTTCTCCTGAAAACAGTCGTTTCAGCCCCTTGCAAACCGGGGTAACATTCTACCGTGCTTCCCTGGTTCCAACGCGGCGCTTTTCCTCTCTATCTCGCACCCATGGCGGGGGTGTCCGACGTTGTATTTCGGAGCATCTGCAAGGAACTCGGCGCGGATGTCATGGTTACCGAATTTGTCTCAAGCGAGGGGATCATCCAGCAGGATGAACGCACCAGGAAATACACTGAGTTCACCGATGAGCAAAGACCAGTAGGCGTCCAGCTTTTCGGCGCTGATGGAAAGAGAATGGGGGAAGCGGCCCGCAAGATCATCGATTGGAAACAACCGGATTTCATCGATATCAACTTTGGCTGCCCGGTGAACAAGGTGGTCTCGAAGAATGGAGGTTCTTCCCTCCTGAGGGATTGCCCGGTGCTAGCCTCGGTGGCCCGAGGAGTAGCCGAGGCTGTCGGAGAGCAGGTTCCCGTGACCGCGAAAATCCGCATCGGATGGGACGAAGATTCGATTAACGCTCCGGAGGTATGCTCAGTTCTCGAGGGGTCCGGTATGCAGGCGATTTCAATTCATGGGCGAACCCGCTCCCAGGGTTACCGGGGAGAAGCTAACTGGGAAGTCATTGATCAGTGTTCTCAACATGTGTCGCTACCCGTGATCGGGAATGGAGACCTGCTCTCGGGCGAGGATATTCGCAGACGGCGCGAATCCACAGGCGTTTCCGGTGTAATGATCGGGCGGGCTGCCATGCAGAATCCCTGGGTCTTCCAACAGGCAAAGAGCTATCTGGAAACCGGCAGAGACTCCCGGCCCATTCCCCTCACCGAGCGCTGGTCCCTCATTACCCGGCATTGCCGCCTTGCAATCGCAAGCAATCGCTACGGGAACGAGAAGCAGTCCATGATGGCCATGCGCTCCCGATTGATGGCCTATTGCAAGGGATTCCCCGGAGCAAAGCCCCTTCGCCGGCGTCTTTCCACGATCGCTTCCCTGTCCGAAATCGAGGAGGTGGCGGCAGATCACCTTGCACATCTGCACCGAAGCCCAGATGAGCAAGCGATAGCGGTAAGGGAATGACCGCCAGTATGCTCCCTTCGTGTTCTCCCTCCTTCTCTTGCCATCCCCCCTCAGCCTTCGCTAGGATACCCCTATGGATTCGCACGAAGTCTTCAGGCAATCCTTCGAGAAGACGAGCCCCAAGGCCATCGCCGCGGAACTGGGGGTCTCCCTTTCTCTTGTCTACAAATGGGCCCAGGAGCAGTCGAGCACGGGGAGCGGAAGCCGTAACCCCCTTGATCGACTGCTTGAAATCATTCGTCTGACTGGTGAATCGGATATCGTGGAGTGGCTCTGTCAGGAGTGCGATGGATACTTTGTGCGCAACCCCGGTCAAGGTAGTAAGGAAGGCTATGGGGTTCTTCCTGCTACCAGCGAAATTATTGATCAGTTCTCCAGGCTCCTGCGCCGTATCTCCGAATCCGCGCTCGATCATTCCATCACGCCTGCGGAAGCTGGGAGTATCCGTGAAAGCTGGGAAAAGCTGAAACGCTATACCGAGGGTTTTGTACGCTGCTGCGAGGAAGGTGACCTGGAGGCTATCGCGGCTGCCGACAAGAACGGGTGAAATGTCGCACACCGGGAACCGGGCAGGACGAATCCCCTCCCGGGCATCCTGAAGTTCCTGTAGATGGGTTTTGCGCAGAGAAGGGCCGCGTCCTACCCAGAAATCTGCCCCCCTCTCCCACCGGCTGTCTTGCCAAGTCTCTCTCAGCACTTAGTATCCTGCGCAAGCTCCCGTAGCTCAGCTGGATAGAGCAACGGATTTCTAATCCGTAGGTCGCAGGTTCGAATCCTGCCGGGAGCGCACCGAGCCACCAAGGCCCACTCCAATGCCTACATCCTCGGGCGCAGCTTTTTCCAACCTCCCAGTTCCCTGAACCTCACACACAACAATCCTGGTTGCCTTATCGTCCTCGAAGGGATCGATGGCACCGGCAAATCAACCCAGGCCCGGCTTCTCGCCGAAACACTCCGGAAAAAGGATTTCCGTGTCACTCAGTCCCGCGAACCAACGGATGGACCCTTCGGAAAAACACTTCGAGAATCAGCCACTACCGGCCGTCTCTCCGCAGAGGAGGAGTTGGATTTGTTTCACAAGGATCGCCAGCAGCATGTCGAAAACCTGATTCATCCAGCACTGCAGGCTGGAGAGGTCGTCATTCTTGATCGCTACTACTTCTCAACCATGGCCTACCAGGGAATCCGCGGCTTTAATCCTGAGGAGATCCGGAAGACCAACGAGAGGTTCGCGCCTCGTCCTGACCTCCTGCTGCTTCTTGATCTATCTATTGATACCGCCATGAGTCGCATCGGAGTTCGCGATGGTAGCGGTAACGAATTCGAAAAGAGGGGAGCTCTCCAGCTGTGCAGGGACATATTTCATTCCGTGACGGACGACTTCGTTCATATCATTGATGCCGCCCAGTCGGTTGACCACACCCACGAGGATATCATGACCGTCGTGGAACCTATCCTTGTATCCCGCCGCGCTCAGAATACTCCCTGAAAACTAGTCGACTCCCGCGGGTTCTCCTTTCAGGAAGACTTCCCGTGGTCGAGCGCCATCCGCAGGACCAACTACACCGCGCTGCTCAAGGATATCAACCATCCTCGCCGCCCGGGTATATCCGAGTCGAAGTCTCCGCTGGAGCAGTGAGGTGCTGGCCTTCTGTTCCTGGACGATGACCTCAATGCATTTCTGGAGAATTTCCTCATCCGCATTTGAAACCTCATCCTCGTCGCCATCTTCCCCGCCTCCGCCGCCATCAATACTTGCCTGTACACTCTGTTCAAAGCGCTGCTCGCTCTGCTCCGAACAGAATCCCACGAGAGATTCAACCTCCTCATCGGAAATCCACGCTCCCTGAGCCCGGTCAAGCTTTGCCGAACCCGGAGGAAGAAACAGCATATCACCCTTCCCGACCAGTTTCTCTGCTCCCTTGCCGTCAAGGATCACCCTGCTATCGAGAGCAGAGGAAACCTGAAACGCGACACGACTCGGTATGTTGGCCTTGATAATTCCTGTCACAACGTCCGCTCGTGGAGTCTGCGTCGCCACGATAAGATGGATTCCTGCGGCTCTCGCTTTCTGCGCAATTCTGGCAATGCACATTTCAACATCTGCAGGTGCGGTCTGCATGAGATCCGCGAGCTCATCAATGATCACCACAATATACGGGAAGCGCTCTGGAACCTCTTCTTCTTCCTCCTCACCCCAGTCCCCATCCATCGGACCCAGTTCCCCATCCTCGAGGGCAGCGGCAATGGACTCCACGTGCTCTTTATCGATCACTTCCTCCTCTTCCGTTTCCGCTTCTTCCACGGTGACCACTGGTTCGCCTTCATCCCTCACCCGGCTATTGAAGGAATCGAAGTTCCGGACTCCTTCCTTGGCAAAGACCTTGTAGCGTCGCTCCATTTCGTTGACGCACCACTTGAGCGCGCCTACCACTTTCCTTGGATCTGTGACAACCGGAACAACAAGGTGAGGAAGATCGGAGTAGACCTGCATCTCCACCACCTTGGGATCAATCATGATGAAGCGAAGTTCATCAGGGCCGAACTTGAAGAGGATACTCGAGATGATCGAGTTGATGCAGACTGACTTACCTGAACCAGTAGCTCCCGCAACCAGAAGATGAGGCATCGCCGCAAGATCGCCGATCACAGCCTTGCCGTAGACGTCTTTCCCGAGCGCGAGGGGAATCTTCCGTTTGGAACTGCGGAACTCATCGTCCTGCAGTAGTTCCCTGAGGGCGACAGGCATCCGGGAATCGTTAGCGATCTCAATACCTACCGTGTCCTTACCGGGAATGGGGGCAAGGATATTGATTCGTTCCGCCTTCGTAGCCCGCGCTAGGTCAGGCTCCAGCTGGGCTATCCTGCTCACTCTCAGTCCTATACTCGGATACACTTCATACCGGGTAATCGTCGGACCACGAGTAATATCTCCCGCTGTGACGTCCACCCCGAACGCCTTGAGGGTTTCTACAATCTTCGTCTGCTGGGCCAGCAGAAGGTCAGTGTTATCCTCCGAGGGACCTGATTCCTCTTCATACTCAAGCAGGTCGAAGCCCGGAAGTTCATAGTCTTCAAACCCCTCTGTGCTGAGCGCCGCGTGCTGCGGAGACTTCTTGCGCTCAAAAGGCTTGGCCCCAGCTGCCATGGTCGGCGTGATTCGCTGGGTAGCGTCAATAATCTGCGGCTCCGGGATTTCCTGTAACGGAAGATGAGATTGCCCCTTGTCGTCTTCCTCGTAATGTACCACCTCCTCTACGAGCTCCTGCCCACCAGTTTCCTCCTCCTTCGAATCCTGACGGGCTCTCTTTTTCGTCTTCCCCTTGGCCGAAGAGCCTGCCTTTCCTCCATTTGCCCGATTCTTTTCAGTTACCCTGGTGGCCCATCCCTCCCGGACCTGCCGGACTTTTTCAAAACTCCAGAGGGCCAGTGCCTTGACGAACTTGACCGGATGAACCCCGAGGAGCGTAAAAAAGCTCAACCAGTAAATAATCCCCAGAAGAATAATCGAACCAGTACTGCTCAGCATTCCCTTGAGGACTACCACCCCCAACCCTTCACCCACCATCCCGCCGGGACCCGCAATCAGATTGGTCTCTTTCCAGCTGGTGAAAAAAGTCTCCTGTACGGCCACGAGGCTGGCTCCGCTGAGGAGGCAAACGCAGAACCCCACTGTGGTCCGCATGCTGTAGGACGCCTTCATGAAAAGCCGGCCCACACCCAGCCACATCATCCCAAGTGGAAGCAGGAAGGCCGCAACCCCGAAAACTTGGATTTGACAGAATCCCAGCAAGGTCCCAATCGGCCCAATCCAGTTTTGACGTGGCTCATTCGCCTCCAAATCGAGGGCGAAGCCACTGAGAAGAGCCCAGTCCGTGAAGGGAAACTTGATCGGCAAATCGCCCGGGGTGTAGGATACGAGAGACAGGAGCAGAAGCAGCCCTGCCGCGGAGAGCAGCACCCCGACTGCTTCACCGGACCATCGGGAACCGTTGCCGTCTTTCTGCTTTGACCTGTTTCTGGACCTCGCCATAAATTTTTATTAAGAGCCGCGTTGGCTCCTGCCCGCCATAGAATCCCCTAAATTCATGGTCCAAACAAGATCGAATCCAGCTTTTTTTGATAATCAATAAACCTTAAACTTTAGCCAACTCCCCATCTATCTCCGCCAGATGCGCCTCCTCTCCGTTTTTGTGGAAGAATCCCTGCCGCGACAACTCGAGCGCTCCGTGGCCAATATTGTCGGCACGGACAGGGCTGATGTGGTTGACCGGGCGGCCATTCGGCTTCTTCTTACTCAATTAAGCGGACTCGAGAACTGCCATGTGAGATTCTGCTACCGTCCTGCAGATGCTCATGACGCCATCCGCTTTTGGCTCCTGCCGGAGATTATTGATCACCCCGATATCCACCTAGATCCTGAGGCCGTGGATTTTCGCCCCCAGTCAGACGGGAATCTCGGCCGCCGGATCTCTCAGGCCGCAGGTGATGCCTTTCGAGAGGGATATACCAAAGTAGCTTTCATTGGCAGCCATTGCCTTGAGATATCCAGTCGTTGGATCCATGCTACCTTCGCGCAGTTGAATGCGAAGCACATGGCTGTTCTGGGACCCGGCGAGGATGGAGCCTGTTGCCTTATCGCCATGCAAGAATATCTGCCCTCCCTTTGTCGCGCGGTTTCCTGGTCCAGCTCCATGGAAAGCCTCGTCCAACAGGCCTCCCGGGAATCCATTTCACTTTATCAGCTTCCAGAGCTCCCCACCATCGGAAGCGATTCCGCTTATCAATCCATCCTCTCCGGTCCAATGGGAGCCAAGTTGAGGAGCACCATCGAAGATATTCTCGAATCCGGTTGAGCATCTGCCCTCCAGACCTCTTTCGCCGGCAGGCGGGCCACCCTCTCGCCACTTGACTCCTCCATCCAATCGCCTCCATTCTCCATCCCTGACTGTGGCACCTATTCACTTCCAACCGCTCTATATGCCCCGGGTCTGGGGTGGAAGGAATCTGGCCACTGTCCTCCAACGACAATTACCGGGACCCGGACCCTGGGGGGAGTCATGGGAGGTCTGTGATCGACTCTCTGAGCAGTCCCTCGTCAGCAGCGGGGAATGGGCTGGCTGCAGCCTCCACGACCTGTGGGGCAGGAATCGAGAGAAAATTTTCGGGGACAACCTGAAAGGTGATCGCTTTCCACTTCTCATTAAAATTCTGGACGCAGAGGCCGACCTGTCCATTCAGGTTCATCCCCCCGAGCAGGTTGCCTCCCTTCTTGGAGGCTCACCAAAAACTGAAATGTGGTACATTGCGAGAGCTCTCCCGGGATCAAAGCTCTTCGTTGGACTGAGGGAGGGTGTTACCCGGGCACAGTTCGAGAACGCCATTCGTGGTGGATCAGTAGAGAACATGATCCACGCTGTGGAACCGCAGGCTGGCCAGTCCATATTTATTCCCTCTGGTCGCCTCCATGCCATTGGATCCGGGCTATTGATCTACGAGATCCAGCAGAATTCCGACACAACCTACAGAGTCTTCGACTGGAATCGGACAGGACTTGATGGGAAAGCTCGTGACTTACACCTTCGCGAATCCCTCGCCAGTATTGATTTTACGGATTATGAACCCGGGATGGATCAACCGAAGGGCCAGAATCTAGCCACCTGTTCGCACTTCAAGGTCGATTGCCTCGGATTGCCGGCAGAAAGCAGGGTCTGCAATCCTGATCCGGATCGCTTTTCGATTATCACACTCACAAGCGGCAGGGTCCGGGACACAAACGGAGCTACCTACTCACCCGGAGATTCCCTCCTCCTCCCGAGAGGCGCATCGGAGGTTCAGATTATCGAGGAAGCCACCCTCCTGCAAACTACCTTGCCTCGCTAACTGCTACCCGTCAGTCCGGGAAAACAATCGCACGATGCTGATCGAGGATAATTCGCTCGTGCACATGATACCGGATCCCCTTAGCGAGGGCGGAACGCTCGCAATCCCGACCGAGCCGTATGAGGTCATGGACTGAGTGGTAATGCTGAACCCGCTCAACCTCCTGATCGATAATCGGTCCCGCATCAAGATCCTCCGTGACGTAGTGGCATGTGGCACCGATGAGTTTTACTCCTCGCTCAAAGGCCTTCCGGTAAGGATTCGCTCCTACAAATGCCGGTAGAAAACTATGATGAATATTGATCATACGACCCTTGTAGGCACTACAGAGCCAACCCGGAACCACTTGCATGAAGCGAGCCAGAACAACCAGCTCCACCGCCTGCTTCGTCAATAACCGGTCAATCGTTTGAAATCCCGCCTCTTTTTCGGTTCCTATCTCAACGTGATGAAAAGGAATGCCCGCTTGTTCCGCGATGATGCGGCAGTCCTCTCTGTTGCCGATAATGGAGGTTATTTCCACCGGAAGCTCGCCAAGCTGTGCCCGCCACAGAATCTCGTTAAGGCAATGATCCGTTTTCGTCACCAGCACAGCGGTTCTCATGCGGTATGGAAGTCGCCGAAAGTGCCACTGCGCATCAAGAACACGCCCCAGCGTGGAGAACCCCCTCACGAAATCGTCGGTCTTCACCCGGAGCCCTGAAGTATCGATTTCGAGACGAGCGAAGAACCTGCTTTTGGCAGCATCGGTAAACTGGTTGAACTCAACAAGGTTCCCCTTGTACTCGGAGACATATCCGGCAATCTTTGCTACCAGCCCCGCGCGGTCAGGGCAGTCAATTTTAAGAATGAGGCCTTCTCTGATCATGGGTCACCTGCGTTTTGTTAGGTTTTTAGCAAGGTGACGAGCCATTTCTAGGAAATCCCTTGCAATGGGCTTTAAGTTCTCCTGATGGATGGCCCCGACAACCACGGGGCAAAATCCCTTCAACCGGATCACACGTAATCCCTCCGGCGGCAACCTGCCGGGAATCTCAATTCCCATTCCCATGCCGAATCCCCTCAGGACATAATCTTCAATCAACTCGACAGAGTCGACCTCCATGCTTGGGAGAAGGTCGACACCTCGCTCCTCAAAGGAATCGAGAAAAATCCTGCCAAGGATATCGCCGGAGGGCAGCCCAACGAGAGGATGCCTTGCAACCTTCCGTCCTGTGTTCCCATCCTTGACCAGAAGATCACTCAACCCTCTTACTTTCCATTCTTCCGGAACCAGGACCACGAGCGGTATTTTCAATAACTCCACCACCTGCAATCCCTCCGTAATCCGCTCGCAGATAATACTTATGGCAAGGTCAACCTGCTGACTGTGAAGGAGTCCTTTCAACTCCGTCAACTCTACCTCACGAAGGGAAAAGCGAGCTGATGGTCGTTTTGTTCTTACCTCCGCCAAAAGATCAGGAAGGTGGTTCCGCATTGCCGACCTCGAGGCCGCGATACGCAGGTGACTTCCTTCCTCACCCTTCAAGCGGTCCTCAACATCCCCGAGTTGAGAAAAGAAGGGATAGACAAAGTCATACAGCTCATCTCCAGCCGGCGTAAGCGCAAAGGGCCTTCGGTTGAAGAGCTTCACCCCAAGCTCTCTTTCTAGCTGAAGAATCTGCCCACTCACCGCTGGTTGTTGAATTCCATAGGGCATTTTCCGAACAGCCGCGGTGATACCTTCGTATTTAGCAACAAAGTAGAAGAGCTCAAGGTGGTGAATATTCATTTCCTTTCGATGAAAGCAGTGCTCATCAAGATCACTCTCATCGATGCTTTTTCTTCATTTATCGAGCAAAAAGATCTTTTGGATTGGAAAGGAGATCCCCGCACGAGTTTATCCACGGATCGTGATCTCCTCCGGGACACATCTCCACGTCTTGGCCAAAGCAATCCTCATGATCATTTCTCTTTCGCTTGCAGATTGCTTGAATCACTGGCCCCGGGTCTCACAATCGGGACATGCGGGCTGTCATCCAGCGGGTATCAAGCGCTTCGGTTGCTGTGGGCGGAAAAGTGGTTTCCTCCATTGAATCCGGGCTCCTTATTTTTCTTGGAATTGAAGAGGTTGACGATGCGACCGACATTGAATGGCTTACAAAAAAAATTACGAGCCTCCGCATCCTTGGAGATGCAGAAGGGCGAATGAACCACTCTCTTCTTGATACTGGAGGAAGTGCGATCGTCGTCAGTCAGTTCACCCTGCATGCGAATACCAAGAAGGGAAACCGCCCATCTTTCACTCGGGCGGCACCCCCGGATCAGTCAGAACCCCTTTACCAGCAGTTTTGCACAGCACTCTCAAATCGCCTCGGTGAGGAGATTGGCAAAGGTCGCTTCGGAGCAATGATGGATGTCTCACTCGTCAACGATGGGCCAGTCACCATCCTGCTGGACTCGAGGAAACGTGAGTAAAAAAACCCGCCGAGGAAGACCTCAGTCCCGCAGCCGAATCTTGGTTCCGCAGTACATGCAACGAAAGCTTGGAAACAGAAGTGCATCCCGCGCCGAAGCGAACCCGTAGCCTAGGATCGACCGGACCGCACGTTCGTGCTTGCGGCAATTCTTGGAGACGAAACATCTCTGCCCGCACACCCGGCATCTTGCGTTGATGGCCAGAAGTATGTAAAGAATGAGAGCTAGTGGGATCACAAGAAATGCGAGGAAAACGCGTGGTGGGATCTGGGATCCAAATCCAAAGACCATGATGCCAATCACGATCAGGCCTGCCACCGCCAGCAAGCCCAGCAGGGTTGCAGCTACCGTTACGGCTGCAGCCACTCGAACAAGGCCCGCTTGAGGGTGGGAAACGCCCCGATTGCGACGCTCACGCCGTGATTCTGCTTCCTGGAGACCGCTCAGACTACGGAAGGGCTCCTGGGTTCTCCCGCTCCTTACGAGGACAGAAGCATCCCGCTCTACCTGGAATCCGGGTTTCCTTTCAACCTCGGCCTCAGGGGCGACCGTAGACTCCATCGGAGAGTTCTCCTCTGGGATACCTGCAGGGCGTCTCCTGCCCATGACCGAGGCAGGAGACTCCTCCCTCTCCTTAAACCCGGGTTTCATTTTGCCCTCGCCCTCAGCCTCGGGGGCGCCGGTAGCCTCCATGACAGATTTCGCCTCAAGAATCCTCGCAACAGGCAGTGCCTCAATGTCTATTCCTGCCTCCTGTATTGTCTCCAGTGGAAGCTCACTAGCCTCTCTTTGAGGCTCCCGCACCCTTCTTTCCAGCATCTCGCGGCCTGTCATCTGCCAGGCCACGATAAGATTCTGCGACGGGCAATCGATACCTCTGGAAGAATACTGTCCCGCAATCTTAATTCGTTTACAGATTTCAGAAACATCGCCATCAATGAATTGCTCAACCGTCTTGATGCCTGCCTCCCGGAGAAGCTCAATCGCAGCTACCGTAATACCGGGAAGTTCAGCTATATCTCTCATACAAGAGCCTCCAGAAGTTCCTCCAGCTGGATCAGTTTGTCCCGCCATTCCTCCATCCGATCCCGCTCCTTTTTGACGACCTCGGGTTTGGCATTCGCCACGAACTTCGGATTTCCAAGCATTCCCTCGCTCCGTGCCAGCTCTTTCCTGACTTTGGCGATTTCTGCCCCTATCCTCTTCCTCTCCGCGTCGAGATCAACCAGACCCTCAAGAGGAAGATACACCTCCCCAATACCAGTAATTGCCACCGGGGTTCCCTTGGGCGGCTCGTAGTCACCGAAAAATTCCACCTCCCGCGCACCGCACAACAGGGCCAGCGTTGCCCCCTCCTCCTCAACCCAGTCACAGGACGGCTTGACGATGAGGCCGACTTTCCGATTGGCGGCAAGATTATATTCCGCCTTCAGGTTTCTGATCCGCGATACCGCTTCATGAAACTCCCCCACCTTTATCTCTGTCTCTCGACAGGCCTCCCCTGCCAACCCGAATTTTTCCAGTGGAGAGTCTTCCGGAAGGGCCTGCTGCATGAGCAGTGCGTCTCCCGCAAATCCGAGCTGTTCCCACAATTCCTCGGTGAGATGAGGCATGTAGGGGTGTATCAGCTGAAGATATCGGTCCAGAACGAAGTCTATGACTCCCAAAGTCGACGCCTTTCGCCCTGGCGCGGCTTCGTCCCCGAAGTCCCCTTTCACGGATTCAAGATACCAGTCACAAAAATCGGACCAGAAGAACTGATACAGCTGCTGTGCTGCATCGTTGAAAGCGTAATTTCTGAGTGCCTGCCGCACTCCCTCTTCGAGTGCTTCTAATTTCGCGAGAATCGCAACCGCGAAGATATTGGGACTGGCAGCGGTCCCCATGACCGGTCCCTGCATCTGGCGGTAGCGGCATGCATTCCAAAGCTTGTTGGCAAAATTACGACCCTCCTCAATCTGCTTTTCGTCAAACTTCACGTCCAGACCCGTGGGCGCAATACGCATCAGCCCATAACGCAGAGCATCAGCACCGTAATCAGACATGAGATCGAGAGGATCCGGAGAATTCCCCAGGGTCTTTGACATCTTCCTCCCTTCAATATCCCGGACGATACTGTTGAAGTAGACGTTGCTGAACGGGATTTCGTCCTTGAACTCCAATCCTGCCATGATCATGCGTGCAACCCAGAAGAAGATGATATCAGGTCCCGTGCAGAGATCTACCGTGGGATAGAATTTGGCCTGCGTGGGCTCATCCATTGTTGCGTAGGGCCACAGCCATGAACTGAACCAGGTATCCATCACATCATCGTCCTGCACCCATTCCGAATTCCCACCATCCGGCGGATCAACTCCGACGTAAATCTCTCCACTCTCGAGATGAGAAAGATCGAGGCTTTCTGCCTCCTGCAGTGATTCCACCTTTTCCCTGAGATACCATACCGGGACCCGATGCCCCCACCAGAGCTGACGACTGATACACCAGTCCTGAATGTTTTCGAGCCAGTGAAGGTATGTCTTCTTCCACCGTTCGGGGCGGAACAGGATCTCACCTTCTGCCACAACCCTGGTAGCTCGCTCGACCTCCGGATAACTGAGAAACCACTGCATCGAAATTCGTGGCTCAATTGGGACACCTGCCCGTTGCGAGAACCCGACATTATTCTCATAGTCTTCGACCTGGTCGAGAAGACCAAGCTCCTCCAGTTTGGCAGCAGCAAGCTTCCTCGCCTCAAAACGGTCTATCCCATGCAAATCGGGACAACCGGGGCAATTAACGCTACCGTCCGGGTTGAGAACCTCAATGATCTCAAGGTCGTGTCGTAGCCCGATCTCAAAGTCTGCCTTGTCATGCGCCGGGGTCACCTTGAGGACTCCGGTTCCAAATTCGATGTCAATATGTTCATCGGCTACGATAGGTATTTCCGCGTCGGGGAACGGCCGTCGCACCTTCTTCCCCACAAGATGACCATAGCGTGGGTCTTTGGGATTCACTGCAACTCCTGTATCTCCCATCAGAGTCTCCGGTCGCGTAGTGGCAATCCTGAGGTATTGCCCGGGCTCGTCCACCAGCTCATACCGCATGAAGTAGAGCTTTGAGCTCTGCGGCTTCATCTCTACCTCCTCATCAGACAGTGCAGTGAGCGATACCGGGCACCAGTTCACCATTCTCTTTCCGCGGTAAATCAGCCCCTTTTGAAACAAGTGGACGAAGACCTGCTGAACTTCCCTGGAATATTCCTCATCCATGGTAAAGCGTTCCCGGCTCCAGTCACAGGAGCATCCAAGCCGCTTTAACTGTTCAATAATGATTCCTCCATGATGCTCCTTCCACTCCCACACCATCTGAAGGAACTTCTCACGCCCCACATCATGCTTCGTCTTCCCCTCACCCCTGAGCTTCTGCTCAACCTTGGTCTGGGTGGCGATGCCCGCATGGTCTGTGCCGGGTAGCCATAGTACTTCCTTCCCCTCCTGCCGGGCCCGGCGGCAAAGGATGTCCTGAAGCGTATTGTTCAAGACATGGCCCATATGCAGAATTCCTGTGACATTTGGAGGAGGAATAACAATGGAGTAAGCCGGCTTTCCCGAGTTCTCATCAGCACGAAAACAATCAGACTCCAACCACCTCCGGTGCCACTTCTCCTCTACCTCGCGAGGTTCATATGCCTTGCTGAGTTCTGCCATTCCCGGCGGAGAAAAACCCACGAGGACCCTGATTTCGAAGCCATTGTGGAGTGGTTCGGTGAGCTCAACGGATTCCTAGACACATCCAGCGAGGCGACGCGCATCACGCTGTACCGGAAGCTGTCCTCCATGAAGTCGTGCAACTTCTTGGGCCCGGTGTTTAAGTTCATGCGCTGGTGCTCGTTGGAGGAGGTGCGCGAGTGGTATCGCCCTGAGC
>CAXEFH010000028.1:17500-20405 GCA_963989605.1 uncultured Roseibacillus sp. | reverse complement strand
TTTTTAATGATACGTCGACCACCGAGATCTACACCTCTCTATTCGTCGGCAGCGTCAGATGTGTATAAGAGACAGATATCAGATGAATCGCGCTGGCATCTTCCGGTGCGAAGCGCAGGACCCATTCTCCGTCCGGTGGACGCGCGAGGATCTTGAAGGTGCTGGCCCCGATCCACTCGATCCACTCAAGTTCACTTCGCATAATTGAGCTGCTCTGGTGGACATCTTGAGCCTGCAGGGTCTCAATGCTTGTTCGGTGAAGTTTCTTGATAACGCCGAGGTGCCTGTATTCCAGCTGGCCCTGATGATCGAAGGCATAGCGACTCGCGAGGGCACTCATTTCCGGAGCGGGCGTAAATCCAGGGTCCTTTTCGATGTATCGTGGCAGAAGACCCCGGCCCTGGTCGATGAGAGAGAGGAAGGGAGCCCATGTTTTTTCCCTTCCCACCACCTCGCGCTGAAAGGCGACAACATTACGTTGTCTCGCCGTCACCAGCTCATTTGCTGCGCGTGTCAGAAGATTGCGCATTTCGGATTTGTGGTTTTCCAGTTGGAAGGCTTTTTTCTGGGTGAAGTTTTGAGACTGGAGGTCAGACCCTGAAGATTGCACGGAGGGGGATTGAGCTGTTGGCTCGTCTCTTGTTGCGGGAGCAGCGTCGTCATCGCTAGGCCGCAGGATGGCAACAAGAGCCATCGCGCCCACGGCGAGGAGGGATAGGACGAGCAACGGCGCTGGAAAGCCCCCGGAAGCACGGGATATAACTCCGTGAGGAGTGCTACGGGGCGCTGCTGCAGGGATGGAGCTGACCGCGGAAGTGGTGAGGAGGGGAGGTCGTGCCTGAGAGGCTGATTTCAGCCAACGCTCGAGTGCGAGGGCGAAGGTTGTTCCATCCTGAGGCCGCTGTTCCGGGTCGCTGCTGAGCACCTTCGCTGCCAGCTCTTTCAGGCCTTTGAGGTCAGGGATGTGGTCAAGGTCCGGGGCCATTCCGGGACGCGGTACCGTTCCAGTGAGGAGCTCATGCATGATGATGCCCAGGGAATAGACATCAGAGGCCGGGCCCGCCGCAGTGCAATCCTTGAGAACCTCGGGGGCGACGTACCGGGAGGAGACAGGGTTCGCTCCGGTTACACTACACTCAGATCCAAACGCCAACCCAAAGTCACCCAGAAGCGGTTTCAGCTCTTGGGTTATCATGATGCTTGCGGGCTTGATGTCCCGATGGAGAAGCTCGTGCTGGTGAGCCTCTCCAAGTCCCTGGGCAATCCCCTCTACGATTCCGATGGTTTGGATCGGATCTACCGTGCTCCCTGTGATTGACTCGTGAAGGGTATTTCCGTCGATAAATTCCATGACGAGATAAAGCATCTCGTTCACCTCGCCGAAGTCGTAGACCCCGATGAGGTTGGGGTGACTCAATTTTGCCATTGCGCGGGCTCTTGCCTTGAAGTCCATGGAAAAGGACTCGAGTCTTGAGAGCTCGGGTGGGAGGACCTTGATTGCAGCGACCCGCCCAAGCGAGATTTGCTCCGCCCGGTAAACCGCACCCGTGCTTCCGATCCCGATCAGCTCTTGAAATCTGAAAGCCGGTAGGAGAGCCGTGAGTTCCCGGCAGCCCGGAGCAGTAAATGCGCCGGTAGTGGTGTCTGAGCCTGGTGAGGAGCCTCCCATCCGCAGGAATGCTACAGGCATATTCCACCAGATTCAATTTTCGCCTCCCCGCGCACAGAGGTTCATCAGGCTCCATTACAAGGCTCCGGCTTTGGGGAGACGAAAAATGTTAAGCTGGTGTAAAAGGGGTTCGAAAAAGGCTCATGACTGGATAGGGATGAGTTAGGAAACGTGTCTGATACTGAACAGCCTAGGCCTTTACTGGTCATTGATGATGATAAGAAACTCTGCGGATTGATCCGTGAGTATCTCGAACCGCTGGGATACAGGGTGTCGATGCGGCACACAGGACCCGAGGGTCTGCAAGCTGCTCTTCAGGGGAATTTCGATGCTGTAATTCTTGACGTCATGATGCCGGGGATGGATGGGATTGAGGTTCTCCGGCAACTCAGGGAAAAGTCAGGAGTTCCGGTCCTCATGCTGACCGCGATGGGCGAGGAGTCTGATCGCATTGCGGGTCTGGAAATCGGAGCAGACGACTATCTTCCGAAAACGTTTTCGACCCGTGAACTTCTCGCCCGGCTGCGGGCTGTGATCCGGCGCTCTCGTAGAACTGAGGCAGATGCACGGAAGGACGATGAAGAATTATTGGTCGGGGACTTGCGTCTTGAGGAGGGGTCCCATGTCGCCAGCAGGGGAGGAGAGGTGCTGGATCTGACCGCCCTTGAATTTGCCATCCTTGGATCGCTTATGCGTGCGGGAGGAAAAGTAAAAAGCAGGGAGGAACTGATTGAGGAGGTTTCGCAACGCAAGTTTGACGTCTTTGACCGCTCCATAGATGTTCACATCTCGGCACTGCGGAGAAAGCTTGGGGATGACGCGAAGGATCCGAAATATATCCGGACCATCAGGGCGGTCGGGTATCAGCTCATTGGTGAGGGAAGGGAGTGTGTATGAAGTGGCTGCCTGTTAGACTGAATTATCCGGGAGCAGAGTTCTGAAGGAATCATGGCTCGTCCACATCTCACACTCTACGGGCAAGTACTGCTCTGGTTTTTTCTTAATCTCACACTGGTAGCGGCAGTGCTATTTTTTGTTCTCAAGATTCAGTTCCGGGTTGATCCGCGAGAATTGCTGGGGAGTCGGACCAGAGAACAGTTTCGTGCGGCTGCCAGTGTGATGAGTGGAGAGCTGCGCAATTCTCCCAGAGTTGAGTGGGAGCAGATCCTGGAGCGCTACGCAGGATCCTACGGGGTTGATATTGCGCTTTACAGGCCGGAGGGGCAGCTGCTGTGG
>CAXEFH010000028.1:0-12500 GCA_963989605.1 uncultured Roseibacillus sp. | reverse complement strand
GGTGCAGCGTCACGTGCTGAAGGACGGGGGTAGAGCACTGAAAGGGCTAGGGGGCATACCCGCCTACCAACCCCTATCAAACTCCGAATACCGTCCGGTGGAGCGTGGCAGTGAGACAGTGGGGGATAAGCTTCATTGTCGAAAGGGAAACAGCCCAGATCAGCAGCTAAGGTGCCTAAAGTACGCTAAGTGGAAAGGAGGTGGAGTCTCATAGACAGTGAGGATGTTGGCTTAGAAGCAGCCACCATTTAAAAAAAGCGTAACAGCTTACTCATCGAGAGACTCTGCGCCGAAAATGATTGGCGATAAGCGTGCTACCGAAGCTCTGGATGCCATCCTTTTGGATGGCGTGGTAGGAGAGCGTTCCCAGTGCAGCGAAGGGTGATGGTGACTGACCCTGGAGCGCTGGGAAGTGAGTATGCAGACATGAGTAACGATAAGACCGGTGAAATCCCGGTCCGCCGTAAACCCAAGGTTTCCCGGGCAACGTTTTTCGTCCCGGGGTTAGTCGGGACCTAAGCCGAGGCCGATAGGCGTAGGCGATGGAAAGCAGGTCAATATTCCTGCACCTCCGACCCTTAAACTGGGGGGACGCGGTTTGAAAAGTAGCTAGGTTATTGAATTCCGAGATGATCCTACGGGTGATTCGCACTACCAGACAAACCGCCAAGAAAAGCCCCAGCAAATGCTAAGGAGCCCGTACCGTAAACCGACACAGGTGGGTGGGTAGAGTATACCAAGGCGCAAGAGTGAAACCTGGTTAAGGAACTCGGCAAAATAGCTCCGTAACTTCGGGATAAGGAGTGCCCCTTTTGGGGGCCGCAGTGAATTGGCCCATCCGACTGTTTAGCAAAAACACAGCATTGTGCTAAGGCGTAAGCCGACGTATACGATGTGACACGTGACCAATGCCAAAAGATTACGGTAAGGTGTTAGCCCTCGTGGCGAAGCTCCGAGCCCAAGTCCTGGTGAATGTCGGCCGTAACTATAACGGTCCTAAGGTAGCGAAATTCCTTGTCGGGTAAGTTCCGACCTGCACGAATCGTGCAACGAGATGGGCGCTGTCTCAACAGGGAGCTCAGTGAAATTGTATCCGCGGTGAAGATGCCGCGTACCCGCAGAAGGACGGAAAGACCCTATAGACCTTAACTGTAAGCTGTCACTGGTTTCTCGATTTTAATGCTCAGCATAAGTGGGAGGCTTTGAACCATTCCTCTAGGGGAGTGGGGAGCCATCAGTGAGATACCACCCTTTAGCATTGGGGAATCTAACCTCTAGCCTTTATCAGGCAGAGGGACCATGGCAGCCGGTCAGTTTGACTGGGGCGGTCTCCTCCTAAAGAGTAACGGAGGAGCGCGAAGGTAGGCTCAGCGCGGTTGGCAATCGCGTTTCGAGTGCATTGGCATAAGCCTGCCTAACTGCGAGACTTACAAGTCGAGCAGAGACGAAAGTCGGCCAAAGTGATCCGGCGGTGGAATATGGAATCGCCGTCGCTCATCGGACAAAAGGTACCTTAGGGATAACAGGCTGATCGCGCCCAAGAGTTCATATCGACGGCGCGGTTTGGCACCTCGATGTCGGCTCGTCGCATCCTGGGGCTGGAGAAGGTCCCAAGGGTCCGGCTGTTCGCCGGTTAAAGCGGCACGCGAGCTGGGTTCAGAACGTCGCGAGACAGTTCGGTCCTCTATCCTCTGTGGGCGTAGGAGAATTGAGGGGTTCACTTTCTAGTACGAGAGGACCGAAAGTGACGCACCTCTGGTGTTCCAGTTGTTCTGTCAAGAGCATTGCTGGGTAGCTAAGTGCGGAAGAGATAAGCGCTGAAAGCATCTAAGCGCCAAGCTCCTCCCAAGATAAATTCTCCCTGAGGATCGTGGTAGACCACCACGTTGATAGGCTGGCGGTGTAAGTGCAGTAATGCATTCAGCTCACCAGTACTAATCATCCGATTGGCTTGATTCCTCTCTCTCGAGATCGGGAATTTCAAGGACCAAGACGGACTAGGTCAAAGAGATCGAGACACAGAACTTTTGTTAGAATTCTTCACATGGATGTCAGGGAGCGGCCTGGTGCCTTGGTAGTCAGGGGCCGTATGTCAGGCGGATATTTCCGCGTGACGCCCGGCCTCTGGTGACCACAGCGTAATGGAACCACCCGGTCCCATTCCGAACCCGGAAGTGAAACGTTACAGCGCCGATGGTAGTTGGGCGAAAGGCCCTGCGAGAGTAGGTCGTTGCCAGTTATATGCCCGGCTTCTTTGAAAGAGGAAGCCGGGCGTTTTTTTGCCTGGGTTTGCCTGCTCGAAGGAATATGAGTCCACGATTGCTCAAAATAGTGGTCGGATATCCGGAGAGCCTGTAGCGTCTCTACCTGCCTGCTCTCGGAAGCCGGCAATAAAGTGCGACGTTTCCCATATGTTGAATCAAGCTGCTACAATTCGCCTCGGCTCTGCCATGGTATTCCTCGGGGTTGCGCTCGGAGCATTCGGGGCACACGGCCTTGAGGAGGTTCTGGAGAAAAACAGCCGGGTAGAAACATGGGGCACTGCCGTGCTCTACCATCTTGTTCACGGGATCGCCCTTCTCGTTCTCGGTCTTTTCAGGATTCCTCCTCGTGGAGTATGGATCTGCTTCGCTTCGGGGATTCTTATTTTCTCGGGTTCACTTTACGTTCTCTCTCTCACCAATATCACCAAGCTGGGGATGATCACCCCGGTCGGGGGTCTCGCTTTTCTGGTCGGCTGGCTTTGTCTGTTCGTGCAGGCTGGTAATCTGGTGAAGCGGTAGGAATTGCCTGCGAGTGTTCATTGAGAGGCCTGTGATCAGGATCTTACGGCCGGGCTCTGCTCGTTTCACGTTTTCGAGACCGGGTTCAAATCCAGCTGCCTCTGCTGATACTCTTGACACGTGGTGGGGAGGGTGTGTCATCCCATACCTGACATGCACAAGACATTCTCCACCATTTCGAGCCTGATGATCTTTTTCGCGCCGGCAACCGCCCTCGCGGAAGAGAGTGAAAAGGGAAAAGAGCCCGGGTTTAAACCTATCTTTGACGGAAAGAGCCTTGATGGCTGGGAAGAGATGCCCAATGCGAAGAAGAAGGCCTGGAGCGTTCAGGACGGCATTATTGTTGGAGAGGGAGACAAGGGTCGTGGCTACCTGGCCTACAGTAAGAACAAGGAGCTCGCAGACTTTGAGTTAAAGTTTCTCTACCGGTTTCCGGGCAGAGGAAACAGTGGGGTTAATATTCGTGCACGGATCGACAAGACTGGTCGGCGCAAGTTCGAGGGTTACCACGCGGACATCGGGCACGTGGGCATCGGAGGAAAGGTTCTTGGAGCGTGGGACTTCCATACCCCCGGGCGCAGGGAGCATCGCTGCTTCCGGGGTGACAGTCTGGTGATCGGCGAGGATGATAGTGCTAAAATAACTCCGCTCAAGGATGCGGTCAGCGTGGAAGATATAAACAAGGGTGGCTGGAATGAGCTCCATGTCATCGCGAAGGGCAACAGATTCCAGTTCTTCCTGAATGGAAAGCCCTCGGCTCAGTTCATTGAACATCTTCCCGAGCGTAAGAGGCTGCTCAGCGGCATGATCCAGCTGCAACTACATGACCCGGGCATGATCGTGCACTTCAAGGATATCCAGTTAAAGGTGCTGAAGTAGGAGCCGGATCCCTATCAGGCCGGTCCTGGTCCATCTTACCATAACCTGCGGCAAACCAGATCAGAACATGGAGAGCTTCCAGCTTCGCCCGATAGGCAGGATTGAAACTCCCTATCCGGATAAGTTCGGAGTTCCCAGACAGGCAGGATTGGTCCCATCAGCAAGGGGCAGGTTGGTTCTGGATCCACAATTTCGACGAGAAGAGGCCTTCAGGGGTGTCGGAGAATGTTCCCATTTATGGATCGTGTTCCTCTTTGACAAGGTTCGAGAGGAGGATGTTCGTCTTAGTGTCCGACCTCCGAGGCTGGGGGGTAACGAGAAGATCGGGGTCTTTGGGAGCCGGTCTCCCTACCGTCCAAACCGAATCGGGATTTCCGCCTGCAGGTTCCACGGGTTCGAGACTGGGAAGCAGGATGAAATGGTCCTCATGCTTTCAGGCGTGGATTTGATTGACGGCACGCCGGTCCTGGATGTGAAGCCCTATCTTCCCTATGCGGACACGATTGAAGGGGCGTGGTCGAACATCGCGCAGGAAGCGCCGGAACAGTGGCCAGTGCGGGTGGCCCGGGAAGCTCATGAAGCCTTTGGTGCTCTTTCCCAAGAGACGCAGCAGTTGGTGCTGGAGACTCTTTCCCTCGATGCGCGTCCCGCATTTCATGAGCAGGAGGATAGAACCTATTTTCTCCGGGTCTACGACCTGGACGTCGCTTGGAAGATCTCAGAGGGTGAGTGCCTCGTATCCTCCATCAGAGCGGTGGATGAGTAGGCGCAATAGCTGTTGAGAAAGATCGATATTTGTGATCTAACACGGGGTCATGGGAGATTCTTCCGATGCTATCACGCCGATGGGTGAGCCAGTTCAGCAGTTCGCGGTGTTCCTCCAGAACCGCGCGGGCTCCCTCGAGGCCCTGATTCACCTCCTCAAGCATGCCCGGGTCGAACTTCTGGGGTTTAGCGTACAGGATTCCCGTGACGCAACGGTGGCGAGAATCGTCACGAGCGATCCCGACACTGCCCAGCAGGTGTTCCTCGAGAAAGGAATTCCTCACACGACGGGAGACCTCCTGGTAGTGGCACTCCGGAATCCGGTTGAAGAGTTTCAGAAATGTCTTCGTGCACTGAGAGAGGCAGAGACCAATCTGGACTTTGCCTACACGCTTTTACCTCATCCAGAGGGACGCACCCTCGTCGCGCTGCATGTGGAGGATGTGGAGTTTTCTCAATCGGTCCTCCACAGGGCAGGAGTAAAAATAATTTCCCAGGAGGAGCTCAGTCGCTGATGCGATAGCCTCTGGTGGGCGTGATCATGGGAGTCGCTCGAGCGCGGGCAATCCGCGCTGGAGAAGTGCGCTGTCGACGCTGTCACTAGCCTTTGGGTCGAGGTAGATTACGTAAGGAACATCATCGATCCGGATGGAGTGGACTCCATCTTTTGGTGCCTTGAGAGCTTCCACCAGAGAGCTCATGTCGGTGACCTTCTGGCCATTTGCCTCGGTGACGATGCGGTTGTTAACCTGATCGTAACCAATGGTGGCTGGGGTTCGGATGACGCGGCTAAGGAAAACGAGACGTTTTCGCCCTTCTTCATAATCCTCGGGGTTATTAAGGGCATCCAGTAGATCAAGGGGAGCCCGACTTCTCCATTCCTTGCCATAGGCTTCCAGATAGGAGCGTGTGAGTTCCTGAAAAACCAGTCCTCCCTTGATGAGATATGGAGGGGATTTATCATACATATGGCTTGGGATAAGGCTGTCGGGGGGACGTCTCAGGGTGGCCTCAAGCTTTTTCTCCTTACCGTCACGCATGATCACCAGCGAGAGTTTCTCTCCTACTTGCTTGGACCCACGGACGAGATGGCTCCACGAGAGGCGTCCATATGACGGATCCTGATAATAGCCGCGCCGATCAATGGCATGACCGTCGAGGCTCAGAAGCACGTCCTCTTCCTGCAGGCCGCTCTCGGCAGCGCCACTTCCCGGAAGAACACGGCTTACGTAAAGCCCTCCCTGATCGCCACTGAGGCCAAGCCATTTCCTGAACTGCGGGTCCTCAGTAAGCACGGTCGCGATCCCAAGTGAGGGGAACCCCTCATGCTTGCCATCCCCGACATCCTTGAGGAACTGGTTCAGGATATCCGGGGAAACAACATCGCTGATCTGATCCTTGGAATTGTAGCTCGCGAGAATACCGATCAGTTTGCCGTTTCGCGTGACAGGGAGGGTGTAACTGCTGGATGCACTCTGCATGGATGCCTTCACCTCGTAGCAGAGGAAAAAGTGCCCGCTCGCAAAGGTCGAAAGGAGATCGACGGAGCGGATGGAGCCGACGGTCCTGATGGCATCACCGTTGTCCTCCAGCTGCCATATGTCCACTTCTTCACCGGGTTTTGCGGAGCCCCCGGTCTGGAGCGAACCCAGGGTCTGGATCCATGTTCCGTCAGCGCCTGCCTCTGCCTTTAAGAGAGCGAGATTCGCTTCGTAGTCGATGGCGATCACTTCAGCAGGAACTGTATGGGCTCCGTCAGCAGACTCGAACTCGATGTAGGTGGCGTTGGCAGCCATCTCGCCGGTGGTCAGGACACTGCCATCCTCAAGCACAGCGCCGAGCCCGCGTCGACGCTTTGGCTGGTTCAGCTCCCAGGGCTGGGCGACATTGTGTGTTTGTATGGTGGTGTTGATGCGGAGCAGTCCCTTGGATTCCACCGCAGCATGGACCGGGTTCGCCAGCCAGATCATCCCAGTGAACGAGAGTGCGAGACAGAGCAATGGTAATTGGTTATAATTCATGTTCAGGACGAAGGTTGTTGTTCACCAAGATAGTGGGACCTGAAGATCCCGTTCTGTTTCATGATTCTCTTGTTTGCAGATTCAACCTCGGCGGCAGGGATGACGATTGGACGAGCGACGCCGTTACACTTGATGGTAATGAACTCCGGCTGTTCGGCTGCATACAGGAGCGAGTGGGCGTGGGCGAGGTTCCTGACTTTTTCGCCATTTATCTCATCGACTACTGTCCCCTTGAAGCTGGTGATGAAGGAGGTCAACCGGTCACTTTCTACCCTCGTGATGACGACAACGTCCTGCCGTTCCTTGAAAATTGCGTCTTCGACGTAGTTCTGAAAAATCTTACGGACCCGGGGACTGTCAAAACCGTAGGTTGAGTAGAGATTAAAGTCGAGGGGCTGAAACACCAGCCCCGCGAAGAAAACGAAGCGGGGACGCTCACCATAACGAACTGCGTAGATACGGGAATGCGGGAACGCCTTGAGTGTAATGGTAACCTTTTTCTTCTCGCCCTTACGAAGAAACTCAAGGGCGACTTCATCCCCGGCGAACTTCCGCTCAACGACCTCATGGAGGACCACCTTCTCTCCCTCAACCTCGATGTTCCCCGCATTGTCAACAGGCTTCCCATCGATTGAGAGCAGGACGTCGCCCGGTTTCATGATTTCGTCACAGGGGCCGGTCGGGAGAACGGAGGCAACCATCACGCCAAGACCGTTGTCTGGTACCCCTAGAGCCCTCCGCATCGCCGGGTTGTAGAGGGGGAATTCAGTGATGCCGAGGTCCACATACTTGTCATAGTTGCCGTCCCCGATGTCCTTGAGAAACCGGTTGATGACCGGGGTAGGTATCATGTAGCCGGTGTTGTCCGCCTGGCGCAGCCCTTGAAAGGCGACGCCAACGACCTTGCCGTCCTGGAGGACTGGCCCGCCGGAGTTTCCGGGATTGATCGCAGCATCGATCTGCACGACGAGATGGGAGTCAACCCGGGAATGAGCGTAGGGGCGGAAGTCAATCCGCGAGACAACTCCGCGGGTGACGGAGATGCGGTCTCCACCGACCGGGTAGCCGATGGCCCGAACTTGGCTCTCAAGCGCCGGGACGCCTCCAAATTCGAGGTATTTGAGGCCTTCGAAGGGGGCTTCGTCCTCGACCTCAAGCAGCGCAAGGTCGCAGTCGTGAGCGATATGAACCACCCGGGCTGGATGCTTCCGGGCCGAGCCACGCCGGGTAATGAGGACCCGGTTGGCGTTCGATACCACATGGGCGTTGGTCATGAACTGGTTTGGGCCAATCATGAAGCCAGACCCTGTGCCCCCTCCAAAACGGCCTGAATTCCAGGGTGTGCGATAGTCGGCGGACTGGGTGGCACACTCAATTCGTACAACCGATTTATAGATGTCTGCATTGGCGGCGGCGGGTGTCTCTCCCAAGGCAGAGAGAGCAGAGAGCAGTGACGCAGCGCCCCCAACAAGCAGCAGAAGTTTCTTCATGGTGGCAAGCTAGGCATATTCTGCCCGGAATAAAGCGCAATTCGGGATTACTTGAGCTCCGCTAGACGTTGAAGCGGAATTCAATCACGTCACCGTCCTGGACCTCGTAGTCTTTTCCTTCGATGCGCAGCCTCCCGGCATCGCGAGCCGCGGCCTTGGATCCCGCCTCCACCATATCCTCGTAGGAACATACCTCCCCAGCAATGAAGCCCCGTTCGAAATCCGTATGGATGACACCTGCGGCGGCGGGAGCCTTGGCTCCTGCCACCACGGTCCACGCCCGGCTCTCCTTTTCCCCCGCGGTGAGGAAGGTGCGCAACCCGAGGAGCCGATAAACCCCCCGGATCAAGGAGGCGGCGCCAGAGTCAGTAACACCCATGGCGGAGAGAAACTCGGCAGCCTCGTCGGGTTCGAGGGCAACAAGTTCCTCTTCGACCCGTGCGGATATGACAACGGCCTCGGCCCCGTGGGAGTTTGCTGTAAATTCTGCAACGCGTGCGACCATTGAGTGTTCCTCAGGTTTTTCCAGTGCGCCTGCCAGTTCATTTTCAGAGACATTGCAGGCAAAAATAGTCCGCTTGGAAGAGAGGAGGCAGAAGTCTCGGAGGAGAGCCTCCTCCTCTGAGGAGAGGTCAAGGGTGAGAGCGGGATGGCCCTCCTCAAGATGAGGAATGAGTTTCTCCATGAGGGCAAGTTCCCGAATTGCGTCCTTGTCTCCTCCCTTTGCTTTCTTCTCCCTGCTGGCCTGGCGCTTGTGAGTCGCCGCGAGGTCCGCAAGGATGAGTTCGGTGTTAATGATCTCAATATCCCGGATGGGATCAACAGAGCCCAGCTCGTGAATGATATCCTCGTCCTCGAAACAGCGGACCACCTGGACGATGGCGTCAACCTCCCGAATGTTGGCAAGAAACTGATTGCCGAGACCTGCTCCCTCACTGGCCCCCTCCACAAGACCAGCAATATCCACGAATTCGATCGCAGTGGATATGACACTCTTCGACTGGTTCATTTCGGCGAGGACTGCGAGCCGGTCGTCTGGGACGCTGACGACTCCGATGTTCGGGTCAATCGTGCAGAAGGGGTAGTTTTCTGCCTGTGCCTTGCGCGTGCGGGTGACCGCATTAAACAGCGTGGACTTTCCTACATTGGGGAGACCTACGATACCGGCTTTCAGCATGAGGCGCGGGCTTTAGCGAAGATTTGGCCAACTGGCCACTCCAAGCTGCATTTTTAGGAAAAAAATTGCCGGACCGGGACAGATCTGGCGCGCCTCGGGTGCTGTCTTCGCACTCGCGTCCGGAGAGGGGATGAGAAGGAGGCATCCTCCTCAAAACGGGAAAGGCGGACCAACAGATGTCCCTAGGACAGACCGGCCGGCTACTCTTGATGGCGAGGGATGAGAAGGAGGTAGTTCCGAACTGGTCTATTCCAGACCCTGCGGGTGGAGACTGGTCCCCCGGATACCTCCGGGGAGACCCACAGGTCACTCGAACGTCCTCCATCGAGGTTGAGAGCAGTAGTGATATTCATCCCGGGGAGAGGCTGGGCTGCAAGAGCGGAGCCAAGATCGGTAAGGGTGGCACCCTCGGCAACGCCGAAAGCCCACCGGTTCCTGCCGTTCCATGCGATGAAGGACCGCGGGCGCCTCTCCCGATCATCCAAGCCTTGGACTTCTACGTCATTCTCGACGAGAAAGGGGCCTGTCTGGAGTAGGTGTTGGGTTGGAGAAAAGGACCGCCAATGCTGGCGACGGAGGAGTCTTGGAGATTTTTCAACCGACAGGAGCCCGGAGGTCAGGGGGGACTGTGAGTTCCATATCCCGATGCGCTTACCGCCCTCAATAACAAGACCAAGCGGCTTGCCTGTGGGAGTAAAGAACCCACCGTTGATGGCCGCTACTGCATCATGTCTGATTGCGGAAGCTTGCGCGGTTTGCCATTCCGTCTCCGGCCCGAGATCCTTGTCGGCAACAGCGATGTCGTATTTCCGGTCGTCGAAGAGCAGGAAGGTCAGAGCTACCCCCCGCGAAGTGACCCGCTTGACAAATGCGGTTAGAGCAACGCGGGAGCGGCGTAGGTTGGGAAACCTGGTTGCGGAAAGGAGCTGGTCGGTGAGGGTGTCAGATCCTTGGGGCAATAGGCTCTCCGAGTGATTCTCTGGTGACCTGATGAGAGAAGAAGGCTGGGCCAAGGGCTGAACAAGGGCAGGTGCGGGGTTCCTCTCCGAGGTGATTCTGTCCCCGGTAGTCATGGAGGAACAGCCAAGGGCCGCGCCGATACACCACAGGCCGGTGATCCGGAACAGCGTTCCTTTAAGATGCAGACGAACGTAAAACATGGAGCCTGATTTATGATTCTCGCCGGGGGCAGAGCCTGTTTGCCGGTCTTCCGGTGCGATATATTTGAAAGGCATTATCCCAGAACCCGGCGTCGTGACAACCTTTGCCAGTTGATACTTGGAAAGATTGAAAAAACGGTGAACGTCCGGCTTCGTTCTGGTTGTCTAGTAAGTTTGATCTGCCTACATTCTCAACATGAATCAGCGCAACGGTCAGGCTTTTCCGGAGATAACATTCATGACTGTCTGCCTCCTGATCTCACTTATCTTCCTTGCGAGTCGGGCAGAAGGATCCACGCACGGTCCAATCTGCCAATGGTATGGGGATCCCTGCCGGAGCATGGCAGTTCACTGGATCGAGAGTGACTCCAAGCCTGAGCGAAATGAGTTCACCTTCTTCTTTCAGAAGAGCGGAGGGGCAGAGTGGACCCAAGGTGTTGTTCTCACTCGTTCCTTTGGTCCCACCGATCATCGGGCTCACTCGGCTGACCTCAAGGGGCTTAATCCAAACACTCGTTACTCCTTCAGGATCATGCGTGGAGACCTGAGATTAGGAACATGGTTTTTCCGAACTGCTCCGGAGAACCCTGTTGACGGGCTCACTTTCGTGACGGGTGGTGATATGTTCCACACCCGGGAAATGCTGAACAGCATGAATCAGAGAGCAGGCACTGAGGAACCCCTTTTTGCTCTTCTCGGTGGCGACCTTGCCCTTGCTGATGGCGTAAACGCAGATCGCTGGCTAGAGTGGGTTCAATCGTGGAGTCAATATGCGGTATCTCCATCTGGACTATCAATTCCCATGATTCCTGTAATCGGGAACCATGAGGTAAAAGGGGCAGCCTATCGTCCCACCAATGCGCCCGGACGAGAGGACGCACCTTTTTTCTACAGCCTCTTCTTGGGAATGGAGCAGGGCAGTCGGTTTGCAGTAGATTTCGGCTCTTATCTTACCGTGATCGGACTCGACTCCGGTCATACCGAAAACGTCGCCTCACAGACTCCCTGGTTGAAGGAGGCCCTTGGTAAGAGAGGAGATGTTACCTCCAAGTTCGTCAGTTACCATCGCCCAGCGTGGGGAACCGGGGCTAAGCCTGATGCGGTAGAAATACGAAAGGCGTGGTGTCCAGTATTTGAGGAGTATGGGGTTGATGCGGTTTTTGAGAGTGATCACCATGTCTACAAGCGAACGCATCGGCTGACCGGAGGCGAGCGCGATGACACAAACGGGGTCCTCTACCTCGGTGATGGAGCCTGGGGAGTACGCACAAGAGCGGTCGCGGCGGACGTCAAGCGGACCAGACCGTTCCTCGCCCAGGCTGAATCCGTAAATCACCTCATCAAGGTAATCCTGCGTAAAGGGGCAATCCAGTTTCAGGCTCTTACGGCTTCAGGTGTCCTCATCGATTCTACAGAGATCATTCGAGGGAATCAAAAATAAGGACGCCTTAGTAATGGCTGGGAGAGGGCGCCCCTTGATGTGACGAGTGTTGGGTATATTTAGCTCGACGAGGCATCGAGACTTTTAAGACCCTCTCGCTGTTTGACTTAGCACTCCGTATAGATTGATCAGATGAAGCCAGCACCCAAACTATTAGGCCCGATACTACTCGTTTTTTCCTGCGCCATACCTGCGGCTGCGGAAGACCTCCCAGGCATTGAAGCCCAGATCCAAGGCGAGTGGATAGCCTACCGTGGAGATCAGTTTGATATCCGGAAAATCACAAAGGATAAAGCGACCCAGACCTTTTATGAGTGGAACGGTAAACTTCTCTACGAGAGAACTTCTGATCTGAAGGTCAAGGTTATCGGGTCTGGTGAAAGGAAGACCCTAATCGGCAAAGGCGCGGAGTGGTACTACCTCGCGGGAGGGAAGAAGCCGGAAAATGCGCTTTGGACGACGCTGTCTTTTGATGCGGACAACGAGGGATGGAAGAAAGGCCCTGCCGGGTTTGGGTATGCGGACAATGACGATGCGACAGCCCTCGACGACATGCAGGATAAATACCTTTCGGTCTTTATTCGCAGGGAGTTCGACATTCCGCAAGGGTCTGACTTGAAAGGACTGAGTCTTCGCATTAATTACGATGACGGATTTGTTCTCCACGCCAACGGGCGGCGTCTCTTCGCCTCGAGCAACGTGTCGGTTGATGAAGAAAGCGGGGAAGTCACGGTGGGCAATCACGAGGCTAACGGGTTAGAGTCCTTTTCCCTTGGGGACTTCA
>CAXEFH010000027.1:0-20761 GCA_963989605.1 uncultured Roseibacillus sp. | reverse complement strand
GCTCTATAACATGAAGCATGACCCTCAAGAGTGGGACAATCTTCTCTCTTCGAGGGAAGAACCAGTGACTCCGTTCAACCGGGCCGCCGCCGACCGCCTCGCCCGCTGGATTCCCAAGATTAACCGGCCACCGGCACCCGGCTCAGCACACCGTGTCCTCACCTACGAAAAATCAACCGGTGCAACCACATGGGAAGGAAAGGACCTTGAGGTTTCCGACCCAGTCCCGGAATTACGATAAAGAGGGCTCCTGCCCCCATTCACATAGATCCTGAAGGTGGGCAGCGGCCTGAGTGAACCACTCATCCAGTTCGGCGGGGCTCTTGAGCTGTCGGCCCCTCTGCCTCTCCACCAGAAGATAGCCACAGTGATATTCGGGCAAAGTGGTCAGGTCCCCCCACAAACGCTCGACCTGGGCAACGGGGTATGTCGCATGCTGTCCACCGGCAGCCCTTCTCTTCACCTCCTTGATCGTGAGATAGGTTGGCATGCGCTCCGCGAGGATTCGCACAGCTCTTTCCATACGTTCCTGGTTATTCCCGAGGACGGCTTCGCGATCCAAGCCAAGGAGAGACAAGTAGTGATCGAGGTCTACCCAGCTCGTCATCGAGTTATAATACGAAAGCTCATATTCCGAACAGGATTCCGGCATTGCCAGACCCTCGACCAGCCGAAGCTTCCCGTCGACCCGGGCCAGGCCTCCGCCCCGGTCCGCCAGTTGTCTGCTGATGACCTCAATGCCAAGGCCCCGACCACTTTTGAGATGCGTGCCCAGAATCATGGGATCAACAGACGCCCCAAGCGTGTCCACATTGTGAACGAGCAGGGTTTTCAGTTGAGGGCGCTCCTGCAGAAGCAAGCGCAGGGTCCCATTGAGGAGCAGATTCGGGACCTCATAGAAATGTCCCATTGGATGAAGGCACTGAACGGGTAAATTTGCCGTGTAATCCTGTGCTTCGCCCTGGTCCAGAGCCCATTGGAGCAGACCGGAACGCGATGAATCGCGCAGCTTCTGCTGCTGAGGGTCCAGATCCTGCTCGAAACGGCTTCGCCAGCAATATTTCAGGTCCCTGGCTGTCGGAATCATTCTCAGCCCCACCGTCCGGCCTGGAGAGAGGAACAAAGGCGCGTCGTAGTTATAATGGGAAACCTCCTCCAGAAACCTGCTGGTAGAGCCATGCGTGAGATAGGAAGTGGTGAATACATGAGGAATTCCCACCCCTGACCTCGAGCCCGTTTTGCGGGACTTTGCGAGATGAACCTCAAGGAAGGTACGATGCCTGCCATCAAGACGCGCAAATGGGTTGAGTGCCTTGCAGGTTCCGGCTCCCCCGGTCCAGCGCGAGGCTGCCCCCGCGGCCAGCGTGACCACTGCGACCTCTCCTGCCGCAATGGCAGCTGTCCCGATCTCGTATTCCTCTCCTGAAGAACTCTCACTCCCCCCAGTGCAGTCTGTAACGTCTCCATGAGCGACGTCCTCAATCTTAGTCGAGGCAGGCAATTTATTACTCTGCAGGCTAACTCGGCCCGCAATGATGTCCTCTCGTAATCTCCCGTGAGACTCCTCGTCGAAACCATTTTCCTCAAGCAATTGCTGCAACGTGACAGACCCCGGGGCCCCGCTGTCTCCCGCCACAACACCCCCGGCAACAGAAACTTCATCAACCCCGTCCAGATCAGAGAATATCGAATGGCTTTCGAGGAGTTCTGCACTCGTCCCAGTATCGTTAATCAGGAAGTCATAGACGACCGGGTCCATGGCGAAGGGCAGGGCGGCGCGCAGATGATCCTTCACCTCCTTCATGATCAACCCCATCGACTTCTGGGCCTCAGACTTCCGCGCAGGATCAAAGATAAAGCCCATTCCCCCTCCCGACATGCCCCCAAGCATCCAGAATCCCCAGAAGTCATCCGCAAACTCCTCTTCAACTCGATCGATCAGGGTTTCGGTGTACAGATTCGTCGCCCATGGAAGAATGTCTTGGATCGGGCCACGGAAATTTCGGGTAGTCGCTCGCCCAAGCGCCCTCATATCTCCCCTCTTCAGGCAGGAGACTAATTCCTCGAGAAGGTCCAGCGCCTCCTGCCGCGCTGCCCATTCCTTACTGGTGCGGAGGAGATACCTCTCCGTCACCATTTCGAGCACCGGCCCCACGTTCTGGGTCATACCCCCGTGAACGAGGACGAGCGAATCCTGAAGTGCCTCCCTCGAAGATTTTGGAATTTCGTCCTCATCAAAGACATGATGAGAAGGCAGAAGACACCCTCGCGATAAATTGAACTCCGGATCTGTTGCCCGCGCACGAACCCCGGAAATCAGTTTGATTCCGGGCCAGACCCCACCCGAGTCCTGCCACCCACCACCCGAACCGCCGAGTCGCTCACCAAGAACAGCCCTCGCCAGAACAAGCCGCCTCTCGCTCTCCCCGAGGGCGCCAGTCAGAGAACCGGTTTGCCCGGTGGCCCTCATGAGCACCCCGATGAGAGCCGCAAGAAGATTGGTGGAAACCGCCAGCCTTGAGCCTTTGGAGATCTCATTAACACGGGAGATCACCTCAATTCCCTTCCCGGGCCCGACCATTCTCTCGAGGAGGGTCTCAAGGCCTTGCCCGGATCCTTCAACCCCCGGCGGTATCACCCCGGAAGCGATCACCGCCGCCTTGAGCAAACCTAGCTCGTCTTTCGCAAAGTCAAAGATCTCCCCAAGGCTCTCGACCCGCACCGAGACCTTGAGATCAACGGAGGCGAGAATGATGACGGGGGCGTCTATGACCCGCACAAAAGCCTCGATCGGAGGGCGCGGCGCTTCATCCTTGCCGTGAACACCCAGATCAACCGAGACGTTGAGAACCCTTGCTCCCTCAGGATAATCCATGCCAAGGAAAAATATATCGGACCATCCTGCATGGGAAAGGTCCATCCGGACCGGTGTCCGTTCACAGAGTATTCGCCGGCTCCCATCCGCCTTTTTCTCCAGCAGCTCCTCCGAGAAACACAACGGGTGATCCGCCGGGTGGCCCATCCGAAACATCCACTGATTTCCTCTGACCGCCCTGACCGCATCACGCACCTGGGCACCGAGAGCCTCGAAGGCCAGCTCACGATACCCCTGAGCGAGAGCAGAGCACAGGGCCCCGCTGGCACCCTGCTCAGCCACCGCAAGGTGAAACGCGTCGACAGCTTCCGCAAACCTCCTCCGATGGAGGTGATCGATCCCCTCCGCCGGAATACGCCCCGTCTGCATGGCGGGCAGCAATCGTGGCAGATGGAAGCGGTGAATTGCGGAAAGAAAGGAGAGAGCTCTTACCCGGGCGTAGAGATTCCCATTATCTCTCCGGAACTGGTCGAGCGCGATGCACTCCTCCATGAGCTCGTCCATCGTAAGCCCAGCACAAACCTCTGCCAGGGCGGCGTCACGAACCTCGGCCTCCCCGCTCGAGATTACTGTCAGGAGTCTGGACATGCAGGACGGGAATGGGCCGTGATCTCGATGAGGTCGGTAAGCACTTGATCACGGTGAGGGCCCGCAAGGGCAAGGGAGAGTTGAGCCCGTAGGAGTCCGTACCGTTCTCCGATATTGAAGCGCTGCCCTGCAAGCTCCACCGCGAGATACTTTTCTCGGTTCGCAATAAACGCCAGCGTAGGAGAAAGCTCGAGACTATGCTTTTCTCCGATCCGGATTGCCTCCCGCCCGAGGTGCTCCATCACTCCTGCGGTGAGCACATGCATCCCGAAAAAGCACAGGTAGTTGCCCGCCCGCAACCCGGGGACTATAAGCTCCTGCTCAGCCAGCGTCGGAGTCGGCTTTTCGACTACATCGTGGACTTCGAAAAGAGATGGCGACGCCGGCACCCGGGTCGCAGCCACTGCTCCATAATAGCGCAATTGGCTTTCGTGAGTCGGATTGACGGCCGAGATACAGCGATCGTGACCAGATGCAACCTGGAGCATCTGGCTCACACAGGAGGGTCCTTCTTGGCTGAGGTAGAGGTGATCCCCCACCAGCAGGACGAAGGAGTCATCGCCAGTAAATTCGTTCGCACTCCAAACTGCGTGGCCGTACCCACGGGGAGACCCCTGCTCGATCAGAGTAAGTCGATCCGCATGCTTTCCCGACGCGTGGAGAAAAGCATCACGGGTCCCCGGGTAGATCACGATGGCAGCGGAATCGATCCCGGCGGCAAACAAGTCGTCGAGGATGATCGCCAGAGCTGTCTTGGCAACTCCTTCCGAATCCACGAGCGTCTGGAGCGGCAGGTGGTATTCCGTGGGGCTGGCAGCAGTGACAACGGCTTTACTTGGAATCACGGCTTCAGGGTAGAAGGCAGACGGCCGGAATAAAGGAAATGTTCACCCGGGGGCCTCCCGGAGTTGCTATCGCTGGACAATTCAAGCACCGTCGCAGGCACCTTATGTGCCTTCGACTTTTCTTTTTTCTTCTCTGCGCTGCATCTGCTACTGCCACCATTGCGGGAGCCGAAAAATCAACTCCGCCCAACGTTCTCCTCATCATCTCGGATGATCAGGCGTGGGGAGACTACTCCTTTCTCGGACACCCCCACATAAAGACCCCCCACCTTGACGAGTTGGCAGGCGAATCCCTGACTTACACCAGAGGCTACGTTGCTGCTCCGCTGTGCCGGCCTTCCCTCGCCTCCATTTTCACAGGAAAGTATGCGCACGCGCATGGCATTACCGGAAATGACCCGCGCGTTCCTCCTGGCAGGAAGGGCGATCGCCGCAATCCCGAGCTTAGGCAGCTCTATGAGACGATTATGACCCGGATCAGTGAGGACCCTGGACTCGCGCACCTCCTGGGTTCCGCAGGTTACCTCTCACTTCAGACGGGTAAGTGGTGGGAGGGCGACCCGAAAAAAAGAGGGGGATTCAGCCACGCCATGACACACGGAGACCCAGACCGTGGTGGACGACATGGAGATGCAGGCCTGAGGATCAGCCGACAGGGAATCAAACCCATCAATGACTTCCTTGCCGAGGCTCGGCAAAAGAAGAAGCCCTTTTTCATCTGGCATGCTCCCTTTCTCCCCCACACTCCTCATAATCCTCCCGAGCGCCTGTTTAAGAAATACCGGGCTAAATCGCCTTCAAGATTCATCGCCCGTTACTGGGCCATGTGCGAGTGGTTCGACGAGACGTGCGGCGAGTTACTCGCCAGAATCGATGAGGAGGGTCTCCGGGAAAATACGATCGTGCTCTACGTCACCGATAACGGATGGATCCAGAGTGCCGAAAGCGGGCGCTATGCAGCTCGCTCCAAGCGCTCCCCGAACGAGGGCGGTGTTCGCACCCCCATCATGATTCGATGGCCCCGGGTAATCGCCCAGAAGTTCGACGAAACCACACTGGTTAGCTCCATCGACCTTGCGCCGACCATCTTGAAGGCCTGCGGCCTTCCAGTTCCAGCCTCAATGCCCGGTATTGACCTGCGCGACCGTGCTGCATTAATCAAACGCAACGCGGTTTTCGGGGCATCCTATGCCCATGACATTCTCGACGTCACTCACCCCAATCTCAGCCTCCAGACCCGCTACCTGGTTTCCGGGCAGTGGAAGCTGCTCGCGCACCGGGGCTCCGGCGCTACGGCGCAGAAGCTCGAACTGTATGACATTATTGCGGACCCGGCTGAAAAAAGGGATCTCGCACCCCAGCGCCCGGGCGAACTCAAGCGCCTCAGCGCCGCCCTCGACGCATGGTGGCCGGGACCTCCCTCCGGTCCATGACCCCCTGTCCCGCTCGTCCGAGACAACGGGATTCGCCTTTTCGCCACCTAGGGCTTCACCCACGTTCAGGATCCATGCTCCACTTACCCTTCCTTCTCCTGTGCCTGCTCATTCCGGTGGCATCCTCTGGCCAGCCCAACATTCTCTTCCTGTTCGCAGACGATCAGCGCAATCACACCCTCGGCTGCGCGGGCCATCCCGTGGTCAAGACTCCTCATCTTGACCGTCTCGCCGCCGGAGGCGTGCGATTCGAGAATGCGTTTGTCACCACCTCTACCTGCTGGGCCAGCCGGGCTTGCCTCTTCACCGGGTGCTACGAACGCCGCCACCTCTACCGCACCTCCCCCGGGCCGCTCAATCCAGATCTCTGCGCAGCAAGTTACTTTACCCTGCTCAAGGCCGCTGGATACCGCACTGCCCATCTCGGTAAGGAGCATGTCGCTATCAGCAAGGACAGCGCCGCCGCCATGTGGGATATCCGGCGCCGTCTGGGCCGTAACCCCTACTTCAAGAAACAGGCTGACGGCAGCCTGCGGCACACCACACAGATCCTCGGCGACTGGGGTATCGAGTTCCTCAAGACACAACCTGTGGCCCAGCCCTTCTGCCTTCAGATCTCATTCAACGCAACGCACGCGGAGGACGGGGACAAACGACCTGGAATTGGACACTTCCCCTGGCCGAGAGTCATGGACGAGGCCTACAAGAATCAGGAGATGCCCCTGCCTGCTCTCAACGCGACCGCCATCTATGAGTCGCAACCTGCATTTCTTAAGAATTCCCTCAACCGGGAGCGCTTCTTCTGGCGCTGGGATACTCCGGAAAAATATCAGACCAACATGCGGGCCTACTTTCGGATGCTGAGTGGAATCGATCACGTCATGGGCCGCCTCGTCGCCCAGCTCGACAGGCAGGGGCTCGCGGAAAACACCGTCATCATTTACTCAGCCGACAATGGCTTCTACCTCGGTGATCGCGGGTTTGCAGGAAAGTGGACCCACTATGATCAGTCCCTGCGCATCCCGTTGATCGTATTCGATCCCCGCGCACCAAAAGAACATCGCGGAGTCGTCAGGAAGCAAATGGCCCTTAACAGCGACCTCGGATCCACCATGCTCGAGCTCGCCGGCCTCCCTGCGCCGGCAAGCCACACCGGCCGGAGCCTTCTCCCGATCCTGAGAGGGGCTCCTCCGACGGACTGGCGGACCGACTTCCTCTGCGAGTTCATTGCAGTTCCTCGGACCATCCCGCGCTGGGAAGGCGTGAGGGGAAAGGAGTGGCTCTACGCCCGCTACTTCGTCAACGGGCCGGACAGGCCTCCCTTCGAGTTTGCCCACGACCTGAGGGAGGACCCCCGGCAGCTGATCAATGTGGCCGCTTTACCATCCCAGTCGGTGACCGCACGACACACTCGTGCCCTCGCAAGGCTCCGCAAGCGCTGCGATCAACTGGTAGCCAGCAACGGGCTACGCCTGCAGGACCTGAGAACGAGAAAGAAGTAGGGGGGCCACACCGCCCCGGTCGCAAGGGTGGTTACCTGATCTTTTCGATCGCCTCCACCACTCGAGCACCCTCCCCCCGGATCTTCTCCGGCATGACAGATTTGATTCTGTCCATGGGCACCACCCCATCCCGCCCGAGCGCCTCCAGCGCGTTGGCGGCGGCGAGCGACTCGTAGACATTTCCGTCATGGACCACCTTGACGAGAACCGGAAGGCTTCGCGCGCTCTCCCCGTGGTGACCCAGCGCTTCGGCAGCCACCACGCGCACATCAGGGGCGGGGTCGACAAGAAGATCAATAAGGCCCGCCTTGAGCGAAGCCGCCTCCCGCCCGGCTACCAGGGCCCCGGTAGCAGCCCAGTATCTTACCGTGGCCGATTCCGACTTCATGCTCCTGAGCAGATCCGCCGCGTCACCCACGGTTGCGATGCTTGCTTTCAGAGCGACAGAGCAGACCTCCTCCCACTCCTCCGCGGGCAGAGCATTCACATGCTCATAAATGGTAGAGTCTGCACTCAGCCGCTGCGTCAGCCCTTCCGGGACCAGGCCGGTATCTCTTGCGCCTGGCTCCAGAAGTTTCCCCCTCAGGGCCTCCTCCGCCGAAGTAAATCCGTTGCCTCCAGTTTTCGTGCTCTCCACGTCAAGCCGCCGCAGGGACTGGAGCGTCGCCTCGAATTCCTTTCCAGGCTGTTCTCGGAACGCATCATGAAGCTGCAATGGGTCGTATGCCGTATTGTAGAATTCGATCCCGCCCCTGGGCTTCCAGTAGCGGGATTGAATCTCGTTACACTTCCCCGCCTTGAAGGCCTCATACCAGGAGCCCATGCTGGCAAGAACCCGGAAAGGATAGGTGTAGGCTTGCCCCAGTGGACGGTGGGGGGAGAAATTGCGAACATAGAGCTGCCACTTGGTGCGGATTGCCCGAACGGTATCATAACGCTCATCCATCCTCCCCCGGTAGAGGTAGACGAAGTCACGTTCCCGGGCATTGGGCCCGAGGAACGGCTTCCCCTCCCAGATATCGGGAATCTTCAGTCCGCAGAGGTTGGCTGCCGCGGCCGGGAAATCAACGAACGCGACAAGCTGGTCAATAATGCCGGTGTCGTTCAGGGACTTGGGCGCAAGGTGCTTCCACTTCTCAGGAAAGCGAATGATCAGGGGAACCCGTGTCCCGGTGTCATGGATATTACGTTTACCCCGGGGAAGCGCGCCCCCGTGATCCGAAAAGTAGAACACGATGGTGTTTTCGGCAGCCCCCGAGGCCTCCAGCTCCCTGAGCTGCTCACCGACCCACTTGTCCATCAGATGCATGTTATCATAGTAGCGGGACCAGTTTTCCCTGATCTCCGGCGTGTCCGGATGAAACGGGGCGATCACCCCCAGGGGGACTTGCCTCGGGGGCAGGATACGCTGGGAGGGATTACTGGCCTTCCGCCCACCATAGGCCTGGTCCGTGGTCTGTCCCTCATGAGACAAGGTGGTATTAAAGACCGCAAAAAATGGCTGACCTTTTTTCCTGTTCCGGTAGTGAGCCTTCTTCCCACTGGCATGCCACCCTACATCTTTCCATCCAGCCCTCCGGCCATTGATCGACATATTGTAGTCAGTCTTTGAGTTATTGGTGCAGTAATAGCCTGCCTGCCGGAACAGCTGAGGATAATAGACAACCGCTGCCGGAACCCCTACACTGCTCCGATGATTATGAAGGCCCAGCGTCGGTGCGTTCATCCCCGTAATCAGCGTTGAGCGGGCGACCGAGCATACGGGGGCAGACGAATAGGCATTCACGTAGCGCAGCCCTTCTGAGGCAAGCTGGTCGAGATGGGGCGTCCTTGCGTTCGGATCCCCATAGCACCCAAGGTAGGGACTGTTGTCCTCACTGGTGATCCAGAGGATGTTAGGCCGAGAGGGCTCGACACCCCTGAGGACCAGGGGACAGAACAATAAAACGAGGAGGAAAGAGCGGGCCATGGGAGCGATGTAGCCGGATCCTGCGGTGATGGCAACCCCGGGCGGGGCCCGGGAGCGGAAGGTTCCAGGGACTTTTCCTTTGCGGCAGCCCGGACTTGCCTAAGTTCGTCTCCGCCCATGAAAAACGCCCTGTTCTCCTCCCTGATCCTCTGCTGCCTTCCCTTCATCTCGGCTGCCCTGCCTGAAAAGCCCAATATCGTTCTTCTGTTTGCGGACGATCTGGGGCGCTATGCCTCCGCCTATGGCGATTCGCAGCGCCCCTCGGCAAATGACCTACTTTCCACTCCCGTGTTCGACCGGATTGCCGCAGAGGGGGCACTGGGTTGGAACGTCTTTGTCTCGGCCCCCTCCTGCTCTCCCTCCCGTGCGGCGTTGATCTCTGGAAGGCACTTTTTTCGAAATGGATCTCACTCCCAGCTTCACTCGCCATGGCATGGGAACCGTAAAGAGGATCCGTGGAACGACGTGAAAGGCTTCGCCCTGCTTCTGCAGGAAGCCGGGTATCACATCGGATGGTCTCACAAAATGCACATTGCCGAGGACCGCATGGGCGGGAAACAGAACAACTTTCGCTCCGCCGGCGGGAGAGTAAACCAGTTTTCGCAAAACGTCAGTAGGGAGATCGGCGAAGATGGGGAGCAGTCCTCCATCAAAAAAGCAAAGCAGAAACTCTACGACGAATGCCGGAACAACTTCCGATCCTTTCTATCAAAACGCAAACCGGGACAACCTTTTTACTACTCGTTTCATCCAACCAACCCTCACCGCAAGTGGACCAAGGGGTCAGGCAAACGGCTCTGGGGACTGGATCCGGATGAGCTGGCCAGGGCCATGCCACCTTTTCTGCCCAATGTCCCCGAGGTCAGGGAAGACTTCGCGGATTATCTCGGAGAGGCAATGGCCTTTGACCGGAGCTGTCAGGAAATCATACACGAGCTGGAGAACCTTGGAGAGCTGGACAACACCCTGCTCGTCATTTCTGGCGACCATGGGGCCCCGGGGTTTCCCCGTGGCAAAACCAACTGCTATGATTTCGGTGCCCGTGTTCTCTTCGCCGCTCGCTGGCCGGGGCGGATCAAACCACGGCAGGTGATCAAAAAGCCCATCTCTCTGATTGACGTGGCTCCCACTTTTCTTGCCGCGGCGGGGCTGAAGCCGGAAGCAGGGATGAATGGTCAGGACCTGCTGCCAGCACTCGCTGAGGGAGATCACCGCGCGCTCCGGGGCTGGGCTCTGATCGGCCGTGAGACCCACGTCAATACTGCCCGCGGTGGACTGCCTTACCCGACCAGAGCCCTGCGCACAGAGGACTATCTCCTGATTATGAACTTTGCCCCCGATCGGGCTCCCATGGGCGACCCCCTCAAACTAAACGATGCTAACCCTCCATCTTACCAGCAGCTGGAGACCAGCACGAGGCTTGCTTTCGGAGACATTGATGCCGGCCCCACGAAGGCATGGATGGTATCTAACCGAAGCAACCCGAAATACGCACGGCAGTGGGCCCTTGGGTTCGGACCACGCCCTCCACAGGAGTTTTATGACCTGACCAGCGACCCGCACCAGGTCAATAACCTCGCGGGGAACAAGGCCTATGATGCCGTCCGCGAAGGCTTGCAGGCTCTTCTAGTGGACGAGCTTCGTCGCAACAAGGACCCCCGTCTGGATGGTGACACCTTCGACAAGCCCCCCTACAATAAGAGAACCCGGCCCGGGCAGACGAAGCGCCAGTAAGAAGGAAAATCGATTGCTCTCCTTGCAGATCACCTTATCCCTTGCTAATGGGGCAGGCTCATTGCACGAGCTATTCCATGCGCTACCTCGTAAAAGTTTTTCTCTACCAGATTGAACCGGAAATCTGGCGTCGCTTCTCGATTCCAGCCGAGGCGACCTTTGGACAGCTTCATGATGCCATCCAGCAGGCCATGGGATGGGAGGACAAGCACTGGCATGAATTTCGCCACGGGAAGGGGAAACGCCTGCTCGACGTCATCGGTCCCGACCATGAGGAAGTGGAAAAAGGCGACAACTTTCAGGAAGAAGGATCGGTCTCAATCCGGCAGTTTGTGGGTCGGCGCCATTTTCCCATCCGCCTTCTATATCGCTACGACTTCAACGACGAATGGATTCACGAAATCTGTATCGAGGAGAAAACTGACCAGGGAGAAGGGGGCCTTCCAATTCTGATCGAGGGAGCGCGGGCCTGTCCCCCCGAGGATTCTGGCGGCGCCTTCGGCTACTTGGCGGCCCTTAACGGCGACCTCATGTGGCTGGATGATGATTACGACCCCGAGGCCTTCGACCCACAAGCGGTGAAATTTGGAAAACGCCGCGCTCGCAAATAAGCAACTCGCTCATGCGCTCAGGTGGCGAGACACATTGTCGCTCCGTTCTTCCCCCGCCTCATTACACTGCCAGTAGGTGCCGCTCTGGACATCAAGAGCGGTCAGCCACTGGCCGCCGTAGGCCCAGGTATCAATGCATATCGCATGCCCGAGATTGGCAGGAACTCCACCCTTCTGGGCCGTGTGACCACACACCATCGTCTTTCCGCTGCGATGAGGAGGCACTTTCCTGAACTTCTCCCAGAACAGCATGAAGGGATCCTGGTCCTCGAGTGCGAGGTGCGAAGCCGCATTCGCATGGACGAAAAGGTGCCTCTCCGATTCATGGAATGGAAGACCCCCCTCGATAAACTCCCAATGCTGGACGGGAATAGACTGAAGACTGTCGCCCCCGTAGGACGCAACGGTGGAGCTACCCCCCACTCCCTCGCCCATCCAACGTGCCAGGGCAACTCCTGAGTCCCTTGCCTCAAGCATCATGATCTCATGATTCCCCATGAGACTTACTACCCGCGTGCGCTCGCGAAGCTCTAAAATCGTATCGATGACCCCCTTGGTATCCGGACCACGGTCGACATAGTCCCCCAGTGTTACAACCGTATCTGCTTCATTAATCCCGGCGTAGTCAATCAACCTACAAAGGGATGACCTGCATCCATGTATGTCCCCTATTGCGATAGTGCGCATCCTGTGCTCGAACCATACGACCCCTTACCTCCCGACTTGCAAGTTCCATTCCCTCCATCCAACCTTTTCTGCTCATGCCGCAATTCCTGTTCCCCGCACTCGCTATAGGCCTCTTCCTCCTTTTCTCCAGCGGAACAGCCCATGCCACCGATCCCAATATCATCGTTTTTCTGGCAGACGACATGGGAATGGGAGACACCTCCGTCTATCAGGACTGGACCAGCAACAAGGATAACCGGCAACTTCATACCCCCAACATGGAGCGTATTGCCAACATGGGAGTACGGTTCATGGATGCTCATTCCCCCCACAGCCGCTGTAGCACCTCGCGCTACGCATTACTGACCGGACGCTACTGCTGGCGCACTTCCCTTAAATACTGGGTGCTTTTTGGCGTCCAGTGCGATCCCCTGATCGAGCAATCCCGCCCGACGATCGCCTCTTTGCTCCGCCGCAACGGATATCAGACCGGAATGGTGGGGAAGTGGCATCTGGGCCTTGGATATCGCAAGAAGGATGGCTCCCCTGCAAAGGGCTGGGCGGATGCGGACCTCACCAAGCCTCTCGCTGATGGTCCGACGGATCATGGGTTTGACTTCTTCTATGGAATTTCCCGGAGTCACCCAACTTCTGGACCCAGCGGCAAGAATCCCAATGGGCCAGAACAGCAGCGAGGCCCCGGATGGATTCACAATCGCAGAATCGTCGGAGCGACCGGGAACGGCAAGGAGCTGGATGGATCCTATGTCCTCGAAAGAATCGGACCCGCTCTTCACGCGAAATCCTTTCAGTTCCTCAGGAGCGCTACGGCATCAAAAAAGCCATTTTTTCTCTACTTCGCCAGCCCTGCCAATCACACCCCGCACACCCCCTGCAAATCGATTGCAGGCCGCAGGGTCGCGGGAGCAAGCCGCCATATCGACGGCAGGCTCACAGGCAGCGCCCGTCTGGACTTTATTCATGAGAACGATGTCCAGATCGGACTCCTGCTCGATTACCTTCAACGGACAGCGGATCCGCGTCGCCCCGGCCATAAGCTTCTCGACAACACCCTTTTCATCTTCGCGAGCGATAACGGCGCGGAAAATAAGTCGAAGACGGCCACTGGACCGCTCCGCAGCAACAAGGGATCCACATACGAGGGAGGCCACCGCATCCCCTTCTTTGCCTCCTGGCCTGCCGGCAAACTTGGTGATGGCCGGCCCAAAACCCCGGGCCGCACTTCCCCCCGGCTCCTTGCCCTCAATGACCTGTTTGCAACCTTCGCCCAGATCCTCGGCAAGCCGCTACCAGATCTTTCCAAGGGAGAGATTGGGGCTGAGGACAGTTTCTCACAACTGGCCGCCCTGCGGGGCGAGGCCTGTCCACCGCGACCTCCGATTTTCCCCAATGACCACAACGAGGCCTCCAGAAAGAACTCTGAGAGGCGAGCGGTGGTGGCCGTTCGCTCCAATGCCTGCCCGATCAAAGGCCAGTGGAAACTCTTTCTCGACCACCGTTTCGCTCTTGAAGGAGAGCTCCACCCCTTCGAACTCTACGACCTCGAGACAGACCAGTTTGAACAAAAGAACCGGCTCAAGGACCCGGGGGCCAGACCGGCCCTCGAATTCCTGCTCAAAGAAGCAGCCAAGGCCTTGGGAGACAACGGCTCCACGAGACCATGATGAGGCCTTCCTTCAGGTTGGCGATCCCATCGCTTCCCGCTTGCAGAACCCCAGCTCCTTTTCTTTGCTGAAACGATGAAACGCACGGTCTTTCTAGGAACCTATACAAAAGGAGAGAGCAAGGGGATCTATTCCTGCCGCTTTGACGACGCCACCGGCGTTCTCTCGGACCTACGGCTCGCGGCGGAAACACCGAGCCCCTCCTTCCTCGCCCTCCACACAACCGGGAAATTCCTCTACGCGGTGAATGAAACAGAAAGCTTTGAGGGTACCGCATCCGGCTCGGTGACCGCTTACCGTATTACCGATTCGGATCGTGGAACACTGGAAAAGCTTAATACCGTGAGCTCGCATGGCGCCCACCCATGCCATCTGGTGGTCACCCCGGAAAGTGAATCCATCATTATCGCAAATTATACGGGGTCCACCGTTACTGCCATTGAGATTCTGGATGACGGGTCCCTGGGCAAACCGCTAAACAAAATCGTCCACGAGGGCTCCAGTATCCTCAAGCCGAGGCAATCCGAGCCACATCCGCATGCTGTCAACCTCGATCCTGCTAACAAGTTTGTCTTTGTCTCCGACCTCGGGATGGACCAGATCATTCGCTACGAGCTGGAGAAAGGGGGTCGTCTCAGCGAGCCCCGGGGTTCAACGGCGGTCTCTCCGGGTGCGGGACCACGCCACTTTGCTTTTCATCCGAAGGGATCTTTCGGCTATCTCCTCAACGAGATCAGCCGTACGATCACAGCTTTCCGCTACGACCAACCCAGCGGTAGACTTGTGGAAATCCAGACCATTTCGACTGTGCCTGATGGATGGTCCCGGGGTTCTACCGCTGAAATCTTCGTTCACCCGGGAGGTCGGTTTCTCTACGCTTCAAACCGCGGCCATGACAGCATCGCCTGTTTCCATATTCACCAGGGTTGTGGAAAGCTGAGCCTTGTCGACATCGAGAAAACCGGGGGGCGGACACCCCGCAACTTCAATCTGGACCCCTCCGGAAAGTGGATCATTGCGGCCAACCAGTCCAGCGGGGATCTGCATGTTCTTGCCATCAACCAGAAAACCGGCGCCCTCGACCCGGCTGGCGGCCGTCTCGAAATACCAAATCCCGTCTGCGTGGTCTTTCTCTAACATCCCCACCGCCGAGAGATCCCTCGTGCCTCTCTGCTACGTCCTCCCCACCGAATTCATGAAATCACTTCTACTCCTTCTTGCTTCCGGGTTGTGGGCTCTCAGCTTCGCTGCGGAACGCCCCAACATCGTCCTCATCATGGCCGACGACATGGGCTACTCGGACATCGGATGCTATGGCAGTGAGATCCATACTCCCGTCCTCGATCAACTGGCCCGTAACGGTTTGCGTTACACCCAGTTCTACAACACCTCCCGCTGCTGTCCGACCAGGGCCGCTCTGATCAGCGGACTCTATTCGCACCAGGCCGGCATGGGCCTGATGGAAGGGGACCGGGGCTGGCCTGGCTATCGGGGATCGATCAACAAGAATTGTGTCACTCTTGCCGAGGCCCTCAAAGGAGCTGGCTACCGGAACTACATGTCAGGAAAATGGCACCTGACCCGGCACAAGAGCCCCAATGGAGATATATCGGCTTGGCCCATGCAGCGCGGCTTCGACCGCTTTTATGGGACCATCACAGGAGCGGGCAGCTTCTACGACCCCGCCACCCTCTGCCGCGGCAACACCTACATCACTCCCGAGAATGACCCGGATTATCAACCTGAATCCTTCTACTACACCGACGCCATCAACGACAATGCGATCTCCTTCATCTCCGACCACTGCGGGAACAGCAAGGTAGCGGATAAGCCATTCTTCCTCTACGTCTCCCACACCAGTGCCCACTGGCCCATGCACGCACCGGAGGCTGATATCGCAAAATACAAGGGCGTCTACGACAAGGGCTACCCCGCAATCCGCGAAGCCCGCTACAAGAAAGCGATTGAAATGGGCGTCGTCGACAGTAGGTGGCCCATGTCCAAGGGTCTTGACTGGGAGGGGTTCAAGCACAAGGCCTGGGATATCCGCTGCATGGAGACCTATGCAGCCATGACCGAGATCATGGACCGTGGTATCGGCAGGATTGTCAACGAACTGAAGAAGCAAAGGCTCTTTGAGAACACTCTGGTAATTTATCTGCAGGACAACGGCGGCTGCGCAGAGGGATACGGCCGGGCGAATAATTCGCACCAGAAGGACCGCTTCAAATTCAAGCCCCTCGGCAGGGATGGACTGCAGACCCAGATCTGGCCTCCCATGCAGACGCGCGATGGAAGGTTTGTCCGCACCGGACCTGAAACCATGCCCGGCGGGGAAGATACGTTTGTCGCCTACGGCCCTGGCTGGGCAAATGCATCCAATACCCCCTTCCGGGGCTACAAGCATGACCCCTACGAGGGGGGAATCGGAACTCCGTTCATCGTCAGCTGGCCTCAGGGAATCGCCTCGAAGCGCAATGGGAAGATCGTGCATGACGTCTCCCATCTCATTGACTTGATGCCTACCTTTCTGGAAGCAGCAGGGGCAAGGTATCCGAAGGAATATGACGGCCACGAAATCCAGCCCATGGAGGGTGTCAGCCTTATTCCAACTCTCAGCGGAGACGCGCTCACCCGGACGGCCCCGCTCGGCTTTGAACACCACGGCAATCTGGGCCTCCGTGATGGCAAATGGAAAATCGTTTCCATGTATCGAGGGAACCAGCCCCGGAAGTGGGAACTTTACGACATGGAAGCGGACCGCACAGAGCTCAACGATCTTGCCGGCGACATGCCGGACAAGCTCAAATCCATGATAGCCGCTTGGCAGTCGTGGGCAGATCGAGTCGGGGTGCAGCCCTGGCCGATTCCCAGGTATGACCCGAAGAAGACACAGTAGCCTTCCAGCTCCCTGAACCCAGCCGAAGCTATGCGCGCCCTCCTCCCGATTCTTATCCTCCTCTCTTTCGGAGGATCAGCACTCGCGGGCAAACCTCACGTCCTCTTCATCGCGATTGACGACTTGAATGACTATATCTCGCCGCTCGACAACCACCCCGGGGTCCAGACCCCTCACTTTGAGCGTCTCGCCAGACGCTCAGTGAATTTCGCAAACGCCCACTGCGCCGCACCCGTCTGTCACGCCTCGCGGGTTGCAATCATGACGGGCGTTCATCCCACCCGTTCCGGCATCTACCGCAACATGTTCGGCGCCCGGGGACCGCGCTGGCGCCACGAATCCAAGGCGCTCGAGAAGGCGGTGGTGCTTTCTCAGCACTTCCGTGATCACGGATACCGTGCGGCTGGAGGCGGCAAAATCTTCCATACCCTCCAGTGGACCCCGCACGATTCCCAGAACGACCCGGAGGCTTGGGACGAATATCGTGGTGACCCGAACAACCCTATCGCTCCCGACTGGCCGAGACCGAGGCTGGTGCCTGACGAAAAAGCCGGTCTCACCAAGGGGCGCCCATTGGGCGGCGGCTCACAGCTCTTCGGGGCCGCACCCCTCGAATTGCCAGATGAAAAAACAGGGGATCATATGGTTGTCGACTGGGCTATCGAGCAAATGAGGCAGAAGCAAAAGAAGCCTCTCTTCCTCGCAGTGGGCCTTTTCCGCCCCCACATCCCTTGGGAGGTTCCCCGCAAGTGGTTCGAGAAATATCCTCTTGGGGAGGTCAAGCTACCTCCTCACCGCGAGGATGACCTAACCGACGCCCACGACCATGGGCGCACCCACTGGCACAAGTGGGTGGTGGAGAACAAGCAATGGGAAAAAATGATGCAGGGCTATCTGGCCAGCATCTCCTACGTGGACCATCAGTTGGGGCGTCTTCTCGACGCTCTCGATGCCACACCTGAAATGAAGAACAACACTATCATCGTCCTCTGGAGTGATCACGGGTTTCACATCGGCGAAAAAGCCAACTGGGAAAAGTTTGCACTTTGGGACCAGACATCGCGGGTTCCTCTCTTCATTCACGCCCCGGGCGTAAGCAAAGACGGGGAGAAAACAAGGCAACCGGCCACCCTCACTGATGTCTACCCCACCCTCTGTGAGCTGGCGGGCCTGCCCATTCCCGACCAGTGTGATGGACTCTCTCTCGTCTCCCAGCTCAGGGTTCCGGAATCCAAACGAGACCGTCCTGCACTCTGCTCCTTTCAGTTCTGGAGCGAGAAAACTCCTTCTCACGGTGTCGCCGACGAGCGCTACCGTTTCATTCGCTATGGAAGCGGCTTTGAGGAGCTCTATGACCTCAAGAATGACCCCCATGAGTATGAGAATCTCATTGATGACCCGCGGTTCGCCGCCGTGAAGACCCGGTTGGCTCGTGGTATTCCAACGGACCCCGCCCCCCTTGCCATCCTTCCAAAGGACTCCCCGCACCATCGGGCCAACCAGAATAGAAAGTAATTGCTGTCGCCCCGGATGAGGAGTGTCCTGCTTGCCGCTCTCCTGCTCCCCTGCATGATTACAATGGTATCACACGAGACACTCTCCTCCCTCCATACCTTTCTCTAAAAGCCGTGGCAGCCCAAGAACAAAAGACAGTTGCCCGGGTAAGATCTCGCCGGCTGGCCCTCGCGGCCCTGATGATGCTCGGACTGGGTGCTGTCGTTTACCTCAGCTCTTCCTTGGGCGACCCGGGAAATGGACTCGACACTGAGCGGGGGCCCTTCGGGAGACTGGCTCACAAGTTGTCCGCTTCATTGGGCCTCAACTCCGGAGGAGTCATAACCCGGGGCGGCCAACTTTATCTCCGACAGGATGTCCAGCACGTGGAACTTCGGAGTTTTCTGGAGAGCCCTCGAGGCTCGGCGGCGTCCGGCCGCAACTGGGATCCTCTTCCCGCTATTGTCGACTTTCATCGCCAGCTGCAAGGCATTGGGATACGGCTGGTCCTCCTTCCGCTGCCCTCGAAAGCAACTGTTCGGAACAATGCTGGAGAGCCGGTCGTCAACGAGGGCTACAATGAATTTCTCCGCATTCTGGAATCGGAGCACCGGATCGACGTTGTGGATGTTGCCCCCCTTTTGGTAGAGATGTCCGCTGAAGGGCCCTCTCCGTTTCTACGGGGAGATAGCCACTGGTCCCCGGAAGGAATGGCAAGAATTGCTCGCCTCGTAGCAGAACGGACTTCTGTGCAGCTTCCTACCACTTCTTACGAGACCGTCGACCGAAAGCTGTCGCTCACTGGAGATCTTGGCCGGTTTCGTGGCCCTGAATATGAGGATACTATCACAACGAGAATGGTCCTCGAATCCAATGGCCAACTCTGGAAACCTCGCCCCCATGCCCCTTACCTCCTCCTGGGGGACAGCTTTACCGAGATTTACTCGAAGCCCGACAACGGGTGGGGTAAGGGAGCCGGATTCGCGGAGAGTCTGAGCCTCGAGATGGGGGCCCCGGTAGACTGCCTCAGCACAGCTCACGATGGAGCCTTTAAGACCAGAGAGGCCTTAATGAAACATCCGGAAAGGCTCGCCAACAAGTCGGTGGTTGTCTGGCAATTCGCCATGCGAGAGCTGTCTTTTGGTGATTGGAGACTACTCGACATTCCCCCGGTTAAGGACCAGCTCTCTCCCGGGGGCTCAGCCTCTCCACAGCCTTTGCAGGGCACGGTGCTGAAAACCGCACCCATGCCTGTTTTAACTCGTACCCCATACCGGGAGGCGGTCCGAGAAATCATCGTCACAGATATCCGGAGTGGCTCCGGCTTGGTAATCGGACCAGTGATGCTTATGGGCCTTGCCGTGCGGGACCATCTTCCTACCGGGATGGCCCAGTGGGAAGACGGCGACCAAGTCGCCATAGAGGTGGTTCCATGGTCCTCTGTCGAGTCTGTCCAAGGCCGCCTGCAACGGTTCGGCCTTCCTCTCTCCGACCAGAAGCTGCCCCGCTTCTGGATCAAATAATACTGCGCAAGAGGGTCCCTATAGAGGCGCTAGAAGCTGCTTCAGCGTGTCCTCATCCGGAGCGATAACTTTATTTGCGCCCGCCAGAAGATCATCCGCCAGCTTGGCTTTATCAACCTGCAGCTTCTGGATCCGCTCTTCTACCGTTCCGCTACAGATGAGCCGGTGAACAAAAACGGGCCTCGTCTGGCCAATCCGGTAGGCGCGGTCTGTCGCCTGAGCTTCAGCAGCTGGATTCCACCACGGATCGTAATGAATCACCGTATCCGCTGCGGTCAGGTTCAGTCCTGTCCCCCCGGCTTTCAGAGAAATCAGGAAAAGCGGCATCTCCCCCGCTTGGAATTGCTCCACAAGCTCACCGCGATTGCGCGATGAGCCCGTAAGCTCAAGATAGGAAATCCCCTGTGCCCGCAGCCTCTCCCGAATGAGGCCCAGCATCGTGGTGAACTGCGAGAAAAGCAGAACTCGACGGCCCTCTTTGACAAGCATGTCCAGGAGCTCGATGAGATAATCCAGTTTTGCGGAGGCCAGTTCATTGGCCTCTCTCATGCCTAATAAGCGCGGATCGCAGCAGATCTGACGCAACTTCAGCAGAGCATCCAGAAAGACAATCCGGCTCTGCTCGATGCCCTGCGCGGCGATGGCTTGTCGAACCCGCCGATCCATCGTCGCACGTACCGTCTCGTAGAGATCCTTTTGCCCGGTGTTCAATTCAATCGGGTGGATCAGAATGGTCTTAGGAGGAAGTTCCGATGCCACCTCATCCTTCGTCCGGCGTAGGATAATGGGCACAATCCGCGTTCTGAGGTCCTCCTTCCGGTCCTCATTGCCTTCTTTCTCAATCGGAGTTTGGTAGCGAGCCCTGAATCTGTCTCTTATACACATCTGACGCTGCCGACGAATAGAGAGGTGTAGATCTCGGTGGTCGCCGTATCAT
>CAXEFH010000026.1:0-20898 GCA_963989605.1 uncultured Roseibacillus sp. | reverse complement strand
CCCCCACCCCGCGCCCCCGGCCGGCTCTGAGATGGGTCCGCGGGCAGCGGCGGTTTGTGCGTGTCCGGCGGGCTCTGCGGGTGGAGCTGGTGGAGGTTCGGATGGTGCGGCTGCGACCGGCTCTGCGGGTGGAGCTGGTGGAGGTTCGGATGGTGCGGCTACTACCGGCTCTGCGGGTGCAGCGGGCGGAGCACTTGCCTCAGGAGGCGCTGGTTGCGCCAGCGGCTCTGGAACCGAGTCTACGTTTGCCGGCGCAGCCTGAGGCTCACTCGATACAGAGTTTTCTTCGGGTACTGGGCTCCCGGACTCGGTCGTGGCGGTCTGCGACAAGGGATCCTGATCCGAGGGAAAGCTCAGAGCAGGGGTGGCCGGAGAAGACGTTTTTTCCTCAGCCCCGGGAAAGAGAAACTTCGGTGCTTTCTTGGCAGCAGCTTCCTTTGGGGACTTCTTTTCTGGCTTCTTTTCGTCCGCGTTGTCGGAATCTGGTTTATCGGTCATGAGGAATTTCCTGAAGGATTGTTGGCAGTTGGAGGAGGTCTTGTCGATGCTCGGTTAAAGATGCAGTGGTAAGGCTGCGGCCTTGGAGTGAGGTCGGAGACAAGGGCGCCGGGTTCCGCCTCCCTTGACCGGCCCCGCCCCACCGGAGTTTAGGCGAGAAGGTGTGCCAGAGTGTAACGGTGTGACAATAGGACCAGCCGAGGGACTCCAGAATGAGTCAATCTGTCACTTTGAGCAGTGGGGAATCAGCCTCTTAAAATCTCATTAATAACTTATAATGAGATTGTTGTGAAAAATTACGCCTTGGGTGGCACGGAAACTGCCAAGGGATTAGTGAACAATTTTCTGCAATACATCCTTTAACGGACCCACGAAGTCACAGGCGCGGGCCGAAGCACAGGGAAAACTACATAAGCAAATGGGAAAAATACTAGGAATCGATCTCGGGACGACCAACTCCTGTATGTCTGTGATGGAGGCCGGGGAGCCTGTCGTCTTGGAAAACTCTGAAGGCGCAAGGACAACGCCCTCCGTCGTTGCCTTTGCTAAAGGCGGTGAAAGACTGGTCGGGCAGGCGGCGAAACGTCAGGCGGTAACGAACCCGCAGAATACGATTTTCTCAGCGAAGAGGCTGATCGGACGGAAGTTCGCGGAACTTACTGTGGAAGATAAGAAGCTTCCCTACACCATCATTGAAGCTGATAACGGCGATGCTCATATCGAAGTCGAGGTCGATGGAAAAAAGAAAGCGTATTCGCCTCAGGAAATCTCGGCAATAATTCTCGCTAAAATGAAGGCTGATGCGGAAGCCAAGCTTGGTGAAACGATCGAGGAGGCTGTGATAACAGTTCCTGCCTATTTCAATGACTCGCAGCGAAACGCGACCAAGGCCTCGGGGGAAATCGCAGGCCTCAAAGTCCGTCGAATCATCAATGAGCCCACGGCGGCATCATTAGCTTACGGTCTGGACAAGAAGAGCGACGAGAAAATCGCAGTCTACGACCTTGGTGGCGGAACGTTCGATATCTCGGTCCTCGATATTGGAGATGGAGTGTTTGAAGTAATGGCCACCGATGGAGACACTCAACTGGGCGGTGATGACTGGGATAATGCCATCATCGACTGGGTAGTCTCGGATTTCCAATCGAAGGAAGGAGTAGATCTCAGTGGTCAACCAGATGCTCTCCAGCGGATTAAGGAAGAGGCAGAAAAGGGAAAGATAGCCCTAAGTTCTTCCAGCACCTACGAGATCAATCTCCCCTTCATCACCGCAGATCAGACGGGACCAAAGCACATTCAGATGGAGCTTTCCCGCTCAAAGATGGAGCAACTCACTGAGCACCTGCTTGATCGGACGAGGCAGCCAGTGCGCGATTGCCTCAAGGAAGCAGGAGTGACCGCTAGCGAAATTGACGAACTTGTCCTCGTGGGAGGAATGACCCGTATGCCCAAGGTGCAGGAGGTTGCTCATGAACTTGGGGGCAAGGAGCCGCACAAGGGAGTAAATCCTGATGAGGTCGTAGCTATCGGGGCAGGGATTCAGGGCGGAGTCCTGCAGGGCGACGTCAAGGACGTGGTTCTTCTCGACGTAACCCCACTCACCCTCGCCATTGAGACGGAAGGCAGCCGGGCAACCTCGATGATAGAGAGGAACACAACAATTCCGGTGAAAAAATCGCAGGTGTTTTCAACCGCTGCCGACAATCAGCCGGAGGTTACGATCCGGGTCTGCCAAGGAGAGCGGCCTCTGTTTGCAAACAACAAGATACTCGGGACCTTCAACCTCGAAGGAATTGAGCCGGCTCCCCGGGGTATGCCTCAGATCGAGGTGACCTTTGACATTGATTCCAATGGAATTCTCCATGTCACCGCTACCGACAAGAAAAACAACAACGAGAAGAAAATCTCCATCGAAGGTTCCAGCGGCCTGAGTGAGGAGGAGATTGAGAAGGCAAAGCAGGAAGCTGAAGCCCACTCGGAGGAAGATAAGAAGAGGGCGGAGGAAATTGATGAGAAGAACAAGGCCGAGAATCTCGTCTACCAGGTCGAAAAGCAGATTGAGGAACTGGGAGACAAGGTTCCCGCGGAATTAAAAACGAGCCTCGAGGGCAAGACCGAGGCAGTAAGCTCCGCACTGAAGGCGGATGACATGGAGGCAATCCGGGCAGCGGTAGGAGATCTGGAGAAAACAATGGGGGAACTCATGGCTGCTGCCCAGCAGGCGGCCGGGGGAGCGGAGATTGATCCAGCTGCCGCAGCCGCGGCGGCGGCGGGGGGAGCCCCGGAAGATGCTCCCGACGAGCCCAGAGAAGCAAAAGGAAAGGTTGTCGATGCGGAAGTCGTTGACGCCGAGAAGTAATCTGTCAGTTTCCCGCCCCGATCTTCTCTGGAAGGCGGAGCGGCTACTCAACCAAAACAAAACAAACCAAACCAAAACCACAACGGAATCATGGCTAGTATCAAACCACTCGGTCAGCGCGTGCTCGTAAAACGGCTCGATGCTGAAGAAGTCAGTGCCGGCGGCATTGTGCTTCCCGACACTGCCCAGGAGAAGCCGCAGGAAGCTGAAGTCGTCGCACTCGGCACCGGCGGAAAAGACGAAAACGGAAATGACATTCAATTCTCAGTCGAGGAGGGCAACAAGGTCCTGATCTCGAAGTATGGGGGAACAGATGTCAAAGTCGATGGAGCGGATCTTCTCATCATCAACGAGGGCGATATCCTCGGGGTGATCGCGGACTAACTCCTGTTCTCGGGACCATGCCCCAGAAGGGAAGGTTTCCGAGGCTCAATACACTCAATAGAAAACTGAAAGAAAAACAATGTCTGCCAAGCAACTGAAGTTTGACGAATCTGCCCGCCATGCGCTCCTGCGCGGGGTAGAGAAACTGGCCGCGGCGGTGAAAGCCACTCTTGGACCAGCTGGACGTAACGTGATCCTCGATAAGAAATTCGGGTCCCCTACCATCACCAAGGACGGTGTCTCGGTGGCCAAGGAGATCGACCTTGAGGATCCTTACGAAAATATGGGAGCCCAGCTCATCCGAGAGGTCTCCAGTAAGACCTCCGATGTCGCAGGGGACGGGACCACTACCGCTACCGTTCTGGCCGAGGCTGTCTACAAGGAAGGTCTGCGCAACGTGACTGCCGGGGCAAACCCGATCAGTCTGCAGCGGGGAATCATGAAGGCTTCCGAGGCCATCGTGAGTCGTCTCGCCGAAATCTCGCAGGAAGTTTCCGACAGTGACCAGATCGCTCAGGTCGCCACTGTTTCCGCCAACTGGGATCGCGAAATCGGCAATATAATTGCCGAGGCCATGGACAAGGTCGGTAAGGATGGGACCATTACGGTGGAAGAAGCAAAGGGAATTGAGACAACTCTGGACGTGGTCGAGGGGATGCAGTTCGACAAGGGCTACCTCTCTCCCTACTTCGTGACGGACACCGAGAGCATGGAGGTCGCCCTGGACAGTGCGTACATCCTGATCCACGAAAAGAAGATCTCTAATCTGAAGGACATGCTCCCGCTTCTCGAGAAGGTAGCAAAGACCAGCCGCCCGCTCCTGATTATTGCGGAAGACGTGGAAGGCGAAGCCCTGGCCACCCTCGTGGTGAACAAGCTTCGGGGAACCCTGAATATCGCAGCAGTCAAGGCCCCCGGATTCGGGGACCGGCGCAAAGCCATGCTTGAGGACATCGCGATCCTGACTGGTGGCAAGTGCATCACCGAGGACCTCGGGATCAAGCTCGAGAATATCGAACTCGCGGACCTGGGCGAGGCCAAGACCGTCAAGATCGGCAAGGAAGACACCACCATCGTCGAGGGTGGAGGTGGCAGCGAACCCGTCCACGGACGGGTCGGCCAGATCCGCAAGCAGATCGAGGAAACAACCTCCGACTACGATCGTGAGAAGCTCCAGGAGCGTCTCGCCAAGCTCGCTGGCGGAGTCGCTGTTATCAATGTTGGTGCGGCAACTGAGACCGAGATGAAGGAAAAGAAGGCTCGCGTGGAAGATGCTCTTCATGCCACCCGTGCAGCGGTGGAAGAAGGGATCGTCCCCGGAGGTGGAACAGCCCTCATCCGAGCGCAGTCCGCTCTTGACGGGGTCGAACTCGAAGGTGACGAAGCGACCGGAGTGGAACTCGTTCGTAGTGCGGTAGAGGCACCCCTCCGGCAACTGGCTGCCAACGCCGGCCGGGAAGGAGCTCTCATCGTCGAGCACGTCAAAAACTCGGACGGTAGCATGGGCTACGATGTCGCCAAGGACGACTACGTGGACCTGATCGGCCAGGGTGTTGTTGATCCAACCAAGGTGACGCGAAGTGCGCTTCAGAATGCAGCCTCCATCGCTGGACTGCTTCTGACCACCGAGTGTGTCATTACCGATATTCCTGAGGAAGAAGCTCCTGAGCCACACGGACACGATCACGGTGGCGGCGGCGGAATGGGATTCTAGGCCAGCCCTCGGATCCAGAAGATCAAGGTCACAAGACCAAGAGAAGCCGGGCGGGAAACCGCCCGGCTTTTTCTTGGACAATCCCTGTAATCACCGCGATTTTACAATGCGGGCGAGATACAAAAAGCTGGCCGAAGCCAGCTTTTCAATCTGGGGCTGGAGCGCGTTAACCGCTTAGTTCTTACCGCGCCAGGAGTAAACGTTATCGCGGTTCTTGGTCGCTCTGGCCTGTCCCGTCGTGTATTGCCCGTCGCGTCCGCTACTCCACGCGATCGCGCGACGGCCGAAGAGGGGCTTGGCTGCATCAAAGGGATCCACAAGCTCCTCGTCGAGATCGATGTCCATGACGAGAAAGTAGTGGCGGTTGCTAGCTGCGTTACCGGATTTTTTCCAAGCGTCGAACAGCTCGACGGAACGTGCTCCCTCGGCATAGAAGAGACCTCCGTAGGCACCGGTCTGAGTCTTACCCTTCGCGTCCTTTCCCTGGAAGTAGCGGACCTCCTTGGGATTATTCTCACTGTCGAATCCAACTAACTGGTTCATCAGGGGAGCAGTAGTCGGAGTGCCCGGGGCTGTTCCCGCCTCGGGAGCATCCGGCAGATAGTTGTAGTCATCGTAGAAGGCCTGCACGGCCTGCACGAGATTCGTGCAGTCATTGGTCGCGACAGTTTTCTTGGCGGTGTTCATGACGGCGCCACCGGCGCTGAAACCCATCGCAGCGAGGATCGCGATAATGGCGATCACGACGAGGAGCTCGATGAGGGTAAATCCTTGGGTTCGGTGGGGCGTGGAACTGATCTTCATGGATGTTGGGGTTTGGGGAGCTTGCCTCCCGCGGAAAGGTGGGGGCAGAGGCCGCCTTTGGCAATCCCACTGTTCCGGAAATTACAATGTCAATACCAAGATGAAGGAGGGAGAGCCGCCATGCAACCCAAAATTTCCTGATCCGGGTGGTAGTTGGGGTAGTCGACCTAAAATCGGAAGGCGAACGCGAGGCGGGGGCAACTGCGAAGAGTCCAGATTGGGATTCACGGGCTGTGGAATTCTTCCGTAAATCGGATCAAAGGCGGTTTATCCCTTACTTCATTGCCGTTGCGGTGGGAAGGATCCAGAGTTCGGACATGGAAGAGGGCGGGGGCTTGAGGGAGAGGATTCTAGCGCGGATGCGCCTGAGTGGTTACCAGCCCTCAAACAAGGGGGAACTGGCCCGTGATCTCCGGATTCAGGCTGATGAGCGCGCCCAATTACGAACTGAGCTGGCAGCCCTTGAGCGGGAAGGGGTCGTAGTCCGTGGTAAGAAGGCCCGCTATCGTCTTCGTGAGCAGGAAGGTAATCTTCTCTCCGGGATCCTCCGTTTTCAACCGAGGGGATCAGCGTGGTTTTACCCGGACCAGCAGGACCCAGCTAACGTGGCGAGTGGTATCGATCTCGAACGGTTTAGGCGCATTCATGTCAGTGCGCAGAAAACTTCGGTGGCGCTTGATGGTGACCGGGTGGCCCTTCGTATTGAGCGTCTGGGCCCGCCGGTCTGGTGGAAGCATGCCCGGCATAAGAAGGAGGCTCTTGACGCCCCGGGGGCGGAGGACCAGGCCAGCGGGAGGGTTGAACGGATCCTGGAGCGTCGAAGTGGTGTTATCGTGGGGACCTTGATCAGGCGGAAAGGTTTTATCTACGTTCAGCCAGACGACCGGTCGTTGCCTTCAACGATTGAGTTGGATGATTGTGCGGGAGGTGAATCGGGGCAGAAGGTTGCCGTAGGCCTCGGGGCTTGGGACAGCCGGCAGGTGGCGCCGAGGGGAGAGGTTCTTGAGATACTAGGTTGGCCTGATGAAGCGGGGGTCGATATTCGTGGTATTATTCTCAGGCACGGGTTGCGAGAGGAGTTTCCCGGTGAAGTCATCCGGGAGGCGGAGCACGTTCCCTCAACAGTCCGTGACGGGGCATTGCAAGGGCGGGTTGACTGGAGGCAAGAGGTGGTGATCACAATTGATCCCGCAGATGCGCGGGACTTCGATGACGCAATCTGGGTGCGGAAGGCCGGAGATGGATGGGAGCTGGCTGTACACATCGCGGATGTAGCCCATTACGTAAGGCCGGACACGGCGATGGACCGTGAGGCCCGAGAACGGGGGAATTCAACCTACCTCGTCGACCGGGTACTTCCGATGCTGCCGGAGCAGTTGAGTAACGGTATCTGTTCACTCGTGCCGGGGGAAGACCGGCTTACGCGTTGTGCCGTGATGCGGGTTGACCGTAGTGGAAAGATGGTTCTTTCCCGTCTTGAGCGGGCGGTTATTCGATCGCACCGAAGGCTCACCTACGAGGAGGCACAGGGAGTTCTTGATGCGGGCGGGAAGGAGCCTGAAGCAGTATTGAGTGAGACGGAAGCTCTTCTCAGGGAATGCTGGAAACTCGCTGGGATCCTGCGGAAGAGGCGGTTCTCGGAGGGTGCCTTGGACCTGGACTTTCCGGAAATACGGATGGAACTGGACGATCTTGGGCGCGCGGTTGGCTATCGTCGTAATGACTACAACGAGAGCCACCAGTTGATTGAGGAGTTCATGCTGGTAGCCAATGAGGCAGTTGCCCGGGCGGTGAAAAATGCGATGCGCCCTGCGATCTACCGGGTGCATGAAGATCCGGATCATGACAAGATTCATGAGTTTACGGAACTGGCCAGGATGCACGGCTACGAGCCGGGAGATCTCCTGAATAAGAAACACATCCAGAGGTTACTGGACGAGTGCCGGGGGCACCCCGAGGAACACGCCATCAAGCTTGGATTACTCAAGAGCCTGAAGCGGGCGAGTTATCGGGAAGAGCCCATTGGGCATTACGGCCTTTCCAAAGTTGACTACTGCCACTTCACAAGCCCTATCCGTCGGTATGCCGACCTGATCGTCCACCGTGCAATTGACTCCCTTCTGGTCAACCCCCCAGGCGAAGGATCAGGGGGCAGGGCGAGTCGGGCACAGTGCGCAGAAATAGCAGGTCAGGTCTCGACATCTGAGCGAACGAGTGCGAGTGCCGAAGTAGAGTCTCATCGCCTCAAGATGCTCGAGTGGCTGACGCTCAGCATGCACTCCGCCGACCCTCCTGTTTTCGAGGCGGTTATTACCGATGTGCGGAAGATCGGGTTGATGGTCGAAGCCCTTGAGATTCTTCAGAGAGGATTGGTCCGGAGAGATCATTTTCCAGCAGGGAGCTGGCGCCTTGAGAGGCACCGAATGCGGTATGCCAATGCAGGAGGTGGAGAGTTAGTGCTGGGCCAGCTCATCCGGGTTCGAGTGGCAGCCGTTAACATGGAACGTCAGCAGGTTGACTTCCATCTGCTGGAAGACTGACCGGACAAAGGCCGGGAGATCTTGTTTTCCCGAAGGAGTCACCTGCGAAAGCCGATGTGAGTCGAGAGGGGTTTTATATGCAGATTTGAGCGGTATTACCTCCGGGAAACATAGCGGCCTTCAGGGGCGTCTCCATGATCCTGTTTCGGGCGATTTTCGCCTTCTCGTGGTCATATTTCTGGTGAACCAGCAACGGAACCCAAAAGTTCTTTAACTGTCTGGGCGAAAGCTCCATATCTCTTCCGTCATGAAACAGACACTGCTGCTTGGAGCCGCTTTCACACTTCCGCTCACATTATCTGCTCACCCGCACAAGGGAAGCGCCCCGGAGGGGGAGATGCTCACGTTAGCAGTTGCTACTGGATCCGGTGAGCACACCTACAAGAATGTTCCATGGTGGGGGATGGCGGTAAATCGTGGAGTCGGGAGCACCAATGGTGGGGTAGCGATCGATAAGGTGGGGAGAATCTACTTCAGTACCGACACGGTGCAGGGGATCCTGATTTTCGATGAGAAGGGAAAACAGGTTGGGCAGGTGGGTCCGGGAAACATCCATGATCTCTTCATCAGGGAAGAAGCTGGTAAAGAATATATCTGGGCCTCTCACACGGCCGGAAAACGGTTGGTGAAAATGACTCTCGAGGGCAAGGAGCTATTCCAGATTCCCAACGAAAAGACTGGTGAAATTAAAGGAGGTTGGGGAGGTGTTACCGCCGCGGATATTGCTCCTGACGGATCGATTTTCGTGGCCCTTGGTTACGGCTCTAACTTCATTCATAAGTTTGATCGTGATGGGAAATGGATCAAGACCTTTGCTGGTCGTGGGAAGGATGTCGGGCAGTGTAATACTGCGCATGGCATGGCTGTTGATCACCGCTTCGACCCTCCCCGAATTCTGGTAGCAGACCGGGAGAATGGTCGCCTGACCCACTGGGACCTGAACGGAGAATGGATTGGAGTGGCGGCCACGGGACTGAGGCGCCCCACAGACCTTGCTTTTCGCGGGGATGTAGTAGCGGTGACTGAGCTCGCTGGGGGGGTGAAGATTCTCGATAAGAAAGGGAAGGTGATCGCGCTCCTCGGAGAGAATCCAAATTCCGGCCAGAGAGGAAAGAATGGCGTTGCACTGAATCAGGCTCAGCCGGGTCATTTTACTGCTCCGCACGGACTGACCTACGATTCCTCGGGGAATCTCTACGTGCAGGACTGGAACCGATTTGGACGGATTACGAAGTTGATAAAAGTGAACACATCGGAGCAATGAGTGGTATTCCCCTTGAGGATAATTTTGAGGATGTCCTTGGAAAGGCGCTGCGCGGAACCGGAATTCCGGATGGAGTTCTTGAGTTTCTGACGGGTGTGCCCGAGGAGACGATTGCAAGGCTGAAAGAGGGGCATCTTGAAGAAGATGCGCTCCGGCGGGTGGCCTCGCCTCTCGGTCTTGATGCAGATGCTCTGGTCGAGCGTGCACTCCAAGCTTGGCGCCCCGAACCGGTCGAAATCGATGGTCTGCGTCAGTTCAACACGGTTTTTGATGATATGACGGTCAACAACTATCTTGTCTGGGATCCGGAGTCGAAAGAAGCTGCGCTCTTTGATACCGGTACGGACGCGAGTGGGGCAATCGCGACGGCAGTAGATCTGGGTCTTGATCTGCAGCAGCTCTTCCTCACCCATACACATCTCGATCATATCATCGACCGGAAAACGGTTGAGGAACATAATGCTGCTCTGAAAACGCACGTTAATGCTCTGGAACCTGCAGAGGGCGCCTCTCGTTTTCTGCCGGGGGATTCGTTCTCACTTGGAGCGCTTCGAATTACCACGCGGCTTACCAAGGGGCATTCCCCTGGAGGTATCACTTATGTCATTGAGGGGCTTCAGCGCCCGGTGGCGATCGTCGGTGATGCGCTTTTCGCCCAGTCCATGGGTGGGGGAATGATATCCTATCAGGACGCTCTGTCGACGAACAGGTCTGAGCTGTTCACCCTCGAGGATCACACGGTGATCTGCCCCGGGCATGGTCCAATGACGAGCGTGGGGGAGGAAAAATCTCACAATCCTTTTTTTCCTGAATTCAAGTAACGCATCACAAAACATATCCAATGAGCCAAAAAGTAGCATTTGTCGGAGTGGGGCGCATGGGAGCCAATATGGCTCGCCACCTGCAACTTGACTGTGGTCACGAGGTGACTGCGGTCTACGATATTAACAAGGAAATCTCTGCCGAACTGGCAGAGGAGCTGGGAGCAGAGAACAGCAATACGCTGGCAGGTGTCACCGCAGCCGCCGATGTCATTATCACGGTCATCACGAATGACGACGCGATGCGTGCAATTTACTTTGCAGAAGAAGATAACCTTTTGCAGGGGGCGAGTGGTAAGACCTTTATCAATTGCGCGACTTTGTCACCTGCAGCTCATCAGGAGGCCTACGAAGCCGGCAAGCAGGCCGGAGCTTCCGTTCTTGAGGGTGCCATGGCGTCGAGTATCAGTCACGCCCGAGAAGGGAATCTCTACCTCATGATTGGTGGGGATGAGGAGGTCTTTGATGACAACAGGGTCCTGCTGGATGACCTTTCCCTCAGTCTGCGCTATTGTGGTGCGGCGGGTCAGGCAGCCAAGGTCAAGGCTCTGGTGAACATGGTGATGAATATCAATACCGCCGGTTTGGCCGAGGGGCTCGGCCTTGCTTCGGCGCTCGGACTGGATCTTGCCATGATGTGCGAGATATTTTCGCAGACTGGTGCGAATTCACGGGTGCTGGAGACAGACTCCGAGGACATGATTGACCGGGACCATGAGTGTTGGTTTTCAGCAGAGCATGCTGCCAAGGACTCGGGGATCGCCCAATCGCTTGCTGCCGATGCCGGGCTGAGCTTGCCAGTCAATGACGCGACCAAGCAGCAGTATGACAAGATGACCGCGGAGGGGCTCGGTGATCTCGATAAATCCGGTATCGCTGAACTGACGTTTCCCGGGCGCTACGGAGGTTAGGACTTTCAGTCCGGCATTACCTTGCCAAAAAAAGAGCCCCGCCATAAGGGGGGCTCCTTGCGATTAGCTTAAGAAGAATCTAAAGGACTTAACTGGCGATTTCCGCGCCGTGAAAGTCATTCCAGTCCTCAAGGTTGTTGAGATTCACAGCATCGAGAATTCCCGCGTCGGCCGCGAGACCCACGGCGCTGAGAATGCCGTTGCGAGTGTCTTCATCATGATTGTAGCCATCGACTGCAGCGTTGTGAGCGGCAACCTTGTCGGCATCAAAGTTTCCGTTGGCCTGACACCATGCCTCGCATGCGACGTAATTTGGCTTTTCGGCTGACACGTAGTCGAGGAAGGCCTGGCGCTCGATTCCGAGGGCGTCGAGGGTCATCTGGTCAAAGCCGGCACCCGCTGCGGGGTAATCGGAATGAAGCTTACCTGCGGCATCAAGCGAAGCTTTCTGCCAGAGGCGCGGAAGATGCTGAACACCGAGAGGTCCTGCGGTGCCTGAACTGATAGTTGGGATAATGCTCATAGTTTTGTTGTAGGTTTAACGATGCCACGCATAGCGCCCGGTACGCTTTCTTGGCAATAGCAATCGAAGCAGAGTAGAGAAAATCCGAGGGAAACAGCTGGGATTAGCCCACCAGGGGATTCCCGTTTCAGGCGAAGGTGGTGATATGTAGGCAATGATCTTCTTCGTCACCCCCTTCGCTGGATCGTTCCACCGGTTGATCAGGGGGCTGTTTCTCGCTGGCTTTGAGGACAGTTTTGGGGCCGAACTGGCTGATTGACAGCTCAGAAACGGTTGCTAAGGTGCGCGCCCGCGAGCGCCGGCCTGCGCAATTCTGTCCCACCGGCAATCTACTACTTAACGATATCAAATCCCTTCTCAAGATGGCAACCAAACGTAAGACAGCCCGCAAAAAGGCTCCTGCTCGTCGCAAAGCTACCACTCGTAAGAAGAACCAGAATGTCTATTACTTCGGTGCAGGAAAGTGCGATGGAGATGGATCGATGAAAGCTCTCCTCGGGGGTAAAGGTGCAAACCTCGCCGAAATGAGCAGTATTGGAGTTCCCGTTCCCGCTGGGTTCACCATCACGACGGAAGTTTGTACCTATTACTACGACAACGGTAAGAAGTATCCCAAGACTCTGGATGCCGAAATCGAGGCGAATATTACCAAGGTCGAAAAGGCCATGGGAAAGAAGTTCGGTGACCTCGAGAATCCGCTTCTTCTCTCCGTTCGTTCCGGGGCGCGGGAGTCGATGCCCGGCATGATGGACACCATCCTCAATCTTGGGATTAACGACGAAGTCGTTGAAGCGCTCGCCAAGAAAACCGGTAACGCAAAGTTCGCCTGGGATTCCTACCGTCGTTTCCTTCAGATGTATGGAAGCGTTGTGATGGAAGTGGAAGCCGAAGCCAGCGAGCACCACGATCCTTACGAGGTTATCCTCGATAAAGCGAAGGCGAAGGCCAAGGTGAAGGACGATTCTGGTCTCAAGGAAAAGGATCTCCGCGAAGTGGTGGCTGCTTTTAAAGCGCTTATTAAGGAACGGTCCGGCAGGAACTTCCCCGAAAATCCACGCGAGCAGCTCAAGGGAGCTGTGAATGCCGTGTTCAACTCCTGGCAAAACGATCGCGCGATCGTTTATCGCCAGAAGTATGGAATACCCGCCGCATGGGGAACCGCTGTCAATGTCCAGGCCATGGTCTTTGGTAACACCGGAAAGACTTCTGGAACTGGCGTTGCGTTCACCCGCGACCCAGCAACTGGCGAAAATGTTTTCTACGGTGAGTATCTCATCGATGCACAGGGTGAGGACGTTGTAGCCGGTGTGCGTACGCCGAAGCCCATCGCTAAGATGGCCAAAGATCTTCCCAAATCTCACAAAGAACTCCTCGTAACCCGGAAGAAGCTTGAGAAGCACTTCCGAGATGTGCAGGACGTTGAGTTCACCATCGAGGAAGGAAAACTCTGGATGCTCCAGACCCGTAACGGAAAGCGCACCGGCTTCGCTGCCGTCAACATCGCTCTTGATATGGTCAAGGAGCGCCTCATCAAGAAGGAAGAAGCCATTCTCCGTATTCCGGCCGATGATCTTGGCCACCTGCTCGCTCCAATCTTCGACTCCAAGGCTGAGAAGGCTGCCAAGAAAGTTGGAAATGGTCTTCCTGCCGGGCCTGGTGCTGCTTCCGGAAAGATCTATTTTTCCGCTGAAGACTCGGTGAAAGCAGCTGCCAAAGGGCAGGACGTGATCCTTGTCCGCCAAGCCACCTCTCCTGAGGATTTGCGTGGAATGATTGCCGCTGACGGAATTCTTACCACCGAGGGTGGTGCCTCCTCACATGCTGCTCTCGTTGCCCGCCAGATGGGGAAGGTCTGTGTTTGCGGTGCCCACGGCATGACTATCGACTACTCCAAGAAGACTCTCTCCGGAAATGGAGTGACTCTGAAGGAAGGCGATGAGCTTTCGCTGAATGGATTCGTCGGGAATGTCTACAAAGGCGGTATTAAGTCTTCTCCTTCTCAGGTCATCCAGGGGCTCATCGAGAACAAGGCTGCTGCCAAGCGTTCCGATACCTATAAGAAGTTCATGGAGCTCATGAGCTGGACCGATAAGCTTCGTAAGCTTGGTGTCCGCACCAACTCGGACACTCCAGAACAGGTGCAGCAGGCCATAAAGTTTGGTGCTGAAGGCATTGGCCTGACCCGCGCCGAGCACATGTTCTTTGAGGGCAACCGCATCGATGCCGTTCGTGAGATGATCCTCGCTGATGATGACGCCGGTCGCGCCAAGGCACTCAAGAAGATCAAGGTCTTCATGAAGAAAGACTTCATCGGTATTTTCAAATCACTCGAAGGTCGCCCAGCCACCATTCGTCTTCTGGATCCACCTCTTCACGAGTTCATCGGCACCATGGACGCCGCTCAGAAGAAGGATCTCTCCAAGAAGATCGGTATGAGCGCTCCTGCCATCACCAAGCGTATCCACGCTCTTCACGAGGAGAACCCAATGCTTGGTCACCGTGGATGTCGTCTCGGTATCAGCTACCCTGCTGTCACCGCGATGCAGGTCGAGGCTATCCTCGAGGCCGCTCACGAGGTGCAGAAGAAGGGCACGAAGGTTCTCCCTGAGATCATGGTCCCACTCGTTGCCTATGCGCGGGAGCTTGAACTTCAGAAAAACGTCATCGACACCACCGCTGCTGCAGTTCGTAAAAAACTCGGGCTCAAGAAAAGCGAGCTGAAATACACCGTTGGAACCATGATTGAGATTCCTCGCGCTGCCATCACCGCTGACGAAGTAGCCAAATACGCTGAGTTCTTCTCGTTCGGAACCAACGATCTCACGCAGACGGGGCTCGGTCTTTCCCGTGACGACTCCTCCAGCTTCCTCCCAACTTATCAGGATGCGGAAGTTCTCAACAACAACCCATTCGCTGGTCTTGACCAGGAAGGCGTGGGCAAGCTTGTTGAAATGGGTGTCAAAGGTGGTCGTAAGACCGATAAGAAACTCAAGATCGGTATCTGCGGCGAGCACGGCGGAGATCCTGATTCGGTGAAGTTCTTCCACCGTACTGGACTGAACTATGTGTCCTGTTCACCATTCCGTATCCCGGTCGCCCGCCTTGCTCTCGCGCAAGCCGCCCTGGAGGAACGGGGGATGGCTCGTGGTGAAGTGAGCTAAATAGGGCTGAAAGAAAAAACTTCAAAGCTCCGTTCGTGAAAGCGAGCGGGGTTTTTTTTGACGTGTCAGGGTCTTTCTCTTTCATCGGATTTGAAGGGCGCTTCGGTTAATTTTGGGAAAGTTTCTATTTCATAGGTGAATTCGCTTTCACTTCTTCGAGAAACTCCCAGCGGTTAATGAGCTCGTCAGCCACTTTTTTAGCGGCCTCAAGTTCAGCCATGATGACAGGGATTTGTTCAAAATCGGTTTGGATATCGGGCGAAGACAGTTTTTCTTGCAGGGTGGTGACCACATCGTCGGCTTCCATAGCTTTGTCCTCGAGGGTCTCAAGCTCTTTGGCTTCAGCCATGGTGAGCTTTCTCGGTTTCTCTTTCTTGTTAGAGGCTCGTTTTTTGGCTGAGCGGTTGGCGGCGGTGGCCTGGGCTCGCGCAGCGTTTTCCCGCGCTTGTCGTTTCTCAAGATAGTAAGAGAAGTTGCCGGGGGTGACCTTCACCCCATCGTCTTCGAAGGCGACGATTTGATCGCAAATACGGTCGAGGAAGTAGCGGTCATGGGAGACGACAAGGATGGTTCCTCGAAAGGCAGCAAGGGCCTCTTCGAGAATCCGAAGCGATTGTAAGTCCAGATCGTTGGTGGGCTCGTCAAGAACGATGAGGTTGCCTCCGGTCTTGAGAACCTTCGCAAGCATAAGGCGAGCGTGTTCACCTCCTGAGAGGAGGTCGACGCGTTCGTTGATGCGTTCATCAGAAAAAAGGAAGCGGCGCAGGTAGGCGCGTGCCCCGATATTTTCGTCGCCGAATTCGATCTTCTCGTTTCCATCCGAGATTTCATCGAGAAGTGAACCGGTGCCATCCAGCTGCATCCGGGACTGGTCAATGTAGTTGATTTTGACCTGTTTACCGAGGATGGCCTTGCCAGAGGTGGGCTCGAGTTGTTGGAGGCAGATTTTGAGGAGGGTCGATTTTCCAACCCCGTTTTTACCCACGACGCCTGTGCATTGGCCCTCTTCAAGAGAAAGGTTCATGTGCCGGAACAAGGTGCGATCTCCCAAGGTAATAGAGACGTCTTCGAGATCCACAATGGTATTGCCGAGTCTCGGTGGAGGAGGGATGAGGAGATCAATTTCACCTTCAGGAACGAAAGCGTCCTGATCTTTGACTTCGTAGAATGCATTAAGGCGGGATCGGGATTTAGTCGTGCGGGCTTTAACGCCTGCCTTGACCCACTTAAGTTCGTCCTTAAGGAATTTTTGACGCTTCTTTTCGGTGTTTTCCGCGATTTCCTGTCGCGCTGCCTTGGACTCGAGAAAGGCGGTGTAGTTTCCGGGATGGGAGTAGGCTTTGCCTTGTGAAATTTCGATGATGCGAGTGGCGATGACGTTGAGGAAATATCTGTCGTGGGTGACGAAGATGACGGCTCCGGTGTAGGTTTTGAGGAAGTCTTCCAACCAGCGGATTGATTCGGAATCGAGGTGGTTGGTGGGTTCATCGAGGAGAAGAAGGTCAGGCTGTGAAGCGAGAGCGCTACAAAGGGCGACACGGCGTTTTTCTCCGCCGGAAAGGGGACCGGTCTCGGATTCGAGTGGCGGAGTAAAGAGGGCATTGGAGAGAGATTTGATGCGGGCGTCGAGGTTCCAGCCGTCAGTGTGCTCAATAAGGGTGAGGAGGTCGGCGAGTTCAGATTCACTACCGTCGCCATTTTCATAGCGCGTTACGGCAGAGGCCACATCGGCGGCACCGGCGGCGATGTTGTCGTAGACGGAGAGGCCAGGATCGAGTTCGAACTCCTGGGGTAGATAGCCGATGCGGAGGCCGCGGCGGGCCGAGAGTTCTCCCGAGTCAGCTTGGTTCTCATTGGCGAGAATTTTAAGGAGAGAAGTTTTTCCGCATCCGTTCCGCCCGACGAGACCGACTTTTTCACCGCCTGAAATGGCGACTGTGACGCCATCGAGGAGGGTTTGGTGGCCGTAAGCGAGACGGATTTCGTTTGCGGACAGAAGAGTCATAGGCTGCGGGTGGAGGGGTAGCGGAGCAGTTAGAAATGTCGAGCGCTGGAAATCTTGGCGTCACGCTGAGTTCTTCGCCTTTGCGAACCAACGACCTTGCTCAAACTGGCTTCGTAGGATTCCGCGATGACTTGCTTCGGCGTCCTCCCAAGTTATCAGGATGAGGAACTTCTCAGCAACAGGCCATACGCGGGTCTCGACCACAAAGGTGTGGGTCAACTGGTTGAGGTGGGTGTTGAAGGTAGACGTTCTACCAAAAACAAACTCAAGATCGGCATCTTGGGGTCCTATGGTGGAGAGCCCGATTCCGGGAAGTCCTTCCATCGGATTGGACTCAACTACCTCTCCTGTTCACCAGGTTTCAGATCCGAGTTGCCAAGTTAGCTCTTGCTCAGGCTGCGCTGGAAGAGCGCGGGGTGCGATTTCCTGGCCGTGGCTCCCTGAAATATTTACTGGCTCTCGCCATTGGAGGGATCCGGTTTTCTTATTTGGGGTAGTCTGTTGCAGTTCAGGGATGGGGATGAACTATGTCAGGATTGGATTATGATCCCGAGTCAAATTAACACAATAAGTTAATGGTCAACACGTTGTGCATCTAAAATTTTTGGGATTAAACAAAATTTTAGAAGGGCGCATTTATTTACACGTAAAATATAAAAAAGGTTGAAAGTTTAGTTAAGGTCTATTAGAAGAACACAACGGATGAGTTCTTGTCACCCCGAACCATCTAGCTGTCGCGTTGTCGGCCCCCGCTTGGAGCGGTCGTCCCGTCAGCCCGGTGATTTTGGGGGATATAAGTCAGTTCAACCGGGTTCGCACTACCACAGCCACAGGATCCCAGAAGGATCAGAAGATATTCATAACCGGAAGATGGGCAGCGCCCGACCCACTCCATGGGGCCCACCTTCCTCAAGCCGCGGCGCTCCTGAAAACGTGACATAGCGATACTCAACAGAACTGACAACTAGCTGATGCAGCCCCTCTGGTTTCACCCTTACACAGACGGCGGAGCGCAGACCCTGACGATTTATCAGAGTCCCCGTTTCCGCATGTCAAAGATCATGCTCTAACAAGGATGAGTGCGATCGAGCAACCCTCAGCCCAGCTGGAGGCCCCCCCAGCGCGGGTCTTTCAAGCGGGTATGTCCGGGGAAGAAATGCTCGCGGTCTCCCTGGAGGCCTGCGATGGACGTGGAGTATCGGACATCCAGTTCCGCGCGAAGCGGCCAGTCTACGTTGAGACCAATCATGGAATGGAGTGTCTCGATTTTCTGGGATTTCTCTCGGACCGTGATCTTCTTGAAATCTATAAGGCTCTCGTCCGCCGGCAGGAAGAGTCCGGACACGGCTTTGGGGGGACCACCACGGAAAGTAGTCCTGATGAGAAGGTCGCAAGATCGCTCCGGCGCTTTCAGGAGACACATGTAGATGATTTTTCAGCTGACGGGGTCGCCTATGGAGCGGGCTCCAAAACCTCCGGGCGTCTACGTATTCAGGCGCACCTGTCGGCTTCGGGACTGGGAATCACATGTCGTATACTGAGCGACACCATACCCCCTCTTGATGCACTCGGTATTGATGCTGACACGGCAGCCGCACTCCAGGACTCAGTGCGTCGAAGAGCAGGGCTCTGCCTAGTCACGGGTCCCACGGGTTCTGGTAAGTCGACAACTCTCGCCTCCCTGATGGACTGGCTCAGGCAGTCTTCCTCCAAGCATATCGTTACGATCGAAGATCCGGTTGAATATCGCTATCAGGCAGACATGGAGCACCCGAATTATCCGGATCATCGGGCCATGTCTCCGAGTATCATTACCCAGCAGGAGGTCGGCCGCGATGTGGCGAGCTATCGCCAGGGTCTCAAGGATGTCCTGCGAAAGGCCCCGCACATTATCCTACTCGGTGAGATCCGGGATCGTGATGCGATGGATACCTGTCTTGAGGCTGCCCAAACAGGGCACCTCGTTCTTTCGACTCTCCACACGACCGGGGCAGTGAAGACCATGGGGCGTATTCTTGAGATGTATCCTCATGAGAAGTTCAGTTCCGTGCTCAGTCGACTCAGTGAAATGCTGATCTTCATCCATTCGCAGGGTCTTCTGAAGGGACTCAATGGAAAGAGAGTGCTGACCTACGAGTTCCTTCAGAACAGCAACGATGCAGTCTCAAGCGCGATTGCAAATTATACCTCAGGATCGAATGCCCTCGAGGACGTCATTCGACGTGCGGGCAATATCTCATGGGACGACAGCCTGCGTGATCTGCTGCAGCGTGGAGCTATCGACCAGCAAACTTATGAAAGCGCCCGGATGAATCGGAACGATGAAGATGAAATCTGACCGATGAATCTGGGCGCCAACAGAACGTGCCCTGTGCGCGTCATCAACCAAAACAGACAAAAACCATGACACTGACAAACACCCAGAAGACAGGGAAGTCCGGGATGACTCTCATTGAATTGACGGTCGTAATCCTGGTGCTTCTATCGTTGATCAGCATTCTTTTCGTTGGCGCTCGCGCGTGGAAGAGGGGATCTGATCGTGCAGGATGCATCATGAACATTCGAAATGTTCAGCAAGGTATGCGCTCATACCAGAACATGAATGGACATAGTGCTGGTGATACCGTTGCTGGTGCACTCAGAGAAATTGTCGGGCAAGGTAAGTTCGTCGAAAGTAGTCCAACATGCCCCAGTAATGGGACATATAGTTACATGGACGACGATCTTCCTCTGTCCGGATCGCTCTACATGACCTGTTCACTTGCAGCCACGGAAAAGCACGTTCCCAGCGATTTCGCTGACTGGTAAGAATTCACGCCTCAGAGTCCGGCGCCAGGTTCCTCTGGTGCCGGCTCTGGTGCGTTTTCCCGCCTCTTCATTTTCGACCGGGGAGTGTGCCCCGACGATTCCGCAGGAGCGGCGTTCCCCCGTCCTTTTCCCCTGATGGAGGTTTTGATACATCCTGCTCAGCTCTCAGCCTGGCAACGGTTCCTGCAGGCCCGTCGTCTCCACCGTGAGACTACGCGATCCCGGAATCTGGACTGGTATCGGGAAGCTCTCGACCTCGAGTGCCAACTCCATCTTTTCCTCGAAGATGAGGACGTCTCAGAGGCGCATATCTGCTCCGGGAAGGACGGTAGAAAAACCTGGAGCCGAGTGCCGGTGCCATCGGTAGAGGCTGGGGAGCAGGAGGTCGTAGAGTATCTTGCGGAAATCCGTACTCACTTCGGGAGCAAGATGCGTTCGTTGGCAGTGATCCTCCACCTCGCTGATGAGTTCGCCATATCCGAGCTGGCAGGTGCAAGCGAGCGGCCCGAGGATCTTGGTGATCTGAGGGAGAAGCTGGTGTATGAACCCAAGACGGTTCTTGAGGATCACAGCGATTCCGTGGAGGACCTTTCCTTTCGGCTCTTCCCCTACCCTGGGGCCAAGCCCGGGCAGCAATTTGGATCAGCGATCACCATATCGCGAAAATGCCAGGCTTACCTGCGGCAGATCAGGAACGTCGGAGAAATCCTGAATTTCCCAATTAGAACCTGCGCGCTGAGTGCGCCGCTGGTCACCCTCGCAGCCCTTCCACGGCTGGCGGGAGAATTGCCCTCGCAGCCCTTCGCAGCCTTTTTTTCCTACTCGTCGTTTTCCGTTATCGCGTTCTTCACGGGAGAAGGGGAGCTCCTGATGCTCAGATCGGTGAGGCATCACGAAGGAACCACACCCTCCCACATTGGCCGGATCGTGCAGACCATGGCCGCGGCACTCGAACTACCCGAGCCACCAATTTATACTCTTCCGCCATCTCGTGCCAGAGCGAACTCAGCAGGGCCGGATCTTCCCGGGGCAGTAGCTGTCTCTTATACACATCTCCGAGCCCACGAGACAGGCAGAAATCTCGTATGCCGTCTTCTGCTTGAAAA
>CAXEFH010000025.1:0-20979 GCA_963989605.1 uncultured Roseibacillus sp. | reverse complement strand
CGCGGGAGCCAGCGACAACGCGGACTGGTCTACTGGGAAAATGAACAAGGCGGAGAGCGGAGACTCCTGACCGGGGTCAAGGGGCACCTCTACGCAGTGAACCCTGACACCGGCAGAACTATCCGGGAATTTGGCGAGAACGGGTCCATCTCCCTGGGCTCTGGTCTCAATACGCCGGGAGTCACCTACCGCGATCTCGTTATCGTGGGGGGAGTTGGCGGCGTGGGTGCTGTTAGAGCCTACGATGTGCGAACCGGGCAGCGCAGATGGATCTTCAACCTGATCCCCCGCCCCGGGGAATTTGGTTACGACACCTGGCCTCCGGACGCCTGGAAAACCGCCACCGGGACCATGCCGTGGTGCGGCCAGTCCCTCGATGAGAAACGAGGCATCGTCTACGTTTCCACCAAGACCGCTGAACCAGACTTCTACGGTGGAAAGCGTCATGGAATGAACCTCTTCGCAAACTGCCTGCTGGCCCTGGATGCGGCTACCGGGAAGCGGATCTGGCACTTTCAGATCGTCCACCACGACCTGCTCGACAAGGACCTCGCCTGCCCTCCCGTTCTCCTCACCGTCACCCACAACGGTAAAAGAATCGACGCAGTGGCGCAGGGAACGAAACATGGACTCCTCTTTGTCTTTGATCGCGTCACAGGGAAACCTCTGTGGCCCATCGAGGAACGGCCTGTTCCTCAGTCGGACCTGGTGGGGGAGCAATCTTGGCCTACCCAGCCATTCCCAACCACGCCTCCGCCCCTGATGCGCCAGTTTTACACCGAAGCTGATGCCTCCAACATATCTCCGTCCACCCACCAGCTGACCCTCGACCGCATCAGGGCTTCCCCCAATTTCGGCCCCTTCCCCGCTCCCAGCCTGAGAGAGACCATCATGTTCCCGGGCTTTGATGGAGGGATGGAGTGGGGCGGCGGAGCGGCAGACCCGGACGGCATCTACTACGTCAACATCAACGAAATGCCCTGGATCGTACAAATGATCGAAACCAAGCGGGCAGATGGAAGCGGACTGGCTGGCGGCGAACGAGACTACCTGATCAACTGCAGCGCATGCCACGGAGTCGATCGCAAGGGCAATGCTACGGCAGGATTCCCTCCCCTTCTTGATGTCGGAAAACGGAAATCACGGGCCGAGATTGAAAAAATAACGCGCGAGGGAGCCGGACGAATGCCTCCTTACGCCTCCATGCCTGAGAACAAGCGCAAGGCGATCCTCGACTATGTTCTCAATGTCCCATCACGGACTGAAGAACCGGGCGACACGGGTCAACCCTCCTACGCTTTCGGGGGATTCCGGCGCTACCTCGACCCTGAGGGATATCCTGCCATCAAGCCCCCGTGGGGCACCCTCAACGCCGTGGATCTCAATACGGGTAAAATCAAGTGGAAGGTGATTCTCGGCGAATATCCCGAGCTCACCAAACGAGGGATCCCGCCTACCGGAACAGAAAACTACGGAGGCCCCGTCGTGACAGCCGGGGGACTTCTCTTCATTGGCGCAACTGCCGATGAGACCATGAGGGCCTTCGACAAGGATACCGGGGAAATCCTCTGGAAAACAAAGCTCCCTTTCGGAGGGAACGCCACCCCCAGCACCTACATGGTGAACGGGCGCCAGTATGTGGTAATCTCTGCCGGAGGAGGGAAATCCGGCCGCCCCCGCGGGGGAATGCTGGTGGCTTTCGCCCTGCCAGACTGACCCATCGCGGTGCGGGATGGACGTTTCTAAGAGCGAGGTTTCGTCTGCCGATAGGATGGCGTCCTATTGGCCACCTTGTTTAGAGGGGCCGATCAGCTCGATGAAATTCCCGTCAGGGTCCCTGAAGACAGTCAGAAAATTAGGGCCTCCAATAGGAGCCGGCGTCCGGCCAAGGGTCTTTACCCCGGCCTTCTTCAGGCGCTCCATCACCGCATTCATGTCGGTGACAAATAAGGTCAGATAGGATACTCCCAGGGTGGTATGAATGAAGGTCTGGTCCGGCTTCTTTCCCTGAGCCCTGGGGAATGCCATCATCTTGAGCTTTGACGCGGGCTTGCCAGCGGTATCCACGGCAACAAAGACCCGGGCAGTGACATCCTGATTGTCCGTCAGGCCAAAATCACCGGTAACCTTCCCGGGCACCTTGAACCCATTGACTTCCTTGAGCCCCACAACCTCGGTGTAGAACTTGGCCGACTGGTCAAGATCGCGAACCACGATCCCCAAGTCTATCACGCCATTGGTGTAGAGCTCCTTGGCTTCCTCCTCGGCAGAGGCCATTGGCATCATCAGGATCGCGGAGAGCGTAGCAGAAAGAACTTTGTTGGTCATAGGGAAACCACGCTAGGAACCCTCACCAATCCGACAAGAAGTTTATCCTGATCGACTACGTTGGGACGAAGATCCCGTTCCGGCTAGAGACAGGCTGGCTGTCCCTTGTGCCATGGAATCCCTGCACAAAATTAAAACTCTCCGGCGGCAACCAGCAGCTTCCAGCTCTTCGATCAGCCAAAAAGATCCACGATTGGCTCCGTCACTCCGTCCGGCGTTACATAGAAGGGCCGCTGCTCAACCGCGTAGTGATGATCATGCGGAATACCAAGCGCATGATAGATGCTCGCATGAAGCTGCTGGGTATTGACCGGGTTCTTTACTGTAGTACAGGGACGCTCATCCGCAGTCTCCCCATAGACGAAACCTTTTTTGACACCACCACCAAAGAGAAGGACACTTCCCGCTCCCGTGAAGTGGCGATGCATTCCATAATGCTGAGGCCCATCGATCCTCGGAGGAACGTTGACCTGGTCTTTCACCCTTTTCTCGGGCTTACCTTCCATCATCATGTCCCTGCTGAACTCACTGGCCACCACAATGAGAGTCCGATCGAGAAGCTTGCGTTCCTCAAGATCGAGAACCAGCTGAGCGATTGGAGCATCAATCATCTGCTTTAATTCCTTCATTCTGGTATGACCATTATCGTGAGTATCCCAGTATTTGAACGGGTAATACCCATGAGTCACCTCAATGAACCGGGCACCAGCTTCGGTAAGACGCCGGGCAAGAAGGCAACCCAGCCCGAAACGTCCACCTACCTTGTATGTATCGTAGCTGTCCCTTGGCTCCAGACTGAGGTCAAAGGCCTTGCGGGCCTTGGGGCTCGATAGCAGACGATGTGCGTTGTCGATCGACTTTAACAGTGAATCCCGCTGGTGTTCGGATCCATGCTGCTGAATCGGGCTGTCAGCCAGCAGCTTCTTGTAGGCCTGATAGCGCTTCGAGAAACGTTCGTCGCTCATCCCCGGGGGCGGCTTCACGGCCTCGACGGCTTGGTCGGGCTCAACGAGAAAGAATGGCCCGAACTCACTGCCGAGGAATCCAGCCGTGTGAAAGGCCTTGAGGGACTCTTTTTCCCCGCCATCGAACGTTTGTCCGATATCGATGAAGGCCGGGAGATCTGGGTTCAGCGGTCCCAGAGTCCGGGAGACCCATGAACCGATGTGAGGCGCAGCGACGGTAAGCGGTGGTTCGTAGGCAGTATGCCAATGATACTGGTGGCGACTGTGGAGGATAAAGCCAAGATCGGCCGCCTGATAGGTCTTGATCAGGGTGCCCCGATCCATTACGCGCCCGATTTTTTCAAGGCCCTCTGTGAACTGGAGCCCATCAACGACAGTATCAACTGCCGGAAAGGTGGAAAGGACTCTATTAGGATCCAGTCCCTTTTCATAAGGAACATAGCGCTTGGGATCGAAAGTGTCCGTACTTGCCATGCCCCCGCCCATCCAAAGTACGATCACTGTATCTGCCGTAGAATTGAGAGAGTCCCCCACCGGCTTTGAAAGCACGTTGCTTGCAGGATAACCGGCAGCCAATGCTCCGAGGGTGGCAGCCGAGGCCGAGGACAGAAATTCGCGGCGGTTTTTTGGATGAGTCATAAGCTTGTCACTGTCGATAGTCGCTCACTTGATTAACTGGAATTCCGGATGCATCACCAGCATCCATAGGAGGTCTTCTACCCCACGCGCAGTCACGGGTCTACCGATAATCTCCAATGAACCTTCCAACTCCCTGGCTGAAGGCGCTCGTCCGAACGAACTGCTGAAGAGATCTCCCACCAGTTCTTCCGGGGCTCGCCCCGAATCCAGCCATTCGCTCCCCCCTTTCGCAACGAGATCGGCTACCGATCTCCCGTTGGCTAGCTCGATAAACTGCGCAGTGGTAGCCTTGGATTCGCGGCGAGTTACCACAACATCCCGCTTCGGTCTCCCCAGCGTTCGCATCAACCGGTCAAGATTCCGTGAACCCGCCCGCTTGCGCCCCGTCCCGCGCGCTTCCAGTGGGGCATCCTTCGCTGCCAGAATCACCTGATCCAAGCCATCAAGAAACTGCTCAGCCGACATCCGTCTGACCACCGGGCCTCGGAAGAGAAACTGTTCCTCTTCCTCATCGAGGGCTACCGCCGGACGGTGGTAGGCGCGTGAATTCAGTAGAATGCTCATGGTGTGCTTCAGGTCGTATCCACTCTCAGCAAAATCAACCGCAAGCCAGTCCAGCAGGTCAGAATTCCATGCTGGGTTATCCATCTCGTCGACTGGTTCGATCAATCCATGCCCGAAGAAGATGGCCCAAAGACGGTTCACCATTGTTCGGGCCATTCGCCCGTTTCGAGGGGACGTCATGATCTCTGCCAACTGCTCGATCCGCTTTGCTGGCGCTGCCTTCGGGTCGATTTTTCCAAGATTTGGATACAGGAAGGCAGGTTCGGCCTTTTCACCGGTGGGCTTGTCGCAGCGATGAATGTCTAGCGGTTCTCCGGCAAAAATGGCCGCGAAAGAATACGTTTCCTTGAGAGTCCAATCGTTAATGAAGGAATCGTGGCAGGAAGCGCACTTGATATTCAGGCCCATGAAAACCTGCGCCACATTTTGAGCAGCCTGCATTTCAGTCACCTGAGATGCGTTCACGGTCCCTCTCCACGCAACTCCCTTGATAAACCCATCCGATCCTCCCACCGGGTTAATCAACTCCCTTACGAACTGATCGTAGGGCTTATTTTCCGACAGCGCGTTCTTCAACCACCCAGTGATAGGCTTTCCTCCACCCCCATGATACTGACGGGTGTAACTGTTGCGCAGGCTATCATTCCAGAATGTCACCCAGTGCTCTGCGTAGTTGTCCCGGTCCTCGAGGAGCTCTCCTACCAGCCTCTGGCGCTTGTCGACCCTGACATCCTCAATGAAGGTCTTCACCTCCTGAGCTGTCGGAAGAAGCCCAAGCACATCCAGAAACACCCGCCGTGCAAACACCCCATCCTCGATCGGCGAGACCTCCGGGATATCATTCTCCCTGTAGTAATGTGACAGGAAACGGTCTACCGGGTTGTCAGCCTCTCCCTCCGGCAGCGACACCCTGCGAGGAGCCACCGGGGCGTTTCGAAATTTTGAAAATGTGAAACCTTTCTCCCATTGCATTCCCTGGTCAATCCACGCCCTCATGATCGCCACCTCCTCCAGACTAAGCGGGTCCCCCTTGACTGGCATCCTTTCGTCAGGATCATTACTCAGGAGCAGCTTGATGAGCAGGCTTTTCCCACTGCTCCCTGAAACAACCGCAGGGCCACTGTCACCCCCTCCAACAAAGGCATGGATATGATCCATGTTAAACCCGCCTTTGCTTTTACCATTCGCGTGACATGTCGTACAACTTCTGGCCAGGATCGGTTTAACGTCTTGCGCAAAATCAACCTTGCGTGAGAGCGCCGGCGGCATTTCCCGGGGCGCGGTTTCGGCCTCGGCGGCCGCGTTACCACCCCACAGTGCAACCACCGCTAAAGATAAAGGGATCAGGTGTCGAGGCATGATGGGTTGTGGGCCTTTGAACTCGACTTTGATACGGCAGGAATCCTGATTTGTCAGCTCGGATTCCCGTAGACTCTCCAGAAAGTAGTCCTGAGCCAACTCCCGTCCTTTTTTTCGTAGTCGAAGGCTGCACAGGATCCTCCACAGGCCCGTGTCCTTACCCTCCTCGCTACTTCGATCCACGGGAGCGCATCGAAAGGATGCTGGTGCCGTGGGTGACGATCCCACATCCCCCGGTAATAACCCGCTTGACCGGAAGGCCACTCTCAGGATCGTGGGTCAGAGGATCTTCCGTCATTTTCTGCTGCACTTCAAACCGCCGGGGCTTCTCATCAGCATTTTCTGGAATTGTCTCGTATACGTAGGTAGCCATCGGTCAGAGAGTCTCGTAAAGTTGCCGTTTAACTCACCACCCCAAGGGTATGGCATCAACCCGGGAACTAACAAACCGAATCTCCATGAAACTGGATAAGAAGGGCAGATTTATCGACAGGGATTTGAGAGGAGACCGGTTCTTCTGGCTCATAGTAGGCCTCCTGGCGCTGAGCATCACCTGGTGGATCCTCGACTCAGGCGGGTCTGAACCGGGCACCCGAACGGGGCACGTGCTCTCGCAGGACCTCACCGAAATCTCCGGTATTGTCCTCAGCAGGCGCAACGTCGGAGTGATATGGGCCCATAACGATTCCGGGGGTGAAGCCAGGATCTTCGCTATGGATACAGAGGGCCGTTCTCTCGGAGTGTTTCCGCTGGAAGGCGCCACTGCCATAGACTGGGAGGATATCGCCATCGGGCCAGGCCCGTCACCAGAGAAGGATTATCTCTATGTCGCGGACACTGGGAATAACGACTTATCCCGCCAGAATATCACCATCTACCGAGTTCCGGAGCCGCCAGTCTCCACGACTGCTCCGTTGCAAGAGTCGGAGCTCGGCGGCGTCGAGGTCCTGCCCATGCGATTTCCCTCTGAACCTCGAGAGTGCGAGACCCTCCTGGTTCATCCGAAGAATGGGGACATTTACCTCGTGACAAGGAGCCGTAACGGTAGCGCGAGGGAAGATGCATCGATTTTCCACGCACCCGGGCCTCATAGAGAAGGTCGGCTACGGACTCTCCAATTCCTTACCAGCTTTCCGGCCCCAGCCGGCATCAGAGGCGGAGACATATCCTCCGATGGTCGCATGGTCGTTCTCCGGAGCCATTCAAGGAGGCACAGAGCCGGAGCACTTCTCTGGGAACGGACCAACCTCGATCGACCACTACACGATATCTTCCGGCACCAACCAAACCACATTACGCTCCGTAGCGAGGTCCAGGGGGAATCGATTTCATTCTCGGCGGACGGAAAGTTCTTATTCACAGTGAGCGAGGGAAGGATGGCCCCGATTTACCGTTTTGAAGTTCCGCACGCAGCTGGAACTGCTGGTTCCCTGTAATTCTGAAACACCCTTTTTATAAGAGTTCATTTGAACACGTATGAACGTGGAGAAAGCTGGAGGCTTTGCTGATGGTCATGTCTCCCGAGAGACCTAAGATAGCTTAACCAAACCCATTGGAATTAATGCTGCCATGCTGACCATTGCCGCTCAAAAGGGAGAAGCCTTCTGCGACGGTATGACTCGCCGTGGGTTCCTCAGGATCGGCGGCCTCGGACTGGGTGGGGCGTCCTTACCGAAACTGCTGCAGGCTGAATCAGCGACCTACCGTAAACCCCGCGATCACAAGGCTGTGATCATGATCTTTCTCGCAGGTGGACCTCCCCATCAGGATATGTGGGACCTCAAGGGAGAGGCCCCTTCTGAGGTTCGTGGAGAGTTCAATCCCATCGGGACGAACGTTCCCGGTATTGAAATCTGCGAACTCTTCCCCCAGATGGCCAAGATGATGGACAAGTTTTCCATCATCCGATCAATGGTCGGAGCCGGAGGCGGTCATGATGCCGTACAGTGCCTCACCGGGCGGAAGCCTCAGGGTCCGCAACCTCCGGGAGGGTGGCCCAGCATCGGATCTGTCCTCTCAAAACTTTCCGGCCAGACCAGTCCCGGTGTTCCCTCTTTCCTCGGACTGTCACCGAAGTGCAAACATGACCAGTGGGGCGATCCGGGACAGCCTGGTTTCCTCGGCCCATCCCATGCTGCCTTCTCCCCCTTTCGCGGAGGAGGCAAGGAAGACATGGTCTTACAAGATATCAGCATAGAGCGCCTCGCTGACCGGAGGGCGTTGCTGAGATCCTTTGATAAGTTCCGGCGTGACGCAGACCGATCGGGTGCGATGGAGGGACTGGATACCTTCACCGAGCAGGCATTTGGAGTATTAACCTCAAGTCGCCTCGCCAGGGCTTTGGACCTCGGCACGGAAGACCCAAAAATTGTTGCGAGGTACGGTAAGGGAACGGACAAACTGACCGCAGATGGCCCTTGGAAGCGACTGGACCAGTTTCTGATGGCACGAAGGCTCGTGGAAGCCGGCGCCCGCTGTGTGACCCTTGGGTGCAGCCGCTGGGATTGGCACGGCGGCAATTTCAAGCGCGCCCGGGAGGATTTCCCACTGCTCGATCAGGGAATTACTGCGCTGGTTGAGGATCTGCATGCCCGCGGCATGGACAAGGATGTCAGCGTCATCGTGTGGGGCGAGTTCGGGCGCACACCCAAAATCAACAAGGATGCGGGTCGGGATCACTGGCCTAAGGTCTCCACCGCCCTGCTCGCTGGAGGGGGAATGAACCATGGGCAGGTGATCGGATCAACGACCCGCGACGGCGGAGAAGCAAATAGTCGTCCGGTCGAATTTCCGGAAGTTTTCTCCACCCTTTATCACGCTCTTGGTATCGATGCGCGACGCACCACCGTAAACGATCTTTCCGGCCGACCCCGTTTTCTTGTCGAAAGTGAGCATGCCCCGATTCCTGAACTTGTTGGATAGTCCCGTCTCCCCGGCCGTGAAACCCCTGATTTTTCCCCTCTCCTGCCTCTTCCTGTTGTGGACTGCCCAACAGGGTGCAACTGAGGAAGCGGGAGATAACGGAGTCCTGGTCACAACCGGGAGCAGTTCTGCCCGGGTTCCCGGTCTCGCTCCACTACGATGGAGCAGCGATGGAGACATCCTCCTCAAGGGACCGCATGACGTGCACCAGCTGGTTCTCACTCACCGTCAAAATGATGGGGAGGATGATGTGACCGCAATTGCGACCTTCTTCGTGGAGCCTCCCGGGGTGGTGACTGTATCACCCGACGGCCTCATTCGTGTCAACGGCAATGGTAGTGCCACCATCACCGCCAAACACGCGGCCGGACAGCTGTCGCGAACGGTCAAGGTCAGTCAGGCGGACGACCTTCTTCCGATCAGCTTTCCGAATGAAATCGTTCCCATTTTTACCCGGCACGGCTGTAACGGAGGTGGATGTCACGGAAAGGCGGAGGGCCAGAATGGCTTCAAACTTTCGCTCCTCGGTTACGAACCGCAGGACGACCATGGCTATCTGGTCCGGGAGGGACTCGGGAGACGCATATTCAGGGCCTCACCCGGGCGCAGCCTGCTCCTTCTCAAGGGGAGCGGAGAGCTTCCTCATCAGGGGGGATCCCGGCTCAGCAGGGGCAGTGATGACTACAATGCAATTGTGCGCTGGATTCGACAGGGCCTCCCATACCAATCAGAGGGCGATCCTTCGGTTAGCCGTATATCCGTTGAGCCTCGAGAGCGTCTGACCCGGGCGAGAGCAGTTCAACAACTCCGGGTTGTTGCACACTTCAGTGACGGTTCCAGTAAGGACGTTACCCGTATTGCCCAGTATGAGGCAAACGACGAGGACATGGCAATCGTCAGCGACAAAGGGCTTGTGACCATGCAGGAGCGCACCGGAAGCACCTCCGTCATGATCCGATTCCAAGAGCATGTGGATGTATTCCGGGCAACAATTCCTCTGGGAGCTCCGGTCGAGAACCTGCCGCCATCCAACAACCTCGTGGATCAGCACATCTTTGCCAAGCTCCGCACCCTTGGCCTCCCTCCCTCGCAGGCAAGCGAAGATTCCACCTTTCTCCGGAGAGCCACTATCGACATCGCAGGTCGACTTCCAACGCTGGAAGAAACAGATGAATTCCTTGACGACACCGATCCTGAGAAACGACAACGCAAGGTTGACCAGCTGCTTGCCAGTACGGACTACGCAGACTATTTCGCGGGGAAATGGGCGGCAATCCTTCGCAATAAACGTAGCTCACCTCACCACGCCCGTGGCAGCTTTGCCTTTCACTCGTGGATCCGGAATGCCCTACATCACAATCTCCCATACAACGCATTCGTCAGGCAATTCGTCGCGGCCTCCGGAGAAGTCGGAGAGAACCCTCCGGTCATCTGGTATCGTACTGTCAAGGACAGCAAGGAGCAGCTTCAGGATGTTGCGCAGATCTTCCTCGGCCAGCGCCTGCAATGTGCCCAGTGCCACCACCATCCCTACGAGAAATGGAGTCAGGACGATTATTACGGTTTCGAGGCCTTCTTCTCAAAGGTCGGCCGCAAGCCGGGCGCTCAGCCGGGCGAGGAAGTGATCTTCAACAAAATCGGTGCCGCCAGCGCAAGGAACCCGCGCAGCGGACGCGCGCTCTCTCCAAAACCCCTTGGCGGGGAAGAACTCATTCTCGCAAATCATCACGATCCCCGGGATTCCCTCGCAGACTGGATGACCAACGAAGGTAATCCCTTCTTCGCCCGGATGCTGGTGAACCGCTACTGGAAGCATTTCTTCGGTCGCGGGATCGTGGATCCGGAAGACGACATGCGTGTCACCAACCCTCCAACTCATCCTGATCTTCTTGATTCTCTCGCCCGGAGCTTTGTGGAAAGCGGATACGACCTGAAGGGCCTTGTGAGAACGATCTGTAACAGCAGGACCTATCAACTCAGTTCCATTCCCAACGAACACAATCTCGATGACAGGCAGAATTACTCCCGGTTCTATCCTCGTCGTCTTCCCGCCGAAATTCTGCTCGATGGAATCAATAGCGTGACCAACGCCAAGGAGAAGTTTAATGGACAGCCTCAGGGAATCCGCGCGGTCCAGCTGCCAGATGATCAGTTCACCAAGGAATCCTATTTTCTTTCGGTATTCGGACGACCTGACATGAACAGCGCCTGCGAATGTGAACGTGCAGATGATGTCAACCTCGCGCAGGCCCTGCACCTCGTCAATTCCACAAACATCCGGAACAAACTCGCTTCCGAAGACGCAAGAGCTGCCCTTCTGGTCAAAAATGGTGAAGCCAGCGTCGAAGCGCGTATCAGCGAATTGTATCGCCGGGCGTTTTCGCGCGCACCCGGACCGGAGGAGCTCACAATCGGGGTGCAATACCTCAAGCGAAAGCGAACCCCGCCTGATCCCTCGACCCTGAGCGAGGACCAGAGAACAATCGCAGGCTCGCCCGAGGCCATGGCGCGGGAGCCCTTTGAAGATCTCATCTGGGCTCTTCTTAATACCAAGGAATTTCTCTTTAACCACTGAAGGGCCATCTGGCATGACGGGCCCAAAAATCAAAAGTCGACTCATCTTCACCACCCTCTTTCTCGGTGGGGTCCCGCTAGCGACCGCCCAGCTGCCACATCCTGACCTGCAAACGATCTTCCCCCAGGGCGCCCAAGCAGGACAGACAGTAGAAGTAGCTATTGGGGGAAGTGAACTCCAGGAAACCACCGGGTTACTTTTTTCGCACCCGGGCATCAGGTGCGAGCAGATCCCGGTAGCCGCCACCGAATTCCACCCACCGGGACACAAGGCGCTTAACTACCGGGTTTCCGTAGCGCCTGACGTCGCACCCGGAATCTACGAAGTGGTCGCAGCAACCCGCCTTGGGATGACCGCGCCACGCGCGTTCGCGGTCAATTTCTTTCCAGAAAAGGTTCACCGCGCCAACCATTCTCCGGAATCAGCGGAAGAACTCCCGCTCAACACCGTAATGAATGGACATGCCGATGCCGCTGCGGTGGATCACTACAAGATCAGCCTCAGTGCGGGACAGCGGGTGATCATCCGGTGTGAGGCCGAGAGTATCGACTCCCGGATGGATGGGACAATCTCAATAGCAAACAGCAGCGGGCATGAGTACAATCGAGACCGTGACACAACCGGACGGGACCCTCTTCTCGATTTCACTGCGCCCAAGGATGACGTCTACCTTCTCAAGGTATACGATTTCACTTACGCGGGAGGAGCTCATTACCCCTACCGACTTATCGCCACCGATGCGCCACACATTGACTTCATCGACCCTCCAGCCGGAATTTCAGGCACATCGACAAAATTCAAGATCTATGGCCGTAATCTGCCGGGGGGCAGCACCGGTGAGGGGGTCCGACTAGGCCTGGACGAACTGGAGAGTATCGAGGTTGAGATTCCCCTGGCCGAAAACAAAACCCTCGGACTGAACCCGGGAGAGGTTCACTCCTCACTGGTTCCCGGAATGACGTGGTGCCTCGATTCGAATGGTAGAAGGTCAAATCCTGTCCGGATTGGATTCTCCATCGCTCCGGTAATCCAGGGAGCGGAGGGACAGGAGCAGACAATTCTTGTTCCAAGTGAAACCCACGGACGCTTTGATACCAAGGGAGACCTCGACCACTATCGTTTCCAGGCCAAGGGCGGACAACCTCTCTGGATAGAATGCATTGCAAGCCGAATTCGGAGAGGTTCCGATCCCGTTCTTTGGATAGATCAGATCACTGTGGACGAGAAAGGTATTGAGCACTTCAAGGAAATAGCAGGTAACGATGACTCGGGGGGTAATCCGGGGGGAGCATCGTTCCCCTTCCGCAACCATGACTGCTCGCTGGTCTTCACCCCCCCGGTTGACGGCATCTACCGCCTCCGCCTGCACGACTACACCGGCGGCGGTGGCCCTGCGGATCTTTACCGCCTTCTCATCTGCACAGTCGCACCTGATTACGACCTGATCACCACCCCCTGGTATGCTGCCCCGGCGAAGGCTACCAAGGCTATCCCCCGTCATAGTGCGGTAATCCGACGTGGTGGCACGACGATCCTGCGGGTATTTGCAATTCGCAGGAACGGATTCAAGGGTTCCATTTCCCTTACCGTTGAGGGACTTCCTGCCGGAGTGGAGTGTCCCCCGGTCATCCTGCCATCAGGGCAGGATACAGCTTCACTGGTTCTCCATGGAACCCCGGAGGCCCACAACTGGCAGGGTTTCGTACGAGTCATCGGGACCGTCGGCGACGTGAGGCGGTCTGCCCGGCCCGGAACGATCTCGTGGTCCATCGGCAACCGGGATACCGAGTTCACCCGGGCGAGGCTGTCGCACCAACTTCCACTCTCCGTCACCGTCGATGAGCAGGCACCCATCGTCATTCAACCTGCCTCCGATCGCTATGAAGTAGCTCTCGGCGAAAAAATTGAAATCCCATTCAAGATCGAGAAGGCAATGAACTTGAAAGGTGAGCTGGTTATTGCGGTTCATGGCCTCCCGCACTCAAAACCTCCCTCGGTAAAACTGAAACAGGATGCCGTGGAAGGATCACTAGCATTGGCCTTTTCCACCAGCAACGAGTTCAAGGCAGCCCCCGGCAAATGGACATTCAGCCTCCGGGGTGAATGTACCATAAAACATCGGCACAACCTCTCTGCGGTGAAGATCGCTCAGGCGGAGGAAGATCGGATCATAGACCTGGAAAAAGAAGCGAAAGAGGAAGAAGCTCGAGCCAAGGCTGCGATCGCACCTGCCAAACAGGCCCTCCAGGAAGCAGAGAGACACCTGGCCGCCACCTCTGCCACGGAAAAAGAATCTCTCGAGAGGGCAGTTGCAGAAAAACAATCGTCGCTCGCAGAGGCAATGAGTTCCTCAGCTTCAGCCTCGGAAAAAGTAAAAAGAGTTACAGCTGCCAGAACGAGCACCTCTACCCACTTGAAGCAGGCTGGTGAAATCTCCAAGGAGAAGGACCGCAAACACGCAACCCACTCAAAATTGATCACTGTCGTGGTCAAACCCGCCACGAACGATCCTGAGAAATGAGACCTTCCCTCATGTTCCGCTTTCTGATCTCCGGACTTTACCTGGCAGCGACTCCGAACCTGTTAGCCAGCGAAGGCCTCCCGGTGGAAGAACTCACGCGTGAAACAAAAGTCGACTTCGCGACCGAGGTTGTACCCTTTCTGCGCAAGAACTGCTTTGCATGCCACAACGAACAAAAGGCAAAGGGTGACCTGAACCTGGAATCCCCGGAAGCCATGATCACTGGCGGAGATAGTGGCCCCGCTCTCGTTCCGGGAAAGCCCATGGAAAGCCTCCTCTTTCTCACTGCAGCTCATCTTGAGGAGGAATTCATGCCCCCGAGCAGTAACAAGTCGAATGCAGTGAATCTGAATCCTTCCGAACTTGCTCTCCTGAGGCTCTGGATCGAGCAGGGTGGTGAAGGAGCATCTTCTTCAATCCTTGCGGGGCCAATCGAATGGGAGCCCTTGGAAGGTGTCCATGCAAGTTATGCGGTTACCATTTCAGCCGACTCCCGTTTTGCCGCAACAGGAAACGGCAATCGACTCTACGTCTATGACCTCCGCACGGGTAATCTTGAAGCAGAACTGGTTGATGAGGTCGCTAGTCCGGGAACGGCTCATCATGATCTCATTCATACTTTGGCCTTTAATCCAGAGGGAATCCTTGCCTCTGGTGGATATCGCTCGGTGAAAATCTGGGAGCGCAACCTCATTGCCGCCACGGACCTTGAAATCCCCTCGCTGGAAGGAACTTCCGCGCTCTCCATCCACGTGGGGGGCACGCAGGCCGCCGCCGGCGATAACACGGGTCACGTCGCGCTCGTTGATATCAGCCAGTCCACTACTCCAGTCGTTTTCAAGGTGCATGAAACCACCGTTAAAGCTCTTCGGCTCTCTTCTGACAGAAGGCATCTTTTCACCACCTCTGACGACAAGACCGTGGCGCGGGTAGACCTTTCGGATACATCCCGGATTTCAAGAGTCGATCTGCCCTCTGGCGGACGAAGCCTTGCGCTACTTGAGGACGGAACCAAACTCGCCGTGGGCTGCGCGGATGGCATCATTCGAATCATTGCTATCAGTGGGTTCAACCCGGATGCGGGTGAACTCGCAGAGCCCACGGCGCCGACGGAGTGGAAAACCGAGGGAGAGGTTCTGGCCCTTTCCTCCATTGGTGCGCCTGAGGCTCAAGTTCTCTCGGCGACCACCGCGGGAAGCATCCAAGTGTGGGATGCATCCGGAAAAGTCATTCGGACCTTCAGTCACGGCAGCGCCATCTCTACGGTGGCCATTGATGAGGGAACCGGTCAGATCGCCGCCGCGGGGGAGGATGGAGTGATCAGGATCTGGTCTGCCGTGGATGGCAAGCTCCAGCATGAACTCAAGGGAGATCTGGATTTCCAGCAGCAGCGTGGCCGTGCCGGTCAGGATCTGGAGCTGGCCAGACGCGTCGCGGAACTACGAGGGAAACAGGTGGAAGAGACAACCAACCTGCTGGATCAACTCAAGACCAAGGCTGAGGCCGAGGATAAAAAGGTTGCGGAGGCTCAGAAGGATCTACAGGCCAAGCAAGCAACTGCATCCCAGAGAGAACAGGAAAGTGAGACTGCAAAAAAACGGGTTACAGAACTCAAGTCGAGCGGTGACCCCGGTCTTGAGGCAGCAGAGGGTGCCGCCAAGAAAGCCTCGGAGGAATCGACCAAAGCCGAAAACGAACGCGTCACCGCCGACCGTAACCTGCGCAACGCGGAACGATCCCGGGATCTTCTGGTAAAAGATACTGTCCGAGCCGTCCAGCGACTCGAGGATGCGGAATCCTCCTCCATGGAAGCGGGTCAAGCACTCGCTGGGACGGAAAAGATGGTCCAGGAATTGGAGCAGAAAGCCGCTCAGCTCAAACCGTCCACCGTTCGAGCTCTCAACTTTTCTGCGGACGGCACCACGCTTGCAGTCAGCACTGATGAGACAGGACTTCGTCTCTGGAGCACCGACACTGGACAGCCTCTCGATATCATCCATCCTGCTCCGGTTTCTGCCGTCATATTCGGCCCGGGTGACCAGATTCTTGCTTCCACATCGAGTAAGGGCCTTCTCCACTGGAACCGGACAACCCAGTGGAAAATCCGCAGAACACTTGGGGATCAAAATCGTGAGGACCCTTTCCCCGGGCGGGTTTTGTCTCTGGCCTTTCACCCTGACGGCCACCTGCTCGCAACCGGTTCTGGAGTTCCTTCTCGAGACGGATCCCTGAGCCTGTGGAATCTTTCCGACGGCCAGCGAAAAGGAGTCATCAAGGCCCATCAGGATACGATTACGGGTCTGGCTTTCTCTCCTGATGGTAGAAGAATCGCCTCATCTTCCACAGACCGCTACATCAGGATACACACTGTCGATACCTTGGAGATGCAGGACCAACTAGAGGGACATACCAGTCATGTTCTGGATGTTGCTTGGAGTGCCGATGGACAGACCATCGCCTCTGCCGGAGCAGATCATGTTGGAAAACTTTGGGACGTCGCCACGAAAAAGCAGAAAAAAACCGAGTCCGGATTTAAGAAAGAACTAACAACGATCGCATTCGTTGGAATCGGTGAAACCATCGTAATGGGCGGAGGAGACAAGATTCTGAAAACCTCAGGGCAGAATCTGCCAGGCATCGACGAGTCCATCTATGATGCTGCAGTCAGCCCCGACGGGTCCATTATCCTTGCGGGAGGAGAGAGCGGAACCCTCAGGATCTGGCAGGCCAGCGACCGAAAACTTCTCTACTCCTTTCCTCCAGCAGGCAAGGCCCCTTCCGAGACGGCGTCCAAATGATCACCTTTGCTGACTCCAGCCCATAAGTCGCCGCTCGTTCCTGCAGGTAGGAAGCCTCGGGCTGGGTGGCCTCTCGCTCTCCCAGTTGATGGGCTGGAGAGCTTCCGCTGCCAAAGCAGGAATTCCGCTCAAGAACAAATCGGTGGTCTTCCTCTTCATGCACGGTGGGCCACCTCAACAGGAGACCTTTGATCCTAAAATGGAAGCCCCGGCCGAGATCCGCAGCTCCACCGGTGAAGTTAAGACCACCATTCCCGGGGTTACCTTCGGTGGCACGTTCGAAAAACTGGCTGAGCGGGCCAGGAGGCTGGCCATCGTCAGATCCTACACCACTGGAAACGGGAATCACGATATAAAGCCTATCGTCGGCAAGGATTCTCTGGGGGCTAACATTGGCTCACTCTATGCACGGGTCGCCGGCGCCAATGTTCCAGCAACCGGCATGCCTCGAAACGTCGCTCTTTTCCCACGGGCCATCGACGCCGGTTCCCAAGAGCGCGTCAAACAGTTCGGCAACTTCCTCGCCCACGGCACGGTGGGTTCCTCCTGCGCACCCTTTGCTCCTGGCAGCACGAAAAATGACCTCCAGGGTGACATGACGATGTGGATGTCGAGACAACGCCTTGAGGACAGGATGTATCTTCTCGACAAGATTGATGGACTCAAGAGAGCACTTGACCATGGCGCCGCCGATGGGCTCGGTGAGCTACAGAAGCAGGCGGTCAACATGATCACCGGGGGCATTTCCGAGGCATTTGATCTCTCTAAAGAAGACCCCCTGACCATCGCCCGTTACGATACCGCAGCTCTGATTAATCCCAACTCAATCAGTAAATCATGGAACAACCATCGGAATTACAGAGACCATGGGCAAACCCTCGGCAAACTCATGCTGCTGGCCCGCCGCCTGTGTGAGCGGGGAGCCGGGTTCGTAACGGTCACCACCAATTTCGTCTGGGACTTCCACTCCGATAAAAATAATGCCGGCGCCGCGGAGGGAATGGATTATTGTGGCATTCCATTCGACCATGCTGTGTCGGCCTTTCTGGATGACCTTGAGGACCGCGGACTGAGTGATCAGATTCTTCTCGTGTGCTGTGGGGAAATGGGTCGAACACCTAAGCTTCAGAAGAATGGGGGCCGGAATCACTGGGGGCGACTCGCTCCTCTGATGCTTGCGGGTGGAGGGCTCCGGATGGGGCAGGTCATCGGCGAATCCTCTCCCGATGCAGGAGAACCGGCTTCCAATCCCGTCACAAATGAGAACCTCATCGGAACAATATTGCACACCCTCTTGGATGTGGGAGAGGTTCGCCTGATGGAAAATCTTCCCCGAGACGTCCATCAACTGGTGACGACTGCTCCTACGATCAAGGGCCTTGGCTGAGCACGGGAGATTACTGGATCGCCAGAACTCTCCCGCCCGGGTATACTGCGTCTAGATGAACGGCATTGAAGACAAGCGCATTCTGGTAACTGGGGCCAGTTCTGGAATAGGTCAGGCAATCGCCATCCGCCTCGCTGCAGAGGGTGGCCGGGTGGGAATCAATTATTTTCGGAGTCAGGAAGGGGCAGAGACAACGAGGAATGAAATCCAGAGTGCTGGCTCCCAGCACGCCCCCATCCTTCTCCGGGCCGATCTCGCCGAGGAGAAGGAGGTGGATGCCATGTTCGATCGATTCCTGGACGAAATGGGAGGAATCGATATCCTGATTAATAACGCTGCATGGCAGGTCGAATCTCCCAGTCATGAGACTTCCCGCAGCGATTTTGAGGCCATCCTCGCCACAAATCTGACGGGAGCATTCCAATGCGCACAACGCGCCCTGTCAGATCTTCGCCAAGGCGAACGGGCGGGGGTGATCATCAATATCTCAAGCGTTCATGAAATCATTCCAAAGCCCGGCTTCATCGGTTACTCGGTAAGCAAGGGTGGAATGCAGAATCTCACGACAACTCTCGCATTGGAATATGCGCCGCACGGAATCAGGGTCAATGGCGTAGCTCCTGGCGCTACCATTACCCCCATCAACCGCGCGTGGATTGACGATCCCAAGGCCCGCGCAGATGTAGAAAGCCATATCCCCATGGGACGCTCCGGCACTCCGGAAGAAATGGCGGGTCTGACCGCCTACCTCTGCTCCGACGAGGCCTCCTACATCACAGGGCAGACCATCTTCATTGATGGGGGCCTTACCCTCTACCCGGAGTTCGGCACTAACTGGTCCTCCTGATTACTACTTACTGTCCTGGCAGGACCCGGACTATTCTACCGGTTGGAGCACTGCCGCATGGCGACTGGCCCGCGGATCACCTGCCGCATGCAGAAGATCGGTATTCCGGTCATGTAACAGCATGACGGGAGCGGCAATTGCCCCACCCACGATTTCAATCTGGTGTCCGCGACCGGAAAGGTTCCTTCCTACCGCCTCCGGGATGGTATCCTGCAGGGTCACCTGCCCCAGCCCAGAAATCTCACGCTTCCGGTTCGGATCGAAAGAGTTCTCATAGTGCCCTGTGCTGAAACGTGCACAGGACACGGCTTCTTTCGGACTCATTCCAAATTCGAGCACATTCAGCAGACAGTTCAAGGTAGTCTGGTCCTGCAAGTCTCCTCCGGCCACGCTGATAGCCATTACAGGGGACCCATCCTTGAGCACCAGGGTCGGCGTCAGGGTGATCCGGGGACGTTTACCCGCCTCGATCCGATTCGGATGCCCGGATGTAGTGTTGAGACTGCGAAGTCGATTGCCGTGAGCTACCCCGAGGGGAGCGCAGATGTGATAGGGACGATTTCCACTCGGGGTGGCGGAGACAAAGTTACCCCACTTATCGGCTACCACGCAGGTGGTGGTGCCACCCGGACCGGGGCGGTATTTGCCAGGATCATCGGCAAGAGCTTTCATGGCAACCGGGTTTCCCGGGCGGACTTCCAGAGAGGCCTTCCTCATATTGATCAAGCCCCGCCGCAGGTCACCGTAGGGCTGGGACAGTAATTTTTTGATCGGCACATTCACGAACCTGGGATCTCCATAGTAGTAGTCCCGGTCAGCAAGCCCCAGTTTAAGGGCCTCGACAAGGATGTGGATATAGTCTGCGGAGAGGTGCCCCATCTTCCTGAGGTCAAATCCCTCCAGGATCTGCAGGGTCTGGCACAGGTAGGGCCCCTGGGTCCAGGTCCCACACTTGTAAACCTCATACCCACGGTATTCCACCATGACGGGCTCCTCGATGAGGGTTCTGTGGGCGGCCAGATCGGCTCGGGTTAAAAAGCTGCCTGCCTTCTTGTAGTAGGCGACCAGTTCCTGCGCGATGTCACCCGTATAGAAGCGGGCCCGCGCCATCTGAAGATTCTCCACCCGTGTTCCCGACCGAGCCCGTTCCGCCTCCACCAATTTGCGGAATGTCGTCGCCAGTTCATCATACCACTCCTTCCCTCCCCCATCAAGGATCCGCAGGGCCGGAGCTACCACGGTGGCAAAGTCCATCGTCCCGTAGACCGAGAGCGAGTCGAAGAAGAGCCCTACCGCCCCAGGTACTGGAACCGCCTTAATCCCGCCATCTCCAGGAATGGCATGCTCGTAGTACCAACCAATATCAGCCTTGTTGAGCGGGGCGGATCCCAGCCCGGAGAGGGTCTTCACCTCCTTCTTCCTGACATCGTAGATCATGAAGGGGACTTCCGCTCCGATGCAGAACATTCCGTAGTCCATTATGCTGGCTACCAGCATGGTAGCCACCGCCGCATCTACTGCGTTGCCCCCCTTCTCCAGCAGTTCAATCCCGGCAGCCACCGCCTTCGGATTCTCGGCGACTACCGCACCCCCTTTTCCAGAGGCGTACCAACCAGGAGCCTCCGCTCCGGGCAGGGCAGACGATGCCAGCAAAGGTAACACCAGCAGGAACCGCAAAAACCAGTGGACTCGGTTCAAGATCGTCTTCATGTCCGCAACTACACGCCGAGGGACGGGAGTGCGCCCGGCTTTCTAATCCGTCGTGAAGGGGGATGCCGGAAGGCCCTCCTTGTTGTAGAGGTTAATCGTCGCAGGGTTTGACTCGTAACCGAAGCGCACGTGCTTGGGATCCTTTAATCCCTCTTTCCAGACGATCACTGTCTCCCCATCGATCTTTGCATTCGCCCAGTGCCACTGGCCATCGCCCCCCTGAATGGCAAAATGCCCGAGCTGACCTCCCCCCACTGCCATGACTGGATTCAGGCCCTCCTTGCGTCCTGTGATCAGGCCCGACCCCTGTCTCTTATACACATCTGACGCTGCCGACGAATAGAGAGGTGTAGATCTCGGTGGG
>CAXEFH010000024.1:0-21269 GCA_963989605.1 uncultured Roseibacillus sp. | reverse complement strand
GGACGCTGTTGGATGGTACTGGGGTACTCGTCCAGGGCGAGGAGATTGGATTGTCCAAAATAGATCCCCACGCTCGTGAGGCTGGATTTATGAACGAGATGCTTGCCCAGTTCCACTTCCAGATCCGGAACATCACCCGTGACTCCAAGCATGGATACCAGGTGACCTCCCGCACTCGTTCCCCAGACCGCAATTCGCTCCGGATCATACCCATACTTCCCGGTATGAGCTTTCAACCACCGGATCGCCGCCTTGCAATCGTGGATCTGGGCCGGCCAGCTCGCTTCGTTGGTCAACCGGTAATTGATGGCTGCCCCTGCAAAACCTGACCCCTCAAGCAATGGCTGCAGACGCCTGAAGGCTCCCTCCTTGCTTCCACCCCTCCAGCCCCCGCCATGAATATAGACAAGGAGCGGCCTGGGCTTCTCGGATTGCTCCTTGGGAAGGAACAAGTCGAGCGTCTGGCGCGGGTTCCCGGAACCGGTATAATCCTGATTACGGACCGTTTCATAATCCGGATGAGCCTGTTGTCTCTGCCCTCCCCCACTACGCCGATTAAGGAATGCCTTATGCTCGGCCAGGGAAATGACCCCGTCCTTGTCGGTATCAACCCTCTCGAAATTTCGTCGCGCATTGGGCGGCAACTCTTCCTTCTGGAGCTTCCCATCCTTGTTACGGTCCCATTCCTTGAAGCGATCAGCTTGAACCGGAAGAGAAAGACCGGCGCACGCAAGCCCGAGTCAAAGTGCTCTCATGCCAGATAGAACCACATATCTGGTCAATAGTAGCGCCCAAAATCAGCTCCTTCCGACTCCTCGTCACTCTCCGCTCATCTTACGATGAGAAGGCAGGACCACCGGCAGTTTGGTAAGAACTCACTGACTTTTCGGGTTCCCCGCGAACGTCATCCGCAGGAACGCGATCAAATCAGCAGCATCCTGCGGATTGATCTGCGCATGAAGATTTGCGGGCATAAGGGACAGCTCGGAAGCCGTCATTTGGATGATGTCCTTGCGAAGAATGACATCTGTTCCCCCATCGACGCGCTTGAGGATCACGCTGGTAGGCGACTCGGAAGCCAGCACTCCAGCATGGGCCTTCCCTCCCTCCGCCGAGATCAGATAGAGTTTATATTCCGGCTCAATTTTCCCGTTTGGATCAAGGATGTCCATGAGAACGGATTCATCCGGCTTGCCCGTGATACTCCCAAGTGAGGGGCCGACTTCGTTGCCCTCGTCCCCGAGCTTGTGGCATACGATACAGTTCTTCTGATAAACAACTTTGCCCTTTGCGGGATCCGTCCTGTTGTCGAGCGCTCTACGATAGCGTGCAATACGGGCCGTCAGTTTGGCTTCCGAGGAGGACTCCTCGAACAACTTGCCTGCACGCTCTGCAAGGTTGGCATCCGGAATGGATTTCAACTGCTCCCTCTGCACCCCGGAGATATCGCCGGGGTGAACGACCCCCTTTTCGACTGCCTCAATTAACGCAGGAAGACGGTTTCTGCGGGAGAAGATCGTACGGAGGACCGCGCTACGGGATGCTGGCGAGAACCCTGGCCAACCCTTGAGCAGAACCTCGGCGGCGCGCTCATTGCCAGATAGGCCCAGGGCTCCTATCGCTGCAACCTGAATGGACGGCGCCTGTCTTGAATCCAGCAGCTTGGAGGCCACTGGTAACAGGACCCCAAAAGGCGCACTGGCGAGGATTCGCAGGGCCTCCCTTCGTTTTGCCAGCTCACCTTCTGGTTCCAGGGCAGTCTCTGCTGCCTCCTCAAACATTGCTGCCAGACGATCGCCTTCCGCAACCGAAAGTTCAGCTGAAAGCTTGGCTGCCAGCTCCCTCACCCGAGCATCACTGCTGCTGAGAAAGCGTGTCAGGACGACCCAGCCATCAACGGACTCGGGAGCCAATACTCCACCGCGTGAAACGCTCCCTGCAAAACCAGTCAAGCATGCTTTCTGAAGGTCGGCGCCCAGCGATGACACCAACCGCAGGGCAGCCGCCATTTGCTCCCCGTCCCTTCGTCCGCCGACGGTTTTTGCCAGTGGCTCGAGCAAGGCCCGGGCTCCCGGTCCCAGCTCAATGCTGCCCAGAAGACCGAGAAGCAGGCGCCCCCCGTTCCGGTTGTTTGCGGAACTGAGGATGGCCGTAGCCATCCAGCGATCGCCTCCATGTCTTTCCGCCAGATCCCTCAAGGGTTCGACCGACCACGTATCCTTGGATTCACCAAGTGTCATGGCGAGCTGCAGACGGACCCGGGGATCCGGGTCCTGGCTCATCCTGATCAACTGGGAACGAAGGGCTTCGTCCGAATCAAGCCACGGTCCAGCCAGGCGCAAGCCATGAACCCTCACTCCATGGTCTTCATGATTGAGGGCCACCAAGACCTCCGAGGACTCCAGCGATTTCAATGATCTCAGAGTTTGCAGGGCACGGATAACACCTGATGGGGCAACACCCTCGGCCTGGATCAACCTCACAAGGGGATCACGTGCACTACGATCCTTCCGTTCGATAAGAACCCTCTGTGCCGTTGACCGGCGCCATGGATTGTCATCCGCAAGAACCTGTGCCAGCTCCTTGACCGTGGCCTTGCCAGGATTCTCCTTCAGAGCCAATGCTTTTCCCTTGTGCCTAAGCCTCCAGATCCGCCCGTATTCCTTACCCTTATTCAACCCATATTGCTGCTGGAGAAATCGGGGAACCGCCGAATAGTCCTCGATGATCTCACGATACATATCGACGATATAAAGTGCTCCATCCGGACCGACCCGCAGATTCATTGGCCGGAACCATTGGTCGGTGGAGGCAAGAAATTCGGACTCCTCCTCACCGGGTGCCCGCCGGGCCCGGTAACCGGCACCATCCCGCGTAAGGACCGTGCGATGCACAATGTTGAGCGAAGGCTCACAGTAAAACAGATTTCCATGATATTGCTCGGGAAACAGTCGTCCCCCATAGAACGTTGTACTGCATCCCCCGGAAAAGTAATTGCTGTTGGTTTCGCGCTGGCCATAGAACTTTACCCAGGCCGGATCCCTGCCCCGCTTGACACGCCACGGATGCGGCTCACTGATCCGATAACCGTTACCGTAATCCGCAGCCCCCTGGGTTGACCCCGGGGTTGCCACGTGCGGATTGCGGGCAAGATAATGACGCGGCAGCGGGAGCGCATACCGGGCCGGGTTCCCCCCGGAGGATGGAAAGCGATCACCGATATCATTCATCGTCAGGCCAAACGTGCTGACGCTTCCGTTCACATGCTCGATCGCCGAGCCATCCGCCTTGATCCGGAAGTCGGAAGCTCCGAGTTCGACGCGCCCCTTGAGTTTCGGCCCCGTGATCGTTCCGCCTCCCGAACCACTGCCCACGTAGATCCAGTCGTCGAGTCCCCAGATCGGGTTGTTGATACCCCTCTCAATGGTATTGACCTTGAATCCCGTGTAAAGAGTCTCACGCACCTCCGGCTTCCCATCACCATCCCGGTCGGCAAAGAACATGATGTGGGGAGCACAGGCCACAATGACCCCTCCGCGCGCAGCGACAATCCCATAACATGGCGGGAGGTCATCGGCCCAGACCTCCGCCTTATCCATGATCCCGTCCCCATCCGTATCAGTCAGCAACTTGACCACTCCATATTGCTGCCTGACTGCCTCCTCTGCGATTTTTCCCCCCTTGAACTCCCATCGGATGCGCCGAACCGTTTTATCGAGTTTACCGCTCTTGTTGAGTTCCTGCGTATCGATGTGCCCCTCGATATTGTAGCCATGGAGCTCGCAAACGAAAACCCGCCCATGTTCGTCAAAGGCGATGCCGGACGGCTCCTTGACTACTGGTTCGCACGCAACCAGATCAATCTGAAATCCCTCGGGTAATAGAATACGTTGCGCACTTTCCTCAGGAGAAAGCGGCTGCGGAGCATCTGCAGCCCGTTGGATTCGTGCTCCCAATGAACCCGGGACCAGTAGACATGCCAATAGGAGACAGCAAGGGAGCTGAAAATATCTTCTCAGTGAATTGATGGGTTTCTGCTCTTCCGGATCCAAGTCTGCCTCGGGCAACCTGGCTTTACACTTCCGCGATGGTCTCGACACTTCCGCCAAAGCTCTCGGTTTCCACCCCGAGTCTCTGCAGCATCGTCAGGTATAGGTTTGAGAGGGGTAACTCCGTATAATTCATTTCCTTCTGCCAGCCGGAATCACTGCTGATGCCCGCCGTTGCCTGATTCTCTTCGTTGCCACGACCATATTTCAAATACTGCCCATGCTTGAATCCCAGTTTGCGGCCGCCCATCAGGATCAGAGGATAGTTCCGGGACAAGTGAAATGCACTGGAAGCCGAACCGAAAAACACAGCCGTATGATCAAGCATGCTACCCTCTCCTCCTGGCTCAGGGGTCGCTTTCAGCCGGTCTGCGAACCTCCCAAGCTCTTCGTTGATAAAACGGCAGTAGACCCCGAAGTTCTTGTACCCGTCAGGGTTCTTGGTTTCATGGGAGAGACTGTGAGCAGCTCTGAAGCCCACCGCACGAGCTAGGTAATCACTGATTCCTACTCCGTTTTCTCTTCCTAGCTGGTAGGTAGCCACCCGGGTCGAGTCTGTCTTAAAGGCAAGGAAAATCAGCTCATACATTGTCCGGAGGAAGTTCCTCGGATCCTCGGGCGTGACGTCGAGCTTGAGTCCATCGGCACTCACCACCGGCAGAGCCACGTCGAGCCAGCGCCGAGCTTTTTCCACCCTTACCTCCGTCTCCCGGACGGATTGAAGATATTCAGCGAGAGTCTCCTGATCATGCTTGGAGAGTGAATGCTTCAGCGAACGCGCATCCTCCATGAGATCATCGAGAGCACTCTCGCTCAGGGCAAGCCGACGAGCGGCATCCGGACCGCTCTTCACAAAAAGCATATCAAATATACGCTTGGGTTTATGCTCCGCGGGAATGGGCCGACCCTCGGCATTGAAGGAAAGAGTGTGTGCGCCCCTGGGGGACCCAGTGCCTCCATCTGTTGACAAGACGAGAGACGCATGCCGTGTGTGCTCCCCGGCGTGAGCTGCAAACACCTGATCGAGAGAGATACTGTTTTCATACTCATCATCCATCGCTCCTGTGTTCGCTCCGGTGAGAAACTGATCCGCATTCCGGTGCCCATGAACCCGCCGGACAGCAGGATGTGACAGACCGGAGAAGATGGTCATCTCATCGCGCAGGTGCGCCAGAGTTTCCATGCACTTGGTGAGGCGGAAGTCCGTGCGCCCGCCATGCGGAAACCAGCTCCAGTCTTTGAACGACGGATCCTCTTCCAAGGGCATCGGCACACCATCAGGCAGGTAGAAACAGGCGAGTCGCTTTCGCCGAGCGGACTCTCGCCCTGCCCGGTCCGGGCTGGAAAATGTCTCCATCCATGGAAGAGCAAGGGCGACACCTGCACCACGTAGAAACTTCCGACGGTCGAGAGAAGATAGGGGAATATTCGACATGCTCCTGCGGATTGACCCTAGTTTAACTGAAATAAATCACTTTTAACAATCAGAAGTACAAGATCTCGTAATCCGCCACCACCCTCTCGCAACTCAGTGCTGATACGGTCCACTTCCGACCGGTCGCTGAAAGTGATCGGTCGGCCAAGAGCATAAGACGCCAACTTATGAGTCATCGCACGGGAAAACTGCTTCTGACGATTATTCAGGAGATAATCCTTCACTCCCTTGATCCCATGCAGTTCCTCCTTGTTAAACAGCATACTGGAAGCATCAACCGGAGCACCTCGAACCATGTCACGCCACCGCCCGAGGGCATCAAAGTTTTCAAAGGCGATACCCCACGGATCAATCTTGGAGTGACACGACGCACAGGCCGGATCATCTCGATGATCCTCCATGCGCTGCTTGAGGGTGAGCTTGAGAATATCAGGGTCCGCCAGATCGATCTCAGGGACGGCCGGAGGTGGCGGCGGAGGGGGATCATTAAGAAGATTTTCCAGTATCCAGATACCACGCTTTAAGGGATTAGAGTCCTTCCCATTGGAATTCATTGCAAGCAACCCTGCTTGGGCAAGGAGCCCACCACGCCTGTCATCGGGTGAGAGAGCGACCTTCCGTAACTGGTGACCCAGCACCTCCGGCAACCCGTAATGCCTCGCAAGCCGATCATTCAAAAGAGCATAGTCTGAGTCCAAAAACTCAAATATCGATCGGTTCTGCCCCAAGACTTCACTGAAGAAAGCGACAGGCTCTCGTTTCATCGATTCTACCAGCAGGGGATCTACTCTCCCGTGGACCTTGGTATCAAACTTGAGAAAATCCAACTCTTCCATCCCCAGCCACTGCCGCGTGTAGTGCTGGGCAAATCGCTGAACCTTGGGGTCCGTCAGCATCCGACGGGTTTGCTGCTCCAGAACCGCACCCTTCGACAGTGATCCTGTTGCGGCTGCGGTCAGTAGTTCCTCATCCGGAAGGCTACTCCAGAGAAAAAACGAGAGCCTGCTGGCTAATTCAAGATCCGTTATCCTTCGCCCATCCTCACCCTCCCCAGCAATCCGGCCAAGGTAGAGATATTTAGGGGAGGACAGAACCGAAGCCATCACCTCCACCATCGCCTCCTGGAAATCGATGCATCCGGGCCTCAACCGGTCGTAGAGAAGCAGCTTCTGGCTGACTTCCGCCTCCGTCACTGGCCGACGCCACGCACGCTCCATGAAACCGGTGAGCACTTCTCGCGCGTAAACCTCCTCCTCAATATCTTCATCCCTTGGAGGAAAAATACGAGTATGTGACTCCGGAGGCCACTGCTCCAGCGCCGGGGCGATGATCTCAAGGTAATCGACCGTCAGGGAAGCTGGGACACTGGAGGTATTAAGAAGAGAAAGAAATTCTCCTGGATTGGGTAATTGCCCAAGTCTGTGGCTGTCGCGAAATGCATTGCGAGGCACCTCTCCCAGCGGAACGTCCCAATGGTAGAAGCGGGCGTCTCCCGGGGGGGCATCGATCACGACATCTCTCCCTACGTTTACAGACAGGCGCGAGTCATTGCTCGGTTGGTTTCCGAAATATAACCGCAGGGTCGGATGATGGCGATCGTCCGTATTTTCTTCCAACAAACGTGCCGCTCGGATCCTCACACGCATGTTCCCCTCATCCGGCAGGCCATTTCCCACATCGACGACGAATTTCTGGTTCGGTGCAATGACAACCACATCCTCCATGGCGGGCGGGATCTCGGGACGCTTGGAAACTGGCTTCCATGCATATTTTGCTCCATGGTAGCTCCATCTTGGTTTCACTCCCTGGCCGGTAATCAGATTCCTGAAGTAGGTTCCTCCGGGCCTCCCCCGGTATTTCTTCTCCTCGGCCTGCAGGGCCTCCTGCAAAGACATATCCTTTTCCCGGATCCTTTTCAGGGTTCGGGCCACCGACGCAGCATGCTCCGGATCAAAGCGCTCTGTGAAGGCCCGCATGGGGATTCCGTAATAGACCGGATCCGGTCTCTTCCCCCGTATCGTCGCCGAATGTAGTGCCCGCCGAGCCTGCTTCCGGTATTGCACCAGTTGCATGGCAGTCATCTGCAGCATTTCTGAACTATTTTTGAAACCGTCCTCGGAGGAGGTCTCCGGGGGCAGGTCGCGGGAGAAGTCAAAAGGAAGACCCAGCAGATCCTGCATCGAATAGTTATATTCATAGCGCGTCATTCTCCGAAATGACGTATGCGCTTCCCGGCTCCTCCTCACCTGGGATGCCAACTGGATCTCCCCGGACAACCAATCCACAATTCGAGCCTTCTCCTCGTCCTTGAGGGGATGGTCTGCGTCCTCAGGGGGCATTTCACCATTGCTAATCACCTCAAAAACCTCCAACCACCAGCTAACATCCCCACCCGTCAATAAATCCGAATCGAGAGTATCTATTCTGAAGCTTCCTTTCTGCTTTTTCGGACCATGACATCCCGCGCAGGCGGCTTTCAAAACCGGTGCTATTTCCTGCCGGTATCTTTCAAGATCAGCCTGCGGCACCTCGGCTGAGAGCAGCATCCTGAGGGGAAGTAGCACGAGAATGGAAATTATCACCCACAGTAGCTTCTTCACCAAAATTTGGCTCAAATGAGAGCGGAGAACTACGACTTTGAACGGCATTGCCTGAGGGAACTCTACACGTCCCTTCCCGATTCTGCCAAAGGCAATTTCAAAATCCGGCCATACGAGTCGGGTGGAAGGGCGTTTCCCCACGCATATTTTCACCTCAGCTTCCTGTCGCAACGGCAGGGTTACTCGCTGACCGGGGAACAGCCTCGGTTTCCTCGCATGGCTTGATCGGTGGCAGGCCTTTTTTCACGACTCCATTCAGGACATCTGCCACCAAGGATCTCTCTCCCGCACAAAAATGGAACCGAGGCTCGCATGATCATTGAACAGGAGAATCCGCTATCATGTCGGATCAAACCAACTGTCTCGAGAAGGCCCTGACAACCAGACCGCTCTGAGCGGTCCACAGGTTCAGGCCGCCTTCCGCAGCAATGCCACCATCACTCCTTGAATCACCAGTTCGCTCAGGGGAACAAGATCGGGATACAGTTCGTTCTCTGCCTGCAGGTAGGGCGCCCCTTCATTGACTACATAGCGTTTGAGGGTCGTCTCTCCATCAATCAAGGCAGCCACAACGTCACCATCACGAGGTTCTCGCATTTCCAACACCACGGTATCTCCATCACAAATATGCGCATCAATCATCGAATCGCCCCGCACTTTCAGTGCAAATACCTTCTTGGTCCTGGAAAGGCCGATGCTCGCAACATCAATCGAGACACATCCATCCCTCTCTGGTGCAACGTCCTGAGCCATCCCAGCGGCGATGTCACCGTAAACCGGGATATCCATGATTTCCTCGCGTTCCAGCTCTTCAGGTAGCACCACCGCGCGCGCCTTCCCGGGAAGTCGGTTGATGGCCCCTTTCCGCTCAAGGGCACGCAGATGACTCATGGCCGCGGTCTGACTCGCGAACCCAAAATGGGACTGAATCTCTCGTGTGGAAGGCATCACACCGGTTTTCCGATGTGACTCGCGGAGAAAGTCGAGTAGTTCCTGCTGCCGGCCAGTGAGTTTATAAGACATTTGAACAGTTAATGTTATTATGAACAGTAATGTCTTCCAGAGGCCTGTAAAGCAAGGATTAATTTACCCTAACTTCAAAGGTCTGGAGGTAATTTGGCTCTTGAGAATGGTTCAACGAATGTGAATATCATGCTCAATGAACATTGCACCCGGCCCCCACTTGGCCTGTCTGGCATTGTCATTGCTGGTTTTCGCGTGCGTACCCTCACACCTCGCCACAACGCCGAGGTTGCCTTATAGTCCGCTTCCTCCCTCGATTGTCTCGCCAGAGGGAGGACCTCCGTCTGTCGAAGCCAAGCGAGTCATCGTGATTGATGTCGACACCGGCCAGGTGCTGATGGAGAAGAACGCCGACCATAGATGTGCGGTGGCTAGCACGCAGAAGCTGATGACGGCTGTGCTCGTCACTGAAGCAGGATCGCTGGATGACCCTGTCGTCATTCAGGCGAGCGACACCTCGGTTGAACCCACCAAACTTTATCTCAAGACAGGTCACAGCTACACCCGTGGACAGCTGCTCAAAGCCATCCTTGTACGAAGTGCAAACGACGCTTCCGTTGCCCTCGCCCGGGACGTGGCTGGAAGCGTTGATGGATTTGCCCGACAGATGAATCTCCGTGCCCGTTCTCTCGGGATGACCGATACGAACTTTCGGAATCCGCACGGCCTGACAGAGAAAGGTCAGTTCTCCACCGCCAGGGATATCGCGAAGCTCGCTCGCCATGCCTATCGTCAAGCCTCCATTCGAAAGCCCCTGACAGTCCGAAATTACAACTTTGTCCACAATAGTGGAAAGGTCAGTAAGCTAACCAACACCAACCGACTGTTAAAGAGCCTTCCTTTCGCCACCGGTATGAAGACCGGAACCACGAGAGCCTCTGGAAAATGCCTTGTCGCGAGTGGCAGTCTGCATGGCAGAACCGTCATTGCGGTTGTTCTTGGAAGCACCCCAGCAGCTATATGGAACGATTCCGAGTCCCTGCTGCGCTGGGCTCTCGAATCTCCGCAGATGATTCGGCCCTCAATGGCCCTCGGAACCAGAAGTTGATCGGTTTACCATGCGCGAACCGGAAGATGAACTGGCAACCCTGCATCAGGAAGGTCTCCTCAGGAGTCTGCGCTCCGGGCTTTCAAGTGACCAGCTTCTTTCCACTTCCGATGGCTTGCCGGTAGTCAATTTTTCCTCGAATGATTATCTAGGTCTCTCCCGCGATGAAGCCCTCGTAAACGCCGCCTGTGAGGCAACCGGGCGCTACGGAACCGGCGCCGGGGCGTCACGCCTGATCTCCGGATCGCTCCTCCCCCATCGGGATCTTGAGGAAAGAATTGCAGAATGGAAAGGCACCGAGGCCGCCTTGACCTTCGCCAACGGCTATGCGACCGCAATGGGAGCGCTTGGTGCATTTCTGACCAGTGGGGACGTGGTCATCATGGACAAGCTCTGCCACGCCTGCCTGATCGATGGGGCTCGCCGATCAGGAGCAACTCTAAGGATCTTCCCGCACAACAACCTCGACAAACTTGAGAACCTTCTTGGGCATTACCGAAAAAAGATTTCCGACAACTCGCGCCTTCTGGTGGTTACGGAATCCGTGTTCAGCATGGATGGTGACCGCGCACCGCTCGCAGAGATCGTCGATCTCGTGGAGAAATACCATGCTCTTCTTCTTCTTGATGAGGCGCACGCGGTCGGAATACTTGGATCCGGAGGACAGGGACTCGCTGAAGAGTTGGGTCTACAGGACCGTATCGCTCTCCAAATGGGAACCCTTGGGAAAGCGGTAGGTTCTGCCGGAGGGTATCTTGCGGCAAGCCGAGCATGGATTAATCTCCTCACGAACAAGGCTCGGCCCTTTATTTACTCTACCGCCCCACCTCCCGCCCAGGCTGCTGCTTCGTTGTGCGGGATAGATATTATCGCGTCATCGCGAGGTGTGGAGCTCAGGGATCGACTGTGGTCCAATATATCAAGACTTTCTGAACTCCTCGGCAAGCAGCCCGCCAGCGCCATCATTCCTGTAATCCTGGGAGACAACGAGATGGCACTTCGCGCTTCTGCCACCCTGCTTGAGAAGGGATACCTTGCACCAGCAATACGCTTCCCAACCGTGCCCCGGGGCTCAGCTCGACTACGTATCACTCTCTCCGCCGGGCATCAGGAGGAGGCCATCGTGGGACTCAACCAGAGCCTGCTGAATGTTTCCTGACTGCTTTCTCCTCGTCAGCACTGTTCCCATGCCCGAGCATGGAAACAATGAGGTATCTCTTCATCTTATTCGCCTTGGCACCCTGCCTTGGATCGAGCATGCCGGAAAAGGCCATCCCGTCGGCTGAACCAGCCTTTGGGGCAGATACTGCTACCCTCCTGAGGGATGGATATATCTCGCTTTTTGACGGCAAGACCCTGAAGGGCTGGCGCAAGTCCGGAGGAACCGGCAGATACAAGGTGGAAGATGGCGCTATTATCGGATACGGGAAGAACATTCGGGGGAACACATTTCTCTGTACTGAAGAAATCTTCCGTGACTTCATTCTCATCTTCCAATTTCAGTTTGTTGATCGATCTGGAAATTCCGGATGTCAGTTTCGATCCCGTCAGCGGCACAAAACAGGGAGGGTGTTTGGTTACCAGTGCGAGCACGACAATAACGAGAAGCGATCCTACACAGCCGGAATCTATGATGAAGCACGACGCGGATGGCTCTACCCGGGAATCTTCACAGCCGGAAGTGGTCAGCAAACGGCATCAACCTTTTCCCTGAGAGGAAGAGAGGTCTTCAGATGGTCTGAATGGAATACGATCGTGATCAAATGTCATGGCAAGCGAATCCAGACCTGGCTCAACGGAATTCCCCGCGCCGACTTTGAGGATGATGATGCAAACCATTTTACCCCCGAGGGCTTTATCGCTCTGCAGGTCCACGGTGGAAAATCTGCCCACGTGAAATGGAGACGACTCTACCTGAAGAGGCTGTCGAGCTCCAAGCAGACTACTTCCCCTTGATTCTATCTACGGTTATTTGAAATATTATTCCTGATCCATTTTCCCTGAAACCGTCTTCCTTCTTGAAAACGCTGACTTGCATTCTGTTGTCTCTCGCGATGCCTGTCCTGGCTGAACCATTCATTGTTGCGCACCGGGGCGCGTCCGGAGATGCGCCCGAAAACACCCTCCGCGCATTCCGTCTCGCATGGAAGCAGGGCGCTGACGCTATCGAGGGTGATTTTCACCTCACCAATGATGGACGAATCGTCTGTTTTCACGATCGAAACACCAGCAAACTGACCGGCGAGAATTATACCATCAGTCAAACGACTCTGGCAGAACTCCAGTCACTGGACGCAGGGTCTTGGAAAGGCAGGGAGTTTGCTGGGACAAGAATCCCCACCATTGAGGAGGTCTTCCACTGCATTCCCCCGGGAAAACAGATTTTCATCGAAATCAAATGCGGCGTCGAAATCGTTCCTGCACTTCTTCAGGCCGTCAAGAGAAGCGGACTTTCCAATGAACAGATTGTTGTCATTTCTTTCTCGGAGGCCGTAGTGCGGACGGTCAGGAGGCAGCGTCCTGAATGGAAAGTCAACTGGCTCTATGGTTTTAAATCAAAGACTCCTGGTGATCCGGATAATAAGATCGAAGCTCTGATCGCAACTCTCAAGGATCTGGATGTCAGCGGACTAGGCTCCAGCGCTCATCCCGGGCTACGTGAGGATCACCTCAAGATCCTCCGGGAGAAAGGCTTTCAGCATCACGTCTGGACGGTCAACAATGCTGCCGTCGCCCGGCGATTTCTCAGGATGGGATCCCGCTCGATCACCACAGACTACCCGGGGAAACTCCGCAAGGCTCTTCTTCGGACTGGCCGGCAGACCCTTCCCTGAGAAGAGATGCCGGCGACAATTCAAATATCTTGCCTCCAGTAGGGAATTCGAGAACCTCCGAACCGAAACGGATCGAAAGAGACCTTCTCGAAAGAGCGTCACTCCCTGTCTTCCCCATCTCTCCTATCATGGCTGGATTCTTCAAGAACCTCTACAATAAGGTCGCTAATCGCTCGGATGTTGACTGGGATGAGTTGGAAGCTGACCTTATCTCGGCAGATCTCGGGGTGAGGACTTCCCTCGAAATCGTTGATACCCTCCGGGATCTGGGGCGTCAGATCTCAGCAGATGATGTGGTGGACGCAGCTCGCAATCGAATCTCTGAGATCTTTCCCGAGGATCAGCCGATTCTCGACCTTCCGGAAGACGGGAAGCCCTTGGTGATTCTCGTGGTTGGGGTCAACGGAACTGGTAAAACGACCTCCGCTGCAAAGCTTGCGAATCTCTTCTCCCAGAAGGGAGCCTCAGTCACCCTGGCTGCTGCCGATACATTTCGAGCTGCCGCGGTCGAACAACTGGAACGATGGTCGGAACGGCTAGGAATCCCACTGGTCAAGGGGGCCGCCAATGCAGATCCGGCATCTGTCTGCTACACGGCTCACCAGCAGGCTATCAGCAACGGGACGCAGGTTCTGATATGCGACACTGCTGGGCGGCTGCACACCAGTCACAACCTGATGGAGGAACTTGGAAAGATTAATCGCATCCTTGGAAAACAGGATGAAAACGCTCCTCACCAGACTTTTCTCGTGGTTGATGCCACCACTGGGGGCAATGCGCTCAATCAGGCCCGCGAATTCAACCGGGCTGTTCCTCTCTCCGGTGTCATCGTCACCAAGCTCGATGGGTCTGGCAAGGGAGGTGTGGCAGTGGCGATTCAGAGGGAACTGGATATTGCCCCTCGCTTTATCGGAACAGGCGAGGAACCGGAGCAGTTCGAGGTATTCAGCCGCACGAATTTCGTCAGCCAGGTTCTCTAGGAACATGTTCGAGGAATTAGCGGAGAACGCAATTGATCTGTCAGGGAATTCACTGACTCAGGGCAAGCTCACCTCGAGCCGGTAATACCTTTCAACGGTATCGGGGAGCTCATGGTCCGTAATTTCGTATCGTGCGGGAAGAACGTCTGCTCCGGTATCAATCACCGGACCAAGTGGCGACCACACTTCAAGATGACGGCTCTACCACAAGCGGTAAAACCGATCGGGAATACTGAAAACGTTCAGCTGCACCCGATCCTCGGCCTTGATTCTGAAATCGAGCTCAGGAACTGAATTCAGATTGGGCCAATTAGGATCCAGCCCGATGACATATTCCTCTAAGTTTGAAATACCATCCTCATCAGGATCGCCGCTCGGTCCATTCTGACGACTCGCCGGATCACTGCCATCGTCGAAAACACTCAGGCCTTTTGCTAACTCCCACCAGTCCGGGAGCCCATCCATGTCGAGATCCTGAGCTGCCGGCACCGAAGGACCCAGAGCCACGCGGAGAGAAAGGTCTAAGCCTAAATAGGCTACCCGAAGGAACTCCCGGCAAAGAAAAACTGAGCCATCCTCAGCCGGTTTGGACTTCTCAAATAGAACTCCCTTTCTAGTCTGCTCCCGTGCCGGAAGAGAATCCTGAAATTCTGGAGGACTTGAGACGGGCGGTAACCGCGCGTGATGGAAGTGCTTTCCTGTCGGCGTCGGAAAAGATCCATTACGCAGACCTTGCCGCAATCTACGAGGAGCTTTCCCGCAAAAGTCAGGCTTGGTTCGTCCGAACCCTTTCTTCCGAATCCTTTTCAGAAGTTATCGCCGAAATTCCAGACCCGCTTGTCGAGGAAGCCCTCGACTACCTAAAACCAAGCCAGCAGCGGCAAGTTCTTGAGGAACTCCCGGACGACGATCGCGTCGACGTTCTTCAAGATGTGGAAGATGAACGGAAGCGGGAAAAGCTGATCGGCCTGCTCGGTGCACATGAAGAACGGGAACTCACCCGGACCCTTCTTGAATATCCCGAAGATACGGCGGGTGGGCGAATGACGACCCAGATCGGCAACGTCTCGGTGAGTATGACGGTGAAGGAGGCACTGGACCACCTTAGGCCCGACCTTGAGGACACAGAGACCCTGAGCAGGATCTTCGTCCATGACCAGAACAACCAGCTTGCCGGAAAGTTGAGACTGCGCGATCTGACATTCAATGCCTGGCAGACGCCCGTAGGTGCGATCATGCAACCCATCGAGCACACCGTCCTTGCTGATACCGATCAGGAAGAGGCCTCCATCGCGGTGCTGAAATATGACATGTACGCCCTGCCAGTCGTGGACGAGGAAAACCACCTTCTCGGGGTCATCACTTCTGACGACGCAATGGAAATCCTTAGCGAGGAATCGACGGAGGACATTGAAAAGCAGGCGGGCTTGACTGGCGAGCAATCTGAAGAAGGTTATCTCAACACCCGGGTTACCACCCACTTCAGCCGTCGTGTCATCTGGCTTGTCGGCCTTGCACTTCTGTCCATTGCCGCAGGAGCGGTCATGTTTCGCTTCGAGGAAACACTGAGGGGCATTCCTCTTCTCATGCTTTTCCTGCCCATGATCATTGCAGCAGGAGGAAATTCCGGAGGGCAGGCATCCACGGTAGCGATCCGGGCCATGGCCCTTAACGAATTAAACGCCAGGGACGCACTCAAGGTCGCATGGAAGGAATTACGACTCGGCGCAATGCTGGGAGCCATTCTCGGCATCGCAATTGCAGTGGTCGCAATTTTTGTCCTGCCGCTTTTCCATCCCCATCCGGAGGTGGCTCCGGGAATCCCCTTCAGCGCGTTTGGCTCAGCGGTGGCGGTAGCTCTGGCCGTTCAGGTCACGGCCTCCACCCTGATTGGAGCCCTTCTCCCTCTCGGAGCCTGTGCTGTCCGCCTCGACCCGGCAGTCATTGCCGCGCCCGCTGTCACAACCGTTGTGGATGTCTCGGGGATGCTTATCTACCTGCTGGTGGCGAGCGGCATGCTCGGTCTGGGATGATAAGGTCTTACCCTTGAGAGAAAGGCTCCCAGGCCATTCCCAGAACAAGTGTAAATTGCGCTTTCAATCCAACCTAACCCCCGCAAGATCACGACCACCATGAAGAAACGCCTCGCTCTCGCCGTTCTTTTTCTCTCTGCCCCGCTTGCCCTTGCTGGTAATCCCGCAACGGAAATGGGTAGGGCCGCCCTGAACTTCCTTAAGGGCTTGAAGCCTGAGCAGAAGGCAAAGGCTATCTTCGATTTTTCGGATGAGGAACGGGAAAACTGGCACTTCATCCCTCTCGACCGCAAGGGTCTCAAACTCAGCGAACTGACTCCTGCTCAGACGCATTCTGCCTACGCACTCCTCGCGAGTGGTCTTAGCCAGAAAGGAGTCTTGAACGCGACTGCCATCATGGGCTTGGAGGCCATTCTGGCAGAAATGGAAAACGACCCTGTAAGGCGTGACACTCAGAAATATTACATCGCCATCTTCGGGGATCCCTCTACGAAGCCGAAGAAGGGAATCTGGGGTTGGCGCTTTGAGGGACACCATCTCTCCCTTAATTACACAATCGTCAATGGAAACGTTGTAGCAACGCCTGCATTCTTCGGCACAAACCCGGCGATCGTGCAAAAAGGACCATACAAGGGGACGCGACCCCTGGGTCGCCTGGAGGAACAAGCTCGTGCCCTCGCGTTGTCCCTGAAAAAGACAGGAAAGACGGCAGTGATCTCCGAAAAAGCGCCGCGAGATATTCTCTCCAGTCAGGATCGGGTTGCCAGCAAACCCGAATCACAGGGAGTGACAGGAGGCGACATGAGTAATGAACAGAAAACTATGCTCCTCGGAATACTACGGGAATTTGCCAGCAATACCCGGGCCGAGGTGGCTCGCCCGGCCCTGTCAGAAATTGCCGGGGTAGTCGACAAGCTGCGCTTTGCGTGGGCTGGAGGCCTCAAGAAAGGGGAGCCTCACTACTTCCGCATTACGGACGAGGGGGCATTCATGGTGGAATACGCCAACACGCAGAACGGAGCCAACCACGCCCATGCCGTCTGGCGGCTTTTTGACGGAGACTTTGGCCGGGACATCCTCGGGGACCACCTGAAGGAAGAGCACTCTGAGAGCAACTGACTTGGCGCTACCTGCGATCCAGCCAGGCTGCATCAGAAAACTGACTGACAAGCGAGGATAGCTCATCACCTGATGGGTTATTTTCTGAAGGCTTTACAAGCTGAGCCAGTTCGCTGGCAAGCTCCATGAGAATTTCTGTTCCGTCAGCAGCGTCCTGCAGCATGATACTCCCCTGATGGAGCAGCCCCTTTCTCGTACGGCGCTGCCCGGCTCCGGCGATCTTTGCGCCCCGCCCATCAATCAGGTCCCATGCAACTGGCTTCGCAAAACATGAAGAAGAGTCAATATCGTGATCCTCATGAACAAGGTAGACTTCGTGGCCAGCCTTATGCAGCGCAGCTGCCAGCGCTGAATGAATAATGCGGTAGCTTTCGCTCCCTTTCGCCCCTGCAAGGCGACATTCTCTGGGAATCGCGAGTGTATACGTAAGGTCGTCTCGATGATCGACCACTCCCCCGCCAGTCGCTCGCCGGACAAGCGGCACCCCGGGCAATACCTTGCGGGCCGTTGCCAGTTCCCCGAAATAGCCAAGGCTCCCCCAGCTTCCCTCCCAGTCGTAGGCTCGGAGGACGGCCACTTCCTGATCCAACAACCAACCGTCTACAGCCATGTTCTCCGGACCGCCCCGGGCTACCGGATCCCACCAAAATTCGAGATTTTCAAGCGCGGCCATACCTCATCAAAGGGCGTCCGGGGCAGGTACCTCTCCCGAAATAGGCAGGTCTGAAAGGCCCTGCGCGAAGCGCTCAGCGAGGAGGTCAATAACTTCAGGATGGGTAGCGAACAGGTCGCTCGCATATGTTCGGAGCTCCTCATGATTTTTTTCGGCCTCTTCCCTGATCATGGAGATATCCCCCCCCGGCCCGGCGTGGCGCCCCGGTGATATGAAGAGCATGGACAATACAACCTCTCGACGAAATTGGTCCTTCCCCAGCAACTTCTCCAGGAGGGGTTCATTAAAGGCATATTCATCTCCTTCCCGACGTTCCATTGAGGATGCCTCCACGGTTGAAACCTGATCGCCCAGAATTTCGGCCAACTGCCCCGCAACGTGGTTTCGTACCTTATTGACCGCCGCGCGGGGAGTCCCGTGGTCGACCAGGGTCACCGCGGGACGAACGAGACCCTCCTCACTAATCTTTCGCACTACGAGGTCTCCCAGAATAGCTGCAACCCGGGCGTCTTCTGGCTCATCAATCCTGACCATCGGGGGAGCCACCCGGACCTCGAGTTCGGGCCAGCCTTCCCTCATTTCTCTGATACGCTGAGGAAGATACTCATAGATCGCAGCGCTGTGCCCGAAAAAGAAAGGTATCACCAGAAATGAATCGTGACCCAGTTCCCGCTGCTTTTTCAAAAAGGGCTCAAAAATCTGGGCGGGGGTTCCTCCCAGATCGCCGGGATCGACTCTCGTCGAATGGAGAAGGGAGACGGGGTTCACCTCACTGCTCACACGCGACCCCAGGTCCTTCGCAATCCGCCGAAGACTCAGTGTTGATTCGGCCCGGTGAGAGCCATTATCTACCAGAAGAGTGCAAGGATTCGCAGTCACTTCCGCTACCCTAGCCTATCAATCCAAGATGTCCAAATGTCATGGCCTCGGAATTCGAGACGCCATCTCAGGCCGATTTCCTGTAACCCGGGCTCTAGATGACACCGTATCATCTCGGGTTTACTTCATCCACCAGATCACTCCTGGGGTAGGAGCCCCCGGAGGTTTCAACCTCCTCCGGGACAACCCCAAGCACCTTGAACTCCTCGACGAGGCTCTTTCCCGCTTCAAGGTCCAGATCCACCGCCAATTCTACTTCTACAACCTCGGGCGGGTCGCCCCGACTGGTAACTCCAGCAAGATAACCCGCCTCGCGCTCACGGAGAACCGAATCGATTTTCTCACCACTCTCTTGGAATGACGCGAGGGAGATCCCCGCTGGATAGGACAGCCAGATGAATTCAACGAAGGCTGACTCATAACTAGGATTATCCCGAGGTCCGCTCACCCACAGCGTGAATCCTGCCACCAGTGCGAGCAGGAGGGCTAAAGCCACTAGTAATTTCGGTCTCAAAAATCGTATCATTGGACGCCTCGAGCAGGAAACTAGCAGGGGGCTCCCTGATTTCAATCTTCCTCCCGGGTTCCTGATTGCTGAAGCATCTCAGGAGCCAGAATCGATTTCAAAGAGGGGCAGAGAATCGAGGATCAGCTGCAGTGCTTCTCGTCTCTTGAGTTCCGACGCATCGGTTTCCTCCAGCGCTGACTTCGCCATTCGACCTATATCGAAGTGCGTCAGCGGGCTTCCAAAGGGCGACTGCCGCAGGACCATGCCCCATGCAGAGAGCGCAACAGCGGTCTTGAGGTTGCTGCTGGCCAGCATCCAATCTTTGGGAGGGCTGGTTACCGGAACAACCAATTCTCCAGCAGGCACGCCGGCTCGCAGGCTCACCCTCGCCATGACTTTCTGGAATTCCGTTCCGCTCCAGTCCCGGGGCCGGATCTGGTAGAGAACATAGTTCGATCTTCCAGGTGCCAATCCGGCGGAAGACGGCCCACTGTTCCCTTCGATCTCCGGATCCTCCCGACCGGCGTACCCCATCAAACGGTAGCTCTTCACGAGATCAGGGTCCATGGTCACAATGACATCGGTCTCGCTCGCCACAACGGCTTCCGATCCATTCTCCAGAAGAACCCCCATCAGGATCAATTCCCTGTCCCAGGGACAGGAGGCGATTTCCACGGAGAGTCTGATCTTTCCGAGATTCGCTCCCCCATCATCTCCGTAGGAAAGATGATTGATCAGTTCTTCAATGCGTACACTCCCTCTGGGTGGCAATTTCATCTCGCCTCTGACGAACCTCTCCACCACCTGATAACTCGCCGTTCCGGAGACCAATGGAACTACCGATTCCGGTTTGGACTCCGCGGATATAAATGGATTGTCCGCCATCGGGGCGATGTGGCTCAACATCGACAACTGCGCCTTACTGGTGGCGGTCTGGACCTCCTCTATAAACCTCTCAGGATACTCATCCCAAAGTTTTCTCAACATCAGGTATTCTTCTTCGATGAATTCAGTTGGCACTTCCGGAAGAACAACGGGAATCTCTTCGGTCAGGGCATTCAGCGGAGCACCCGCACCCCCGGCCATCGGCCTTGTCACCCGGGGAGCGCTCCCCAGCAGGATTTGCCTTCGAACGACTTCCCGGTAACGCGAGTCGGCTACGTTGGAAATCGAGGCAGTCTTGTCCTCTCCAACGGGAATTTGCTGCATTACCCACAGGAAGCATCCAACCATCAAAGCTGCCGCCGCTGCGACAGCAGCAGGTCGCACCCAATCGCGACGCCGGCGAGTCATTGAAACAACCGTACCTTTATCAGGTATGCGACCCGCCTTTCTGATGGCCTCTCTCCTCGATTCCCCAAGCTCATACACTTCGTTACGAAACCCCTCTCTTATCAAGCAGGCCAGCTGATCCGTCTCAGCAAGAACGGTCTGAACCGCAGCGTCGTTCTCCATCACCTGACGAAGGGCGGCCATTTCATGTTCGGGGAGTTCGCTGAGGACAAAATCCGTCCAACGAGGATCATCATGGTTGATACGTTTCATCACTTTGAAAGGCGGCGATCCAAAAGGTCTGCGGGCAAAAGCGACCGCAGGCGCTTCAAGCCGGTATGGAGAAGGAATCCGACATTTCCAGCCGCGAGTCCGGTGGCCTCACTGATCTCCCTGTAGGAAAGATTCTGCTGAAACTTGAGTCTGATGACTTCCCGCTGGTTATCAGAAAGCTTTTCCAGCGTCGCCATCACAAGAGAAACCCGCTCGCCCCAATCCATGGAATGATCCGGGGAAGCCACGCGTTCTTCCGTGACCTTCAGTTTTTCTTCGTTCACCGCCACCAGCCGTCTCTCCTTCCGCAAAATATCAAGGGCTCGGTTCCGGCAAACCGTGTAAAGCCATGCTTTGAGTCCTCTTCCCACTTTGTCCCTGTCCTGCTGATACAACCTGATAAAGGTGTCTTGCACCACGTCGCGGGCCCGGTCCAAATCGTGAACTATTCCCATCGCATACCCAAGAAGGCTGTCTCTTATACACATCTGACGCTGCCGACGAATAGAGAGGTGTAGATCTCGGTGGTCGCCGTATCATTAA
>CAXEFH010000023.1:0-21847 GCA_963989605.1 uncultured Roseibacillus sp. | reverse complement strand
CTACACCTCTCTATTCGTCGGCAGCGTCAGATGTGTATAAGAGACAGGAGGAACAAGCCCAGGATGAGGTTGGTTTCCCTTATCCGAATCATTCGGTTTTGAAGCCCTCGTAGACGTCCTGAAGACAGGTGCTGATCCGACTTGCCACCCACGCGAGTAGATAGGGTCGTCTGGTGCTGCTTCCAGGATCAGCGATTTCCGCCGCATACGCTTCGCCGCGAGAGCTTCTGTACTTAATTTTGGCATAGCCCTCGGCCTAACTTGCCACCGGAGTTCCGTCAAAACAGAACGTGCTGATGTCAGAGTTGGTCTGCCGCTCTGGCTCTGATGCAGAAATTAATCATGAATCGCTTTTTGGAGGAGCGCGAACCTGCGGAGCTGGACAGGGCAAGAACTCCTCCCGGCTACCGACACCGGAAGAAAGTCCGGCACTGTGTTTAGAGTGGGCATACTACGACAGTCTATCCCTTATTTTACACGATTCTGGAGATGGCACGATCTATGCTTATTGCACTGATAACCAACGAAGTACTGAAAGATGACCCCCCTTTCTCTCGTAGAACAAACAGCTAGAAATCAAGATGAAATCTTACCATATGTCTGCTTTTCGGGTCATGACACCAAGGCCCGGTGGTTGCAGCAGCAATCACGCCACTTCAGCGTTACAGAAACCAGTTAACGCTTCGTTACACCTTATTAACCCCGGGTTGCTTTTAGCAGGCTCTGCAATCGCTTCCCGGGACCGGGCAAGCGCAACGGAGAGGATGAAACAGTATGTGTTGATCACTCTCTTTTTTCTGGGGTTTGTCTCCGTCTGCCCGTCTCTTTACGGACAGGCACTCACAAATGATGCCTATACCATCAATCAGGGAGAATCGCTGGTGGTTGATGGCAAGCAGAACCCGGGCATTTTTGAGAATGATGCCATCGACCCTGATCTCTCATCCGTGACCGCGCGGATCAGTCAGCAGCCGGAACATGGGAGCCTGGTTTTCAACGAGAATGGCAGATTCACTTACCAGCCAGACCCGAATTTCTCAGGCGATGACGTCTTCAGCTACTGGGCTTCGGTTGCGGCACCGGTCACGGTCCTTTCGTCCCGGACGAATTGGAGGGCGTTCAGTCCTGTTGACGGAACACCCCCGGCTCTTGATATTCCCAACTTTGACGAGGTCTGGAGCACGCTTGCTTTTGAGGTTCCGAGGTCGTGGGTGCGTGCGAGAGGTCTTGTCGGTTATGGCCAGTTTGGAGATTCGCAAAATAATGGAGTAGCTGGAACCTCACCTGACACCAGCCTGGCGCTTCCGATCAACGGAAGGCGCTACACGGGATATGCGCGGACAGCGTTCCGGATTGCCGAATCCGGGGTTTATCGACTCAACGCGATCGTAAGACGGGATGACGGAGTGATAGCCTATCTCAACGGGCAGGAGTTGTTCCGCTCCTTTGAGCCCGGGGCCATGATGGCACGGATGGCCCCTGCGGGCTATTTTCTCATGGTGGAGGGCACCAATACCGGCTTCGCCTTTGGTCCGGGAGAGACCGCACAGAATCTGATCGAGATCGATGCGGTGGAACTCGCCGCTGGGGACCACTGTTTTGCATTTTCCATGCATAATGCTCGAGCAAACAACCAGCAGAACGGAGCGGCGAGTTCGGACCTCGGGGTTCAGTTGGACGCTCTCCGGTTGACCCGGGTGGAGCAAGCCGAAGTCGCGATTACGGTCCTTCCCGCCCCGGTTGCGGTGACGGGACAGCCAGACTGGTTCAGCACCCGGATTGATGAGATTCTGGACACGAATCATCTTCAGCGCAGCCTCTACACTAATGACAACCTGCTCGATGAAGATGGTGTTCCTTTCCAGGAGATCCTTGATCTCGAAATCGATGATTCGCAGGCGGAGGGGACGATTACGGGGTTCGATCTGGCGACTGGGAATTTTCAGTTTCAACCCACCGAGGGATTTGAAGGGGTAACAACCTTGAGCTACCGGGTCACTACCGCGGGCGGTGTGTCCGAACCCATCGGCGTTTACATCTGGATCGCCAGCAGCGTGGGCGACAATGGGGCCTCGCCCCGCGCCGTTTCAATCGCTGCCTTCCAGTCGAATATCCGTCTCCCGCTTCCTGATTCCATTGCCATCCCGACCGTAGTGACACAACCCGCGATAGGATCAGTAAGAATCGCCCGTTTAGGAGGGGCCTCCCCGGGATGGTATGGGATCTATTCCCGCCCTTCCGATTTAACTTATACTCCGCGTGCCGGGGAAGATCAGTTCGTGGTTGAATTCCTTCCTCTCCCAACGGAGCTACTCCGGGTCCGTCTTCCTGTTCCGCTGAATCTCATGAGCCCGATGGAGGCGTGGCGTACGAGGATCTTCAACGAGAGTCAACTGAGCGACTCCTCGACCAGTGGTGCTCTTTCCGACCCTGACAACGATGACTATTCCAATATGCTGGAATATATCTTTAACACCAATCCCCTCGATTCAGTCAGCCGCCCCTCCATCCCGCTAGAAGTGACGGCCAATGGCCCAAACGTGGGGGTGACCACCTTCCTTCAGACGCTTCCGCCGGACGCCATGTGCGAACTTCAACTGAGGGGGCAGGATGACGTGGACTGGATAACGATTGGAGCCAGCTATGGTCACCTCAATGCCGCATTTCAGAATGGATGGTATACCAACATAGGTCGGGGAAATCAGTCGATTCTTCCCCGTGAGAGAGTTGCGGCCCTCTATCGCTACCGTTTCAGCCTGTATCCATGGGTCACAGATATTCCAGAGGGGCCTCCTGTCGGACCGTGAAGCAGGGTTTCTGGCTCAGGGCAGGATTGGCCGCGAGGCTCCTCCTCCTGCCTGCCTCCCTAGTTTCAAGGGACAGCCTTCCTTAATCAACGGTGTAGTAGGGCCGACTGGGTCGAATGCTGCGATCGTGTGATCGTAGTGATTCCAATGATCGCGAGTTTTCTTGCGATCCGGTCGTGATTGGGGGAAACAAGGGAGATATGGGTAAGCAAACATCTTTGAACCGGCGCGGATTTCTCAAGGGGTCGACGGGAGCTGGTCTCCTGATCTGCAGCAGCCAAGTTGCCTTCGGATACAAGGCGAACGAAAAACTGAACGTGGCCTGTATCGGGGTTGGGGGACAAGGCGTCAGTAATACCCGTGGGGTTTCCGGGGAGAACGTGGTAGCGGTTTGTGATGTTGATGAGAAACGCGCAGCCCAGATGCTGAAACAGTACTCTGGAACCAAGCGCTACAAGGATTTTCGGTTGATGCTCTCGGAGATGGACAAGGAGATTGATGCGGTGGTTGTCTGTACCCCGGATCATACCCATGCAGTGGCCGCGGTCGGGGCCATGAAGCAGGGGAAGCATGTCTATTGTGAAAAGCCACTGACGCGGACTGTTCACGAGGCCCGCATGATGCGCCTGACAGCTGCCAAGCACAAGGTGGTGACTCAGATGGGCAATCAGGGGTCTGCATCAGAGGGGGTGCGTCGCGCTACTGAATGGGGTGCTGCCGGCACGGTGGGACCTGTTGAAAATGCGTATCTCTGGGTCAGCGATGGAAGCGCTACCATGACCCGTCCCAAGGATACCCCCACGGTTCCGAACAATCTCGACTGGGATCTCTGGCTGGGACCAGCGTCCGAGCGCCCCTACCATCCGAGCTACCTTCCCTTCATCTGGAGAGGATGGCGGCACTTTGGCAGTGGCAGTCTCGGGGACATGGGCTGCCACACCGGGAACTTTCTCTTCCGTTGCCTGAATCTTGGAGAACTCTGGGAGCCCGGGGGTTCCAGCAACGCCAAGCGGATCCGCATTGAGGGCGAGGCCACGGGGGTTCATGCGGAAGGCTACCCAGCCTCAACCCGGGTGCATTTCCATATCCCTGCCCGGGGGGACATGCCGGCGGTTAAACTGACTGTTTCCAGCGGCCAGAAGATGCGTCCTTCCGCGGATCTGCTCCATGGAAAGCAGCCGGGCTCATTCGGTTCCCTGCTCATCGGGACCAAGGGAAGCATCTATTCTTCCAACCCGTGGAACACGAGTTCGGAAATCCTGTCCAAGGACAAGGGCTCCATCAAGGAGCCACCAAAAACGCTGCCGCGCGGCGTTAGTCACCACCGGGAATGGATTGACGCCTGCAAGGGCAAGGGGGAGACCTTCTCAAGTTTCGCAATCGGGGGCCCACTCACGGAGTTGATCCAGTTGACCAACATCGCCGGGATCGTGGGAGAGCCCTTCCATTACGACACCCTGACCGGGGAGATTCCTGATCACGCCGGGGCCAGCGCTCTCCTGCATCGCCCCTACCGCAAGGGCTGGGCGCTCTGAGGCGTCAAGCTAGCCCGGATCCTGCGGGGAGGCGGAAAGATCACGGAAATAAAAAGCGGGAAACTCGGATAGCGTGTGAAACGGATCCTCCCTGCCGTTCCGCCTCTTGTGGTCTGGGGCCTCATGGCCTCGGTTTTGCCGGTATTGGGTAGTCCGCGGGAGGCACTTGAAGTTCTCGAACACCACTGCTTCGGGTGTCATGATGATACCACCAGGAAAGGGGGCCTGAACATGGAGGAACTCCTGGCGGGAGGAGAGTTTGATCCAACCCTGATCTTCGAAAATCTTCTTACCGGGAAAATGCCCCCGGTGGGAAAGGACCATCTGGACCCGGAAGAGAAGCAGGTCCTTCTGAACTGGCTGGCGAAGAAGCAGGAGAATGTATCGCGGCAGTCGTTCCGGAGGATCAGCCGTCATGAATTCGTGCATTCGGTCAATGACCTGCTGAGGACCAAGCTGGATCTTTCCGGGGTAATCCCGGAGGACCGGGGCACGAATAATTTCGATTCCAATCGGAAGATTGAGCTCAGCCGGGAAATGCTGGGGTCCTACTTTGCGGTTACAGACGAGTTCCTCGATTTCGCTTTTCCGGAGGAAGGGTTTCCTGTGGAACGGCGCTGGGTAACGAACAAGGTCCGGGATAGTCATGAGACCTATCGGATCTACCACCGCCCTTATCTTGAGGGCACCTTGTTTTCATGGACCAGGGCGAACAACGGGAATAGCTACTCCTTCTTCTACGAAGGCTTCAGCCCCCCGGTCGCCGGATGGTATGAACTGACGCTCGAGGCTGCAAAGGTATCCAGAATGACCGGGGACATGAGCCTGCAGGTTCATGCCGGGAAATACTATTATGCGGATGACCGGCCCCAGCCGCAACGACTTCTAGGGGTGATCTCCGTGGCGAGCCCGCAGCTTGAATCGCATACCATCCAGGCCTTTCTCAGGCCGGGAGAGAGTGTTTCAGTTCACTGTTTCTCCCGGGACAACTTTCGGCGAAAGAGTCCGAAGGAAGGTATCTATATCAGGCAGCTGAAGGTCCGAGGCCCGGTTCTGGATGCATGGCCCCCGGCGTCCTACGAAGCGGTGTTCGGTGATCTTCTGGTGAAGGCTGCCCCCCGGGCGACTCGGACGGCTTCTGGCTTCCAGACTAATCTCCAGAAGATCGGTGGTCGCGTCACGGTGAGCAGCTTCGAGGAGGGAATGGAGAAGGAGAAGATGCAGGATGGATCGAACCTGACCTTCTGGCACACGCGGTTCAACCCAACCGTGGCGAAGCCTCCCCATTACGTCATCCTGGAAAACCCCAACACTGCGGAGATCGAAGGGCTCTCCTTTGCCACGTGGCAGGGTGGAAATGGAAATGGTCTGGTAAAGGCCTACGAGATTTATTTTTCCGAGGATGGAGAATCGTGGGGAGAAAAAGTCATGGGTGGCGGCCTCGACGTCAGGTTGGCTAACGAACAGCCGATTACCTTCCCCCGGAAGACGGCCAGTCGCTACATAAAGTTTCTCGTTACCGACTCCGTGCAGCTGGATAACAAGTCGATTGCCTCGATCGGCAGGCTGGATGTCATCACAGCTGTCGAAGAGGGGCCTGAGAGATCTCCCGTGACTGTGACTTCCGAGGATCCTGAGGAGCTCCACCATATTATCAGCCGTTTTGCCGGGCAGGCGTTTTCCTCAAAAGTCCGAGGGGATGAGCTCGCACCCTACCTCGAGATTGCGCTGAGTCAGATTGAGGCAGGACGGGGTTTCATTGAGGCTGCGAAATCGGGAATGAAGGCAGTGCTCTGCTCCCCGAGGTTCCTGATGGCCCCTGGAGAGCATTCCAATCAGTCGTACGGAAGGGCGGCTACCCTCGCCCGGGCGCTGTGGTTGTCGGTTCCGGACCAGGAACTCCTCTCGCTTGCCGCTTCCGGAGGACTCCGCAATGAGGCCCTCCGCCACCAGATCGAGCGCATGCTGACCGATGAGCGCAGCCAGCGAATGATTCGCTCCTTCAGTGACCAGTGGCTCAATCTGCGCTCGCTGAGCAAGGTGACGCCCTCGCTCAAGCTCTATCCGCTTTACGACGACCTGCTAAACCACTACCTGCCGATCGAGGCTCGGATGTATCTTTCCCACCTGATCCGGGAGAACCTGCCTGCCGGGCATCTCATCGATTCTGACTTCAGTTTTCTCAACCAGCGTCTCGCCCGGCACTATGGCATCGAGGGCGTGATCGGGCATCGGATGCGCAAGGTATCCTTCCCGCCCGAGTCACCCCGGGGGGGATTGCTAACGATGGGAAGTGTGCTCAAGGTGACTACCGATGGATTTGATACTTCTCCAATCCTGCGCGGGGCCTGGATCTCGAGGAACATCGTGGGCACGCCCCTGTCGCCGCCACCCGAGAGTATTCCGGCTCTTGAACCGGAACATGGTCATGCCGAGACGCTCAGGGAGCAGATCGAACAGCACAAGAAGAACAAGACGTGCCATGCTTGTCACAAGAGTATTGATCCCTACGGGTTCGCCCTCGAGAGCTTTGATGCGGTTGGGGAGTGGCGTGAACGATACAAGATTAAGCAGCCTCATCGTGGGACCTTCCAATACCGCCCCACGGGATACTTCAAAATGGGTGCCCCGGTTGACAGCTCGGGAGAGATAGAAGGCGATGAGTTCGAGGATATCTTCGGGTTGAAGAAGGCCCTTCTGTTGAACGAACGTAAGATTGCCTATAACTTTGCACGAAAGTATTTTGAGTATGCCAACGGATATGAACCGAACCTTGTCGAGCGCCTGCACTTCTGGGACTTTCTTGGAAAGCACCCCATGAACGGGCGCCTGAAGAACCTCATTACCGAAGTGCTGCTTTATTCCCTGCGCGAAGCGAACCCATGAGCGACTACGACAGAAGAAAATTCCTTAAGTTTGGCGCTGCCCTCCCGTTGGCTTTGCAGGCGCTCAACTTAAGGGCTTCCACCACCGCCTCCGTCAGGACTCCGCCGAAACGGATCATCTTCATCTGTAATTCACTTGGGTTTTACGAACCCAATTTCTTCCCTGCCAGGCGTGGTGACCTTGATACTTCGCCCTACCTCAGGGAGCTGGAGGTGCGCGAGAAGATGACAGTCTTCCAGAACCTCTTTCACCCGGGCATGGACACAAGTAACCATGATTCGGAGAAATCATTCCTGACGGGGGCACCGAGCCCGGAAGCAACGAACTTCACCAATACCATCTCATTGGATCAGGTTTTCGCACGGGAGATGGGTGGAGGCACCCGGTTTCCCTTTCTCTCCTTCAGCATCTACGACCGGGGCTGGGGCTGCTCATGGAACAGCCGGGGAGTTGCCATCCCTCCAATGCACGACGAGCGCCGAATTTTCGACAGACTCTTTGGCGAGGAAGACCTGAGTTCCAAGCGCCGTCAGATCGGGAATGATCAGCACGTGGTCCGCTGCCTCTACCGCGACATGGAGCAGCTCCAGAAACAGGCGGAAGACCGATCAAAAATAGAATCCTACCGCGCCGTCATTGCGGAGTTGGAAGCAAAGCTCAGGCACGAGGAGTTCTGGCTCGAGACCAGGAAGCCGGAGGTTCCCGATACTCTCAGTGTTGATCAGGAATTTGCCTTCTCCACCAAAGTCAGGAATCTGTTCGAACTGGCGAAGCTGGCATTTCAGACGGACTCGACCCGGGTGATCACGATATCACTCGACTGGATCTACGGGGCCATCAGCGTCCCGGGAGCAACGGGGGGATGGCATACCCTTTCTCATCATGGGGGACGGGCCGACGTCATCCAGAAGCTCAGCAGGGTTGAGAAAGACATAGTCGGGCATCTCAACGAGTTCCTTTCTGCCCTCGATATGGTCGAGGAAGAAGGAGGTACGCTGCTCGATCACACGACTGTGGTGGTTGGGAGTAACTTCGGCGACGCCTCCAATCATACCCATAACAATCTACCCACCATGATAGTGGGCGGAGGATTTCGCCACGAGGGACACTCCGTCCTGGAACAGCCTACTCCTCTGTGTAATCTCTACCTTGAACTGCTCCACCGGCATGGAATAGACGCGGCAGGTTTCGGGAGCAGTGAGGGAGAGTTAGGCCTTCTTAAAGGGTGACTCCTGCAGAAATGACGGCTGGCTACCAGCTGAGCTTCCCGCCGATGATGGCGTTGATTCCCGGCTGGTTTACTCCAGATCCGTGAATCCTGTAGTCCTCGTCCGTGATGTTTTCAAGGGCGGCGGTGAGCTCAAGATTCTCCGAAACGTGAAGCCCCGCCCGGATTGATGCCACGAGGTAACCCGGAGTGCCACCGGGTGGGATCCGCTGGGTGTCTCTCTGGTCGCGAGCACTGAGTTTGTCCTGCTTGCCAGCAGCCGTAATACGACCCTCCACCCACCAGCGCTGATCCGGGGAGTCATAGCGGAGGGCAAGGCTTGCTACCAGCGGCGAGAGACGGCTCACCGGAGCGTCCTCGCTGGGACCTCCGAGGAAGGAAGGGCTAGTGGTATCCCCTTCCTGCCAGGTGAGATGGCCAGAGAGGGTCATACTATCGAGGAGGCGAACCGCGGCTTCCAGTTCAAGCCCGACGATTTCGGCCTCCTGGGCATTGGTTGCTTCAACGGTATCCCCCCCTGCAGCGGTTGGAACACTGATAATTAGATCATCAACGAGGGTATAGAAGGCCGCAGCACCGAAACTGAGATCACCCCTCGTGAAGCGGGATCCCAGTTCGAAGGTCCATGATTTTTCTGGCTCAAGGTCAAGGGTTCCAAGTTGCTCCTGACCACTCCGGGATGTGATATTGCCGCTGAGGTCATGCGCGTTGGGGGCGCGGAACCCCTGGCTGGCCCCACCGTAGAGGTTCCAGTCGTTGCCGAGACGGTAAAGGGCCCGGGCGTTGAAGACGATATTGCTCCAATCTTCAGAGGCAGAGACATCCGTGGTGTTATCCGGATCCCAGACCTTGCCAAGCTCTGCGTCAGCTCGGGTGATTCTTGCCCCGATGGTAGTCTCCAGGCTGCCGCTGAGCGGTGTGCGCAACTGGGCGAAGGCCCCGAGAAGTTGGTAGGTGGAGTCATCAGCAACCGGCCTGCGGCTCCGGGGATCACGCCCACTGCGGGTCCCCGCGGAGTCGATGCTGTCGCGGTAGTAGTCGACCCCGTAGACCAGATTCCCACCAAGAATTTCGCTCTCGAGCTGGATATCCAGGCCGAGGGTATCCACGTCGATAACCTGAGTTCGAACATCTGTGGGGCTGCGGTCCTGGAATGCGCTGTCCTGGGAGCGCTGGAACGAGAGAGTCGCGCTGTAATTCTGGACAGGACTGTTACTCATTTCACCTTCGACCTTCAGATAGGTCAGGCTGCGCTCCTGATCGTATATGCGGGCCGCATACGATCCAGTGCTGGTGTCATTCCACGGGGTGTCGTTGTAGATGGTGCTGTGCCAGCGCCAGACATCATCCTGATTGAGATATTGATGGGCAAAGGTAAGACGGGTGGAAGGCTGCAGGAGAGTCTGCACCTTTAGGTCGAGATTCTGCTCAGGGTAGCCGGTATTTGTCATCCGGCCTACTCCACGGTCTCGTATGTCCCCGAAGTTCTTGCCAGTCAATCCGAGTGAAGCGCCCCAGGTGCCTCCGTCGCCAAACCGGGTCTCAAGGCGTCCAACATGGCTGCTGCTGTTTGTATCGAAGCGGTATTGTGCACTGCCACGTTGAAACCAGCCTGGTTCCGCGGCGAGATATCCCGTATCGGCAGTCAGGACATTCATTGTCCCTCCGAGGGCATCGCTGCCGTATTGAACGGAGCCCTGGCTGCGGACGATCTCAAGGCGTTCCATGGAAAATCCATCCACGGTATTCCAGTATTGGACGGGACCGCTGCGGTAGGTGCTGTTATTAATGCGGACACCATCGACGAGGAGCAGGTTCTGGCGGCCGGTGAAGCCCCTGATAAAGGGACTGCCATGCCCGTGGGTGGTCTTCTGGACCATGATTCCCGGGGTATTGGCAAGTGCCTCCGGAACCGTGCGAAATCCCTGCTCTCGAAATTGCTCTGCAGTGATGGCTCCGATGGAGCTCATTGAATCGAGAGCGTCTTCATCGGTCCGGCTCGCTGTGATAACGGTATCGGGGAGCAGAAGAGTTTCCGCTGCATGAACTGGGTTTGGACAGATGAACATACTTCCCAGTGCCAGCGGGACAAGTCGAGCTGCCGCAAAATTCGTCAGGGGCGTGGTACTTCCGGCGAGAGCTTTGGAAGAGGAGAGCATCGGAGGGGCAAGATGATCTCCCGAAGCGGAGAGACAAGTTCATCCCCCAACGGTGAGAGCATATTTGCCCTGCGGATAAATTTTGTTCACGGGCTGACCATTTGCTGGGCACTCAGGAGTTTTGTAAGCGTCTCCGGAGTGTTGTACGGTTCGCCTGCAATGCGGAAGCCATGCGTGCCAGCTTCCCATCATACCGCTCCAGCAGTCGTCTTATGAGTGTCGCTTCAAGGCTTTCGGCAAGTTCACGGTAAACAGGTTCTTCCCCCTCCTGTAATCGGGAATCGAGCCAGTCGTCGAGAGCTTGGATCAACAGCTTGGAAGCGTCGTCATCGTCCGAATGGGTCTCTCCCTTGAGGTATTCTGGGAGATCGCCAGTCTCGATAGCCCCGCTCCCGGTGTTTACGGTGAGCGCGAAGGCAATAGAGTTGTGGAGCTCCCTGAGGTTCCCGGGCCAGTCGTAAGACAGGAGCTGGGCAAGGGCAGATTCTGTGATGGAGAGATTACGGTCTGGTAGCAATTGACCGATGAAGTAGGAGGCCAGGGCCGGTAAATCCTCCATGCGATTGCAAAGGGCAGGCAAACGGACCTCAAGGACTTGGAGGCGGTAGAAGAGATCACTGCGAAAAGTGCCCTCCTGGGCAAGGTCCCGGAGGTCCTCCCGAGTGGTAGCGATCAGGCGGGGAAACTCGGGGGTGGACCCTGATTCAATCTGGCGAACGAGTTCTGCTTGTGCTTCTGAGTTCAGAGAGGCGATCTCCTCAAGGATGAGCGTTCCCCCCCAGGCCCGCTTGAGTGCGGAACTCAGTGACCTGCTTGAGATGGATGGTCCGATAACAAGTGTTTCCGCGGGGCCTTTTCGTATGCTGTTGCCCTCGATCAGCCGGGCGGCATGCGACTTCCCTGTCCCGGTGTCTCCCCGCACGAGGACAGGATCGTCGGACGCACAACAGTGCGCGATCTGCTGGAACACCTGACGCATGCTTGGAGCAGCTCCGACAAAGGCCGCCACCTCGGGAGATTCTGCTTCGGTGTTCTGCTGACTGGGGACTGGCTTCGCTATGCGACCAAGGACATCCTGGAATTCAGTGAAGTCGAGTGGCTTCGGGAGAAAGTCGATGGCCCCAAGCTTGCGTGCCACGATCGTATTCTCGATTTCTCCATGGGCTGTAATGACGATGGTCGGTGGTCTCTGTTCCGCGGGGAGAGACGCAAGGAATTCGAGTCCATTCTGATCTGGCAGGCCGATATCCAGGATCATGGCGCCATATGTCCTTTTTGACTGAAGAGCTTTTCTTGCCTGAGCTGCGGAAGGAGCGGTATCACCCTGAAATCCGGCCTGTTTCACTGCAGCGGACAGGGCGAGCGAAAGGGCATGTTCGTCTTCGACGATAAGGATGTAGGATAGATCCATGATTACTTTTGATTTTCTACAGAGAGCGGAAGGGTGATCATTACCTGTGCGCCTCCCCCGGGCTGGTTAGAGGCCTCGATTGATCCATCATGTGCCTGTATGACCTCCCGGGCTAGAGTGAGCCCGATTCCCATTCCCCCTTCTCGCTCCGAGAAGAACGGCTCACCAAAGCGATCTAGTGCCTCGGAGCTGAATCCGGGTCCAGAGTCACGAATGATGAGGCGTGCTTGGCCCGGGTCCACGTCCAGATGAGCATGAATTTGTCCGCCTTCAGGCATCGATTGAGAGGAATTCACTATCAGGTTGCGGAGAACCTGTTCGATTCTGAGCTTGTCGCAGTCTATGATCGCAGGCTCCGAAGCTTCGATCTCAAGAGGCGTGCCCGCGTGGTTGAGGGCAGGCTTCTGCCTTCGCCTCACGGCTTCAAGCATTTCAAGCAAGTCATGCGGCCTGCGTTCCGGGGGGCGGGCTCGGGCAACAAAGAGCCACTGATTAACGAGGTCGGTAATACGTTCAACCTCTTCCCGGATCAGATCGATCGATTCGGATCCTCCCGGGTCAACCCGGGGCTCAATTAGATCGGCATGCATGCGGATCGCTGCTGCTGGATTGCGTATTTCATGGGCGAGACTGGTTGCGATCCGGCCGAGGGTGGCCAGTCGCTCAGACTGGTGTCTCAGGTTCTGCTCCCGAAGCAGCGATTGATGAGTTTCCTCGAGGGACCGGGCTAGTTGACCAAGCTCGTCGCTGCGGGTGGTGAGGGAGCCAGGGATGGGGTCCGCTGGGTCCTCATTAGTTTTCAGATTAGGAAGCCATCCGGTCAACAAGGTGAGTGGACGAACGATCCGATCTGCAAGGAGAAAGACGAGAACACCAAACACGATAGTGAGGCAGAGGGTGGGTATCAGGATCCAGACACCCACTCCGCTCAGGCCTCCCTGCCTGTCACGAAGCAGGACCAGAAGATCAGCCGGATTTTCCAGAGGTGTAATCGCGAGGTCGTAATTTCCCACCGGCGTTGCGGTGGTTACGTTTGCAGGCATTAACCGGATTTGTTCATCAACCTCGCTGGGCCAGCGTTCCCTTGTAGAATGCACGATTTGCTGGTCCTCACGCAGAAAAGCAACCCGGACCTCAAGGATCGTGGAAAGCCGGTTGGCCATTTCGGTGGATCGGGGCAGAGCAACCTGCCCCATGAAACCTGCGTTATTGATCGCGGTCTGCTCGAAGCGCCTCAGTGACTCACGCCGCTGAAGGGATGAAATCCAGATCGCGAGACCGAGTGAGGCGAGGAGCACGAAAGCGGACAGGGGAATGATGAGCCTTCGATAGAGGCTCCCGCGCCGAGCTGGATCAAAGATAGCCACCGGAGCTAATTTTGATCACTAACTGTCCATTTTCGAGCTCTAAAGTTTCAAATCGAATTCCTCGTGATTGTTTCGGCTCATGTTGGTCCGCTTCCCTGTCCGTTTTCAGGACCAATTTAAAATAACCTTTCCACTCTTCCCGGAGAGCATTGTTTCAAAGGCGCTTTCGAAATCAGAGGCATCAAATTCGTGGGTAATCACAGAGGAAGGGTCAAGGCCGGCCCGGACCATGGAGCTCATCTTATACCACGTCTCGAACATTTCCCGGCCATAGATGCCCTTTAGAACGAGTCCCTTGAAAATGACTTTCTCGAAATCGATTTCCAGTTTGTCAGGAAAAATGCCGAGGAGGGATACCCGCGCTCCGTGAGAGGTATGATCGAGGATATCGGCCAGACCGGCTGGGGGTCCCGACATCTCAAGAGCGATATCAAAACCTTCCTTCATCCCTAGCTCTTCCTTCACCTCTGCGAGAGACTCTTTGGTTATGTCCACGCTCCGGGTCGCTCCTAGCTGCCTCGCCAGATCGAGCCGGAAGGAGTTTGGGTCGGTGATGACCACATGACGGGCTCCCGCAAAGCGACAGACGGCCGCTGCCATGCATCCGATCGGGCCCGCGCCGGTGATCAGGACATCCTCAGCGACCAGATCCCACGAAAGGGCGGTATGAATTGCATTGCCGAGGGGGTCAAAGATGGCGGCCAGATTTTCCGGAATTGTGTGTTCCAGCTTGTAGACGTTGCGGTAGGGCAGGACCAGGAAGTCAGCGAAGGCCCCGGGGCGGTTGACCCCGACGCCCACGGTATTTGGGCACAGGTGGCGCCGGCCAGCAAGGCAGTTGCGGCAGCGCCCACATACAAGGTGTCCTTCTCCTGAGACGTAGTCCCCTGGTGCAAGATCTGTTACTCCAGACCCGGTTTTCTCCACGTAGCCACAGTATTCATGTCCCACCGTCATTGGGATGGGGATGGTTTTCTGAGCCCAGGGATCCCATTTCCAGATATGCAGGTCTGTTCCGCAGATGGCCGTCCGCGATATCCGGATGAGCACATCCATCGGACCAATATCCGGGACCGGAACGTCTACAAGCTCGAGGCCAGTTCCGGGCTTGCTCTTGATCAAGGCGCGCATGGTTTCCTTCTCCCGGGCTAAGTCCTATGGCGTATGAATGCAATCGACTTCGATGAAGATTTCGATTTTCAGGACGCTGGATCCGGATGAATCTTGGAACGGAATGACACTGGAGGACTTGGGTTGGAATAAGATCTTTGCTGAAAGGTTTGCGCCTTTCGCGGAGCGTGGACTTATTCCGGCCCGGCTCGTGAAGGAAACCAAGATCAACTTTTCCGCCCTCGTGGAAGGGGGAGAAGAGATCGACTGCGTCCTTGGGGGAAAGGTGTGGCACGAGGCCGTAGACGATGCCGACCTGCCCTCCGTGGGTGATTGGGTTGCGCTCGACCGGGGTGAGGAATGTGATGAGGTTATCATCCGGGAGCGTCTTCCTAGGATCTCCCGTTTTTCCCGGAAGATGCCGGGAAAGAGCGCGCAGGAGCAGGTGCTCGCGGCCAACGTGGATATCGTTGTGGTTGTGACGGATCCCGGTCCTGATTTCAGTCTCCGCCGGATGGAACGTTATCTGACCCTGATTGAGCGATGTGGGGCCCGGGCGGTAGTCCTCCTGAATAAGGCGGACCTGTTTGGGGAAAAGCATTGCCTTAATGCTGTCCGCGAGCTCAGGAGCCTGAGCCGGGTGGCTGAGATTCATGTGACCAGCGCCCGGGAGTCGAGGGGCTTGGACCTTCTGCGAGCTTACTTGCAGCCCGGAGTCACTATTACCCTTGTCGGGTCCAGCGGAGTGGGGAAATCAACGCTGGTGAATCAGCTCCTTGGGGGAGAATGGCAGGAGACCAGTGAGGTAAACGATGTGACTGGCCGTGGTCGGCATACAACGAGTCACCGGGAGCTCGTGGTGCTGCCAGATGGGGGGCTGTTGATTGACAACCCGGGGGTGAGGGAAATTCAGATGTGGACGGATGAGGAAACCCTGAGAGAGAGTTTCGCGGATGTTGACGACCTCGCTGCCAGATGTCGCTTCACGGACTGCAAGCATGCGGGAGACGCCGGGTGCGCGATTCAAGTGGCGGTGGAGGCCGGCGAACTCGACGCGCACCGTTATCAAAGTTATCTCCGGCTGGAAGAGGAAATTGAAGGGCTGAAACAGAGACGCCAGAAACGGAGAATGGCAACCGAGCGCTGGGCCAAGCGCAATCGCCGGGTGAAAGCCCGTAATCTCGCTGACCGGATTGAAATGGAAAAGGAGGAGCGAGGCGAAGCCTGAATCCAGATCTCCAAATCAGGGGATCTCGAAGATCCCACCGGTGCTCGGGTCCCGCGCGAAATCGCCCTTCTGAAAGGGTTCGCCTGTTTTGGGATTCCGACTGATGTCGATCAGATTATGGGGGGGAAACGGGCTGATAACATGGTCGGGGTTATCCGTCTTGAAGCCTTTCTTGGAGGGGCCGGGCGCAGGCCTGGGAACAGTCTGGGAGGGCTCTCCGGATCCGGGGTTCGGGCCCTGTTCCTCGCTACAGGAGCTCATGAGGAAAAAGGAGAACGAGGCAACGATACTAAGAAGACTACGTATTGTGGAAATTCGCATTCGAGTCATGAAGGAGCTGGGATGTGATTCGTCGCTGGAAGGGAGAATAGGAAAAGATGGAACACCTAGCGACCCTTATTATTGGTCAGCTGATGCATTGGCGGATCAGAATCCCGAACTTTCGGAGAGAAGAAATGCGATATCTCGTATCGAAAACCCGGAACTGGTCGCGCTTCATCTGCTTCAGGAGGCTGTAATAGATTTTCCGCATCACCTCGGCGGCACGCAGGGCCTTGCGATCGCCTCTGGGAAGAAGACGGGCGGTCTCTTCAAATATGACTTCGGCGCGTTCCGCTTCAAAGTTCATCAGGGCGAGGAAGCGCTCGTCATAAACACGTTCCACGAGGTCGTGTTCGCTATACTGAAACCGCTCAAGGTCGGCGAGTGGAAGATAGACCCGGAGGTCGTTTTCAAGATCTTCTCCGACATCTCGTATGATGTTGGTGAGTTGAAGGCAGTGACCAAGACTGATCGAATACTCGCCAGCTTCCCGACTCGCACCAAAAAGAGGTATCAGAATAAGACCGACAGTTGACGCTACCCGGTAGGAATATTGCTGGAGATCTTCCCAGGTTTCAAATCGCTGGGGGCTGAGATCCGATTCGCAACCACGAATGATCTCCTGCAGGAGTGAGGGATCGATGGAGTGACGCTTTCGCATCGCGACGACCTGTGCCTCGAGGCTGTCTTTGGGATGGTCATCCTTCTCCACCGCCTGCATCCAGTTCTGCAGAGCGGCACGTTTCTCCTCTGGCGGCCGTGACGTATCGTCGGCAATGTCATCAACCACCCGGCAGAATGCGTAGAAGACGTTGAGGTCTGGGCGACGATCCTGCGGTACACACATGAATGCAAACGCCAGATTGGACTTTGCGCGGCGGGTAATTTCAGCAGGTTTCATCATTCGCTACTCCGTTTTATCTGATCAGTCCCCAGTGTCCCGTGGTAAAGGGCCAGAGAGAGAGAAAAGCAGGACCCACGAGGTTGTATTCCCGGACCGGTCCCCAGTAACGGGAGTCGAGGGAATCATCCGTATTGTCCCCAAGGGCGAAGTAGCCCCGCCCGAGAGCGAGCGAAGCCCCGCGATAGCCTTCTTCCAGCAGGGTATCCCGTGTTTTCAGCTGAACGAGGTCTCCCCGCTTGCGAATGAACTGCGGCAGGAGGTCTCGATAATTCCTGGTTGGTTGATAGCCGACTCCGGCAGAGCCGCCATAAATCCCTTCTCGATTCCCGATCATGCGGAGGTATGTTTCGGTGGCGGGCTGGCCGTTGATGATTAGGAGAGGCTCCTCGATCGCGACAGTGTCTCCTGGCACGGCAGCCAGACGCTTGATGTAATGAGATCCTGCACCCTGTTCTCGTTGGCTCCGCTGATGAATCCCCTCAATCCCACGGGTGTCGAAGACAAAAACCTCACCTCTCTTCGGGCGGCGGAAGTTGTAGGAGAGCTTGTCGACAAGGACCAGGTCTCCGGTGGTGGAAAACCCCGAGACTGTCGTGTCCGGGGGGACGTAAGAACGGCCCATCTCATAGTCGGTGCTGATCCTCAGGCCCATTTTCTCTAGTGCACTTCGGGGGGCTGCAAGCCTCATAACCTCGGCTTCGTGGTTAGCGTCACCTTGGAAATGGAGCTCCGTGACGGTGAAGAACTGAAGATGCTGCCCCTCGTCAACGCGGTCAAGATAACGCCTTTGAGGTGAGCCGTTGACCACCTTGTGGATATAGCGCCTTCCGTTCATGATTGCCTGCCAGGTCCTGACGGGAACGGAGGGGAACTCCTCCCTCGAAAGTTCCTGACCAACGATTCCGTTCAGGGTCGGCTGCATTGACCCGGTCGGGATCCTGAAAGGTTGAAGAAAATAGCCCCGGATGCCGAGTGCGATCACGATCGCTACGAAGAAGACCTCAATGTTCTCGGCGATAAGCCCAGGGCGCCGATAACCGGCGAGACCCTTTTCGCATGCCTCTGTGAGTAGTTCACTGCTGGCACGCGCCTCTTCGGAATCACCGACTCTGATCGCAGCATTGAGGCTGGAGCGGGCCTCTTCTATGCGGCCCACCTGCTCCTTTTCCAGAAGATCCCGCTTGTAGTGAAGAAACTTGCGAGCTCCCTTGGAAAGGAGTCTGGCTTCTTTCTTCCAGCGTGGAGCGAACATGGCGGTGGGGAGGTTCCGAGCAGGCGGGGAAAAGCTGGTCCACCCTCGGACGGAAGTCCAGCGCCTGCAGGGCTATTTTATGATCCCCCAGTGTCCTGAGGACAGAGGCCAGAGCGAGAGGAGAGCCGGTCCCACCAGATTGTAATCGCGGACTTGGCCCCAGTAGCGAGAGTCGAGCGAGTTTCCGGTGTTATCGCCCATCGCAGCATATTCGCGATAAAGAGCCGCCTCAATCGGGCCCTTACCTGCTTCGAGCTGGTCCTGCCGGCTTTTCAGTTTGAGGACATCGTCGGGGTCATCAAGATAGCGCTTCCACCTTGTCCGCCCCTCGCTGGCGGCCAGCTGGTAGCCCGGCCAGCCTGCATGGCGACCCTCTCCCCTCATGACTTCCCGGATCTTCTTCTCTTCCGCCGGCTTGTCATTCACGTAGAGGTCGCTGCCAACCACCTGAAGGTTGTCTCCCGGAACACCGACGAGGCGCTTTATGTAGTGGGATCCTGCCCCCTGGGGGCTGTTGGATCGCTGTTGAATGCCTGTGATACCACGTGTGTCGAAAACGAAGACTTCTCCCCGGCTTGGCCGCCGAAAGTTGTAGGATACCTTGTCAACGAGAACGAGGTCTCCACTCGTCGTGTAACCAGACACCACCGTATTGGGTTCCAGCCACCATTCGCTTCCATCCGGACTATGTCTCAGACGTGATCGATCCAGCGCTCCCATTTTTTCCAACGCGGTTCGGGGAGCCTTGATCCGGGCGATGTTGCCATCCTTGAAATGAATGGTGGTCTCGGTAAAGAACTGCCATTTCTGTCTTTGCTCAATGTAGGGTGTCGGGGCTCCTCGGTGATCCCTGCGGAAGGGGTGGGTCATGATCGGGCGCCTTTCTGTGCCACTGAGCTCCTTGTAAATGTATTTCCTTCCCCCGGTCACAGCCTGCCAGACCTTCACCGGTAAGGCGGGAAACTCGTCCTGCTTCAAGTTGTGACCGATGATTCCGTTGAGAGTAGGTTGCATTGACCCGGTTGGAATCCGGAATGGCTGGAGAAAATAGGCTCGAATCCCAAGGGCGATGACGATGGCCACGAAGAAGACTTCAATGTTTTCCTCGATTTGGTTGGGCCGCCGGTAACGGGGCAGTGCCCCCTCGCAGGCCTTGGTGACGAGTTTTTCCGCTGCCGCGGCCTCATCGCGATTTCCCGCCCTGATCGCGGCCTTTAATGCAGTGTGGGCCTCTTCTATGTCCTTGGCCTTTTCGGGGGCAAGGAGGTCTCGTTTGTAGTTCAGAAATTTCCTCGCGCCTTTGCAGAGGAGCTTGGACTCTTTTTTCCAGCGAGGAGAAAACATGGTGGTTATTCAGGAGGAAAGTCAGGGGCCATGGGGAGCTGACCGGGTGTTCATGGTGGCAGATTTTCCCTAGGACGGCCGGGCTAACTAGCACGGCGGTCCGGCTGGGGCAAGGGGAAGACAGGAATTTGACCGTCAGGCGACGGGAGCAGGATGGTCCTAGTCCCCACTTTTCAGGACACGGATGAAAGCATCCTGGGGAATGTTCACCTTCCCGATAGCCTTCATCTTCGCTTTTCCCTTTTTCTGTTTCTCGAGAAGTTTTCTTTTCCGGCTGATATCGCCACCGTAGCACTTGGCGGTGACATTTTTGCGCATGGCCCGAATGGTTTCGCGGGCAATGATCTTACCACCAATAACGGCCTGAATGGCGACCGGAAAGAGCTGGGGGGGGATCACGTCGGTCAGCTTTTCTGCCAGACGGCGGCCGTAGCCGGTAGCCTTGTCACGGTGGACGATTGTAGAGAAGGCGTCTACGGGTTCCCCCGCAATCAGCATGTCCATCTTCACGAGGTGAGCGGCTCTGTAGGTGTGATGCTCATAGTCCATTGAGCCGTAGCCACGGGTGGCGGACTTCAGACGATCGTTGAAATCCACGAGGATTTCTGACAATGGTAGAATTGTATGCAACATGACCCGGGACTCATCGACAGTCTCGGTATGTTCGACCTGGCCTCTTTTCTCCATGACGAGAGCCATCATGTCCCCGATGAATTCGGAGGGAGTCATAATGAAGACTTTGACCATTGGTTCCCGGATTTCCTCTACCTCGGACAGGTCGGGGAGAAGACAGGGATTGTCGACGAGAATTTGTTCGCCGCTAGTTTTGTTCACTTCATAGATCACGGAAGGATAGGTAGAGATAACGTCCATGTTGAACTCCCGGCGGAGCCTCTCCTGAACGATCTCCATATGCAGAAGGCCGAGAAAGCCACACCGGAAACCGAAGCCCAGCGCGACCGAACTTTCCTGTTGGAAGGTGAATGCCGCATCGTTGATCTGAAGTTTGCCCATGGCCCCCTTGAGGGCCTCGTAGTCGGAGGATTCGACCGGATAGATGCCCGAGAAGACCATTGGCTGAACTTCCTTGAAGCCGGGCAGCGGATCGGAACAGGGATGGATACTGTCAGTGATGGTATCCCCGATCTTGACCTCACTGGCAGATTTCATGTTGGCGATAACGTAGCCTACATCGCCTGATTCGAGGGTGTCTTCACTGGTCATCTTGGGGGTGAAGTGACCGACTTCCTTGACTTCGTAGGTCTTTTCGGTGGCGAAGAGCTTGATGCGTGTCCCACGCTTCATGGAGCCTGACATCAGTCGAACGTAGGAGACCACGCCGCGGAAAGAGTCGTAGATGGAGTCGAATACCGAGGCCCGGAGAAGACCGTCATCTGACGGGGCAGGAGCGGGGATTCGTTCCACAATGGCTTCCAGAATGTCCTCGATCCCAATCCCAGCCTTGGCAGAGGCTGGGATCGCATCCTCGGCGGGGATGGCGAGAATATCCTCCAGCTGCTTCTTGCATTTCTCCACATCTGCCGCGGGAAGGTCGATCTTGTTGATGACAGGGATAATGACGAGGTCCTGTTCCATGGCCAGGTGGACATTCGCGACAGTCTGGGCCTCCACGCCCTGTGCTGCGTCGATCAGCAGAAGCGCCCCTTCGCATGCGGCGAGGCTTCTCGAAACCTCATAGGAAAAGTCAACGTGGCCGGGGGTGTCGAGGAGGTTCAGTTTGATCCGGTCTCCATTCTCAGCCCGGTAGTACATAGTCACCGGATGGGATTTGATGGTGATCCCACGCTCTCGCTCAAGATCCATGGAGTCGAGAAGCTGATCCTGTTTTTCTCTCTCGGAAATCGTCTGAGTCTGCTCAAGAAGACGATCCGAAAGAGTCGTCTTCCCGTGATCGATATGCGCGATGATGGAAAAGTTCCTGGTCAGTTCGATAGACATGCGATCCGGGAGGAAATAACGCTCGGGCCTTTACCCTTCCTTGGCTCCGAGAAGGAAGGCGATGAGAAAGGGACTCTAGCCCAATAGCACGACAAAAAGAAGTGATTTGGGGCTCATGGTCCGGTCTGGCGTGAGGCATCCCTCCGGGGGGTCAGCGGGCCTGCTTTCAAAGGATGCGGTGCTTGGCCATCCGTGCCATGACACCTTTCTGCACGTGAAGGCGGTTTTCGGCCTGCTGGAAAATTGTCTCTGCGTGTTTTTCGAGGACTTCCTCGCTGATTTCCTTCCCACGGTAGGCGGGAAGACAGTGAAGGACGATGTGTCCCGCGGCAGCAC
>CAXEFH010000022.1:0-21855 GCA_963989605.1 uncultured Roseibacillus sp. | reverse complement strand
ACTGAGCCCCAAGCGGCAAGGAGCCTTCCCGTCCGGCTGCGAGTGGGCTGACCTCCTTATTTGCAGACTGTAATGCCCCCGCCGATGGCTGTGTTCCTGCCGCAAGAGCCTCCGCGGATTGCTTGATCGCACCTTGTTCCCTCTCCTCGGAGCCGGTGGCAGGATTTGCTCCAAGAGCTGCCTGCGCCTTCTCCATCTCGCCAATCGCCCCGGAGATATTTCCTTCGGCCAGCTGTCGAGCCGCCTCCGAGGCCGCGGGTTGCGCATCCGCTGCAACCGCCGCCGCGGAGGGCCCTTCCGGAGCAGCAGCTACCTTCTCCAGGGCCTCGGCCAAGGCCTCCTGCCTGGCTTGGAGCTCGTCAAGAGACTGCGTATTTTCCTCGAGGTCTGACAGCGCCTCCGAAACCTGACCCTGAGCATGCTCAATTGCTGCCCGTGCCTCTGCAAGTCCCGCCTCTCCCGAGGCGGGCAGCTCTCCAAGTTGCTTCTGCAAGTCCTCGATACTCTCGTTGAGGTTCTGCCGCGCGGAGAGAAGAGCAGCCAGAGCATCTCCCTGTTCGGGCTGGGCCTTCAGAGGGGCAACATCTTCAAGACTCTTCCTCGCGGATTCCATTGCCTCGGCAGCTTGGCCAAGGTCCTCCGCTGCCAGCGGAGCAGGACTCTGGGTCTGAAGCCCCAACTGGCGCACCTCCTCACCGAGCTGATCCTGCCGCCCAGCCAGCTCCGCCGATGTCACCTCTGCCGGGTCCGCCACTTCATCGATCGTGTCCCTCTGCAGCTCCTGTTGGTCGGAAATAACCTCATCGAGATTGCCGCGGATTTCCTCGAGGAGCTCAAGAGCTTTCTTTGCTTCTTCCGTCTCTCTGATCTCCTCCCTCAACTGATTTTCCGCCTGAATGAGCGCATCGAGCGCTGCCTGTTGAGCCAAGGGATCATTCTGACCAATGGCCAAAGACTGCTCAGACTTCTTCATCTGTCCGGCAGCCTCTCCAAGTGTCTGGGAAACCTCCGGAGCAGGAGACTCGGCAGCGACCGAGGCTCTCTCAGCGTCCTCTACCAAATCTCCCTGTGCCGAGGTCTGCGGCCCCTTCAACTCCTCAATCTTTCCAGCCCGCAGAGCCTCCCCGCTTTCTTCCTGAACCGCGAGTTGTCCCTCCTTGAGTTCCACCACTTTTGCGAGCAGGGCCTTTAGTTGCTCCAACTTGTTCGAGGGCACTTCCTCAACGAATTCCGCCTTTTCGATTTCTGCGATTAACTCGGTTCGTGCCCTCTGGAGTACAGCAAGAGCCTCTCTCTCTGGAGGAAGAGCGGTGCTCTTGCGCGCAGCCACGGTGCCTGCTTGACCAAGGGCCAGCCGCGCCTTCTGCATCGGATCAACAGCCCCAGCAAGGGTTTCGGACACCCCGGGAGCCAATCCCGAGAGCTCCCCTCCGACAAAATCGGTGCGGTCTACCAGCTCAGCCTGCGTCCTTTGCAGCTGTTCAGCCCGCCGCTCATCACTGAGCTCCGGGCCATCGAATCCCATGCTCTCCCGCACTTTCTCAATTTCGCGGCTCAGCCGCCGTTTCGCACTCTCAATCTGGTTTGCAAGACCCACCTGCTGCTCGGGGCGCGCGTTCTCAAGACGGCGCTCTAAAGCCCCAACCTGCTCCTCCAGGGACCGCACCCGGTCATTGTTCAGGACTAGCTCCTCCGCTTCGGCCCGCTTCCGGTCGTCAAGATCCTCTGTGCTCTCAATAAGGGCTTTCTCTCCCGCAATGAGCCGATCGATGTCTTCCAGGGCATCGAGGAGCCGGTCGAGAGGATCCCGGTCCGGCTGCAGGATCGCCACAAGACGCCAGAGGGTGTCCCTCGCGCTCTTTTCGTGGCTCGCGGCGCTCATGGGACGGTCGCTTGTCAGGTCAAGGCACGCCGCTTGCAGCGTCACGGCCAGCTTCTTTTCGATTGCGAATGCCATAGCTTCGCGAGGCCGATTCTCCAGGGAGCCGGCAAAGGCCTCCTCCATTTCACCGAGCGTGGAGAGAACCAGCCCCACTTCCTTCTCCAATGCCTTTTGCTCCGTCTGCTGCAATTGCCGGGATATCGCAAAGTCATTCTTACGCCGGGCCGCGGAAGGTTTTTGCGATGCCATGATCAGAGCCACCCCTTCGTGCAGATTAGCAGACTGCCGATCTCCGAGAGCCTGAACACGCTCGGCGATTTGATAGAGCGCAAGTTGCCGCTGGTATTCGAGAAGAACCTGTCTCAGCTGAAAGGAAGCCGACTTCTGCCCCGCGTAGGCATTAAGTGCTTCAACTCTTCTCGCCGTATCGTCCGATCCGGTGCGAGCTGCTTTGAGCTGGCCCACGATCCGGGGCATGAGCTCACTGGAGACGCTCCCGATGACCTTCTGGATGCCGTTCAGGGTCTCCACGTCAGACCCTTCCAACCCGTTACGCTCAAACTCGTCGACCAGTTCCGCGAGTGTGACCGCGCTGGTCGCGGTCGTATTGCTGACCCGCTGCTGCCCTTGCTCCTGCCTCAGAAGAGATGTCTCGGCCTGCACCACCAATGGCCCAAGCCAGAGCAGGGACCCGAAAAGGCCTCTCCAAACGTGGCTACATAATCTGGCCTGCATTATTCTGATCGTGTTGCGGGGTCTTTTTGTTCTGGAATAGGTGTTTCATCAGGCAAATGTCGCTGGGACCGGATCCACTCTGAGAGGACCGTGTTGAGTCGCTCCTGATCATCAGTCGCGCGACCTATGCGTCCGAGCGAATCTCCCACCCGGCTTAACAGATCATTTCGCTTTTCGCGAGGGGTAACGACCCTGAGAACCTTGACCGCACTTTTTCCACTAGCCGTTCTTTCATTTTGGTCGTCCGCCTCGATCCAGAACTCAATATCATCTCCAACCTGAACAGGCTGATCAAGACCTCCCAGCTCCCAGTCAAAAACCTCCGTGAGCTTGGTTCCTCCACCGTCCGGAACGGACAACTGCATGCTGACCTCCCGACCCTTGGATCCCACCCTGTATTTCAGAACCATTGTTTCGATTCCAAAACGGTCCTCCGCTTCATATCCGACAAGAACCCGCGCACCCGACGTCACAAGTTCTCGCTGGCGCAGGGGCCGGACCAGTCGAACGGCTGGCGCTTCATCGCTGAGCACATCCACCCTGTAGACAGTGGTATCCTTCGAGACCATTCCCCGGGAGTCCTCAAGGGCGATGGTAAAACCTGACAGCTCCTCCGTGACCTCGAGAGCGACCTCAGCCACTCGCGGTTCCTTCGTGTCAACGGCCCCTTCATGAACCTTTTCTTCCCCACCTCCCAGTAAGCGTACTGTGGCCCCCGAAAGCGGCTGACTTCCAGTGATTCTCAGGGAAAGTTTGCTGCCCGGGTACAGGAGGAACTCGCCTGGACGGTGCATACTGGAAGGAAGTTTCATGTAGTCGGGATAAATCTGCCGGCCCTTGACTGCATCCACCGACGGCCGAGGCAGAGCGATGACAGACTCGCGATCACTCTTTCCATCCCTGATCACGACATGAAACGAGAAGGACTCCTGGACGTCCTCGAGAGTCGCTCGATAGCGGTTTTCATCGCCGCGCTCCATGACCACCCGCAAGCGACGGCCCGACTCATACCGTATGCGGAGGCTGCCCTCCTGCGGAGCGTGTCCCTCGACTAAGGCCTCGATTGTCACAGTGTCTCCCACTCCGACCCTCTGGCCGCCCGATGTCCAGACCACCCGGGTCGCACGCGGGACAGGCTCGTCAGAGAGAAAGGCCCGTCTCAAAAGAACCTCGGTAATTGAACCCCCTAGAAAATAAGCTCCCAAGGCAATCCCTGCCAGAACCAGAACCAGCCACAACGCCCGCCTGAGCGGTCCGGTGTTGACCACCGAGGTAAGTTTCAGAGGCCGGGCAAATGTCTCGGTATCCTCCACCATCCGCTCCACCATTTGACGACCCTCCACGCCCGGGACCGTCGCCTTCCCCCGGGCAAACTGAATAGAAGCAATGAGCCGGCTCCGAAACCCGGGCTCCCGCTCCTCCACCATGAGCGCAAGCGTTTCCTCGTCCCGGCGCTGCGTGACGAGAGCCGTCAGAGCCCAGAGCAGCAGGATGATGATGATCGATCCCAGGCCTGCGGCCACTCCGGTCCGCACTGGCAGAGGAAGCTCTACGAGCCAGTCAATGGCGACAACAAGTGCAAGCCCGATAAGGGAAACGGTCAGCGCCATCGCAATCCGTCGCCCAAACTCAACCCGCACCAGCTTCCTACCTACCAACAGGAGCCTTTCCCGTAAATTTGCTCCCAGAGCTTCTGGTAGAGCAGATGAGGATGATGGAGAGCGCTCACTCATTTACTTCAGCTCTGATAGTTTTCGGCCAATCCATTCAGCAGAGAGCACCAGCATAATGAGGGCAAAAAACAGTGGCGAAGACCACAGGTCTACCTCCCTGATGCTCGCAACACGGGCGCTTCGCTCAGTCAGAAACGAGGGCACCCGCTCAAAGTCACGGAGATGAATATAGGCGCCCCCTGTTTCATGCGCGAGGTCCCTGAGCAGGGGCTCATTCAGAGCTGCTCTCCCGTATTCACGGTTATTGTCGGTAACCGTGAAGTCCACAGTCGCTATGTCATCCCCGGAAACCGCTACCCGATAGTTCCCAGGAGGCCCGGCGGCAAACTCCGCCCGGTAACTTCCAGGCTCCCCGGGAATCGCCCGGAACAGGACCTCCTGTCGTCGCGAGGGATCACTTCCGGCAGCCAGCACAGCATCTACCACCTCATCCTCCCGAGGCTCCCATCCTTGCGTAAACAGCTTCGCGTAGATCCGGACCCGGTCACCCTGTGCGAAGCTCCGGCCATTTGCGCGGAGGGTCACACGCGGCGCTTCGGTCAGAAGTCGGGCCCCCGCCATTCGCTGAATCATCTGGCCCCACAGGATGGTATGGTAGCGGTCCCCGACATTTCGCCGAAACCGCCACAAATTGTCGGTTCCTAAAAAGAGCACCTCCCCCGCACCATAACGATGAAGGGCAAGGACTGGAGCCTCCCGGGACCCCGTGGAGGCGTTTGGCCGGGTCAGCAGAACTGATGCCGCGGGCTTTGCGCGCTCCACTCTGGCGGCCCAGTAAACGGGAGGCAGCAGATCCCACCTCGCCTCGCTTTCCTCCGGGCTGTCTCCGAGCCGCAACATAACGCTTTCACGACCTTCCGGTGTCAGCGCCAATTTGATCGGGCGAACCGCGGGCTCGGCTGAAGACGCAATGGAGGCCCCGGCCAACTCCACCGGGAGCAGCTGCTGCAGCTCGGTCTGACCATATGCGGAAGGCATGAAACGCTTCCCCGCAATGACAGTCAGGGCCCCCCCTGCTTGCGAGACATAGCTTCCTAGAAGCGAAAGATACCCCTCGGGAAGAAGACGGGGATCGATATCGCCCAGAACGATAAGGTCAAAGTCATAGAGCGTTTCCGGACGATTCGGAAGCCGGGGCAGATAGGGACTCCCATCCGCCTGCCCCGAATCACGGTCTGCCTCCAGGAGAAAGCACGAAAGTTCAACGCGCCGCTCCCGCAGCAACATGGCCTCGAGATACTTGAACTCCCAGCGGGGGGCCTGATCGAGGAGAAGAACCCTGAGCCGCCGGTCGACCACCCGGACGCCCGCCTGTCCCTCATTATTTTCCGCCATTACCTCTGCCAGATTGTCAGCCTCGAACCGGGCCTTCATAGCGTAATCACCAGCCTTCTTCGGAATAAACAGGGTGGAGATCTCCTGCGGGCCGTCTTCCTCGATTCTCACCTCTTCCTCAGACACATCCACCCCTCCAAGCGAGAAAACGATCCGTCCGCGCTCTCCCTTCATTCCCTGGGTCCTCAGCTTCACCCTGACGGGAGCTGCATCCTCCGCCAGGAGGACCTCTCGAACCTCGATCGCCTCGATCGAGACATCCCGGGCCTCGGAATCACCGACTCCAACCGCGAAGATGGGGACTCCTGCTTCCTTCAGCTGCTCAACAGTGGTTGCAAGAGGGACACCACTGTTCTGCCCCCCATCAGTAATCAGTAGCATCCCCGCGAGGGGAACCCCGCGGTAACGATCGAGGACCTTCCGCGCCGCTTCCCCGAGAGCAGTTCTATCTCCGGCAGCAACCAGGGGAGCAGAGGCCTCGTCCCACTCGGCCAGGACCCCCTCATTAAAACTGAATAATGGGACCTCCAGATCCTCCTCCAGAGACCGACGCATCCCGACTCCCCCGGGCGACAGAAGGGCACTCTGGACCGTTTCGATTCGGCTTCGCCCCTGTTGATCCTCAATCATCATGCTCCCGGTCCTGTCGATGAGGATCGGCAGGGTTCGGGGCACTTCTCTTTCAAGGCTCAGAATGAGGACCGGCTGCAGCAGGATGGCAGCAAGCAGGACCAGAAACACGGCCCTGAGAAGGAACAGAAAAAAGCGGCGCCCTCGGGAAACAGCCTGTGGTCCCCCTCGATAGAGCCACCAGGAAAGTAAAAGGAGAACCCCGGTCAACACCGCCGCCAGCGCCCCCCACTGGGCCGTTTCCCACCGGAGCGACCACCCTGTGAGACCATCGACATCTTCAACATTCACTCCCAGGGCATTGAGAAACCACGTCATCATCGTTTTACCGTGTTAACTCTCTCCATTATTTTGACCGGCTGAACCACTGCGCGAGGGTCATTTCGACCGCAGCAAGGGCGATCACGACAAGAAGAAGAGGCCACCAGAGCTCCGCGCCCTGGCGATCCATTTCGAGGGACGCCGCCTTTCCATTGGACGCCCATCGGGAAACGGTGACCGAATCACCAAGCCGTGCGAGCTGCTCGTCCCCGAGGAGAGCGACACTCGATTCGCGCTCACTGGGCCGAACTGAGAAAAGTAAAGGTTCCGGCTCTCCCGCAATGGTGACCTGATACGGCCCCGCCCGGTCAGTACGATCAAACTCAAGAAGCGAAAACCAATCGTCCCCGGACAATTCCGTCAACCGGCCCAGAGACTCAGGATCTTCCAGCTCGTAAACCGTCGCATCCCGCCCCACCAGCCGGGCATCCAGCCTGTAACGCACCGGATCTCCGGCTGCGACATTCAGATTATTCTCGCGACTCGGAACGATTCCTCCAAGAACACGGCTCACGAAAGGAACATATGCAGGCCGAACCGCAAAATCGTTCCAGGCGAGATCCGCACTGCTCGTAAAAACAAAGACCTTCCCCTGTCCGTAGTTGCTCTCGACGAGCGCAGGCTGCCCGTCATCATAGCGAAGGTTGACCCGATAATCCCCCTCGCCGAGCTGCAATCGCTGGATCTGGCGAAACTTTACTCCCGCAAGGAGGTCTCTCTCCAAGCTGAGCGGATTCGTCTCGGCTGGGATAAGGGAACGTGTGCGGGGCCCGATGTCTCCCTCTCGTGGGACGAAGGAAGCTGGAAGCAAGCCGTGCCTCCGGTAAAGAAGAGCGTTATAGGATTCCGGACGGAAATTCCCTCCGGGAAACACCACCAGTCCGCCTCCCTTCTCAACGAAACGCGCCAAACGGTCGGCGAAAGCCAGTGACACATCCGCAACATTGGCCAGCACAACCGCTTCGTAGCGATCGAGGGCCTCCGCCTCGAGATTTGATCCAGAGACAACCCTGGGCTTCACCGGATAAGAGGACCGCTCAGCGGGAGGAACTGGAGCGAGAGCCTCACGGAGAAAGAATGTCTCGGAATCACGGTCCTCCGCCCCGGGCTCTCCATCAACCAGCAAGACGTTCACCTCGTCTCTCGCCCTCATGACCACCGTCTGTCGATCATCAAAGGGCGCCTTGTCTCCCTCAAGCGCAACAGTCACACGATGATACCCCGGCCCGGGAAGAGCGGTATAAAGAGTCGCCGTTTCACTTCGCCCGGGGCCCAATTCCTCAATGATCCACGGATTCCCTGAAGCCTGTCCATCAACAAGAAGCTTAACCGGAACCCTGGTCACGGGGGCCTCCCCGAAGTTGGTCACGTCGACGTCGATCCGGAATGGCTGATCCACCGCGGGAAGGGCCGCGGCAGGAGTAAGCCGGCTGATTCCAAGATTGGCGTTCAGCGAGGAGCCCACCGTGATCAGTTGAACCCTGACTCCCGCCGTAATATCGCTGAACCGTCCCCCGAGGGCGGCAAGCGATCCCCACTCCTCCGCATGGCCATCGGTGATGACATAAAGTTCCCTGTCAACCACTGCCTGCCCCTCCAACGCCCCAATGGCCTCCTTAGTCGCCAGAATAAGATCGGCATGGCGCTCGGTCTGCGTAATCGCGTCGATGCGTGCTCTTGCGAATTCATGATCAGCGCTAGCTTCATGAGCCCGGAACACATCCCCGACTACCACCGGGGAGCCCTGTGGCAGGCCCGAAAGAATCTCGTGGGCCGCCTCACGCGCAAGAGCGAGGCGGGTAACTCCTCCCTCCTGGGATCCCATGCTGGCCGAGTTATCAACGATAATAGCAGCGGCAACTTTGGAACCTGGCACCCCCGAAACGCCCTCGAGGACTGGTCTCGCGAGCAGAGAGGCAAGGAGAGCGACTACCGCACACCGCAGAAGAAGAAGAATCCAGTCCTCAAGCCTCATCCGGCGCTGGTTCTGATCTACGCTGATCTTCAGGAAGCGCATTGCCGCCCAGGGAACCCGACGATAGCGCCTTCGGTTCAGAAGGTGAATGAGAACAGGGATGGAGATTGCCGCCATCCCCCATAGAAGAGCCTGGTTCAGGAAGTTCATTGTGATCAGCAGGCAGAGCTCTTCCGGAAAGCGAGATAATTGGCGAGAACCTCATCGAGGGGCTCATCAGTCCGCAGACTGACAAAATGGCATTGATGCTTTTCGCAAGCGCTTCGCAAGCGCTCCCGGAAGGCCTCAAATTCACGGTGATAGCTTTTCTTGATCTGACTGGGGCGAGTCCGGACCACCGGGATATTTTCCAGCCCATCGAACTGCACCATTCCTTTGAAGGGAAAGTCAATTTCAGCGGGGTCGAGCACCTGCATCAGAATCACCTCATGCCCATTGAAACGGAGGTGCTGGATACTCTTGAAAAGCTCATCTTCGTCATCAAAAAAATCGCTGATCACAACCACGATCCCCTTCCGTCTGATCTGGCTCGCCATGCCATGAAGGACTGGCGCAACACGGGTTCCCCCAACGGGATCAAACCCTGCCAGCCGGTCCATGATCCTGAAAAGGTTGTCCCTGTTGTCACTGCGGGGAAGATACTCCCGAACCTCCTCGTCAAAAATTCCCAGTGCCACCGCGTCGCGCTGGTGCAGGACCATGTAGGACAGACAGGCCGCCATCATCTTCCCATACTCCAGTTTGCTGATCTCCCCCGAGCCATATTTCATGCTTTCGCTGCCATCGAGCAGGAGATGCGCCACAAAATTGGTCTCCTGCTCATACTGCTTGATGTAAAAGCGCTCTGTCTTGGCCTGCACCTTCCAGTCGAGGTGCCGTACATCATCTCCAGGGGCGTATTCCCTATGCTGCGCGAATTCTATGGCGAAGCCACGGTAAGGGGACTTGTGCTCGCCCGCCATGTATCCTTCCACGATGAACCTCGCATTCATCCCGAGGGCTTCTGCCCGTGCGATTGCCCGGGGATCGAGAAGTTTTCGGGTTTTCGCGTCCACGTGAAAGAGTGGTTGTCGAGGTGTTGGGCCGGCCATCCCAAGGCGCAGCCAAAACGCCATGAATCCTAGTCCAGTTTGCGATCCTGTGGCACGGACTCGAGGATCTTCAATGTGATATCATCCGCCGTCAGGCCCTCGCTCTGGGCACTGAAATTAGGGATGATGCGATGACGGAAAATCGGGGGGGCAACTGTTGCAACATCCTCGCAGCTGACGTGGTGCTGCCCGTTCAACAGGGCATGCGCCTTGGCTGCCAGGACGAGATTCAAGCCCGCTCGGGGCCCCGCCCCCCAGGTCAGCCACTTGGAGCAGAACTCCAGTGCCTCCTCAGAATCCGGACGGGTAACCCTCACCAGCTTTTCCGCATAGCGCAGGATATGATCGGCAACAGGCATGTTCCTGACCGCCCGCTGCATTTCAAGAATCTCTTCCGCTCCCAGAACCGGCTCCGGGCGTTCCCCATGGTCTCCCGTGTAAGCCTTGAGTATCTTGAACTCTTCCTCTTCATCAGGGTAGTCCACCCTGATCATGAACATGAAGCGGTCCAATTGGGCCTCCGGAAGAGGATAGGTTCCCTCCTGCTCGATCGGATTCTGGGTGGCCAGCACAAAGAAAGGCTCCGGCAGCGGGTGGTCGTCGCCTCCGATGGTCACCTTGCGCTCCTGCATCGATTCGAGCATGGAGGCCTGCGTCTTGGGCGGAGTCCGATTGATTTCATCAGCCAGAATGATATTGGCGAAAATGGGTCCTTGAAGAAACTTGAACTCTCTCTCGTTGGTGGCGGGATCTGAGTAGATCACCTCGGTTCCGGTGATATCAGAAGGCATCAGATCGGGGGTAAACTGAATCCGCTTGAAGGACAGATCCAGAACGTCTGCGAGGCTGGAGATGAGGAGGGTCTTGGCCAGTCCAGGGACCCCGACGAGCAGAGCATGGCTCCGCGTCAGAATCGCAATCATCACCTCGTTCACAACCTGATCCTGTCCGATAATGACTTTGGAGAGCTCCGCGCGCACACGCTCTACAGCGCCCTGCAGCCGAATGGAATCTTGGGAGACAGCTTCTGGACTCGTGCTCATATAGGTATGGTTTTCCTTACGCGCCCGAGGCTGACCCCTTTTCAGGACCGGTGCAATCGTCACCGCGGGTTTTCGCCACCTGAAGGGGCAATTTTCGGGCCCCTGACGCGGAATTCATTTGCCCCCGCCTCGCGAGGACCAGCTCCGAGGCGCGAACGGTCAGGAAATTACTAATTTCCTAATCGGTCCGGGGAGCGGAATCCTGTTTTTCTTTCCCCTCTTCCGCACCGGGAACGTTCCCGTTTTTGGGCACGTCCCATGCGGTCAGCCATTCCTGTGCACCCTTGGAGTAGCCCATCTTCAGGAGGCGAGCCTCAAGGTCCGGATTATGCGCAGCTCCGTAAAAGATTCCGATCACCTTGCTCCCCTTTTTCACCTGCTTGCGAAGGACCTTGATGCATTTGGCGTTACGATCCCCGATAATCACGTTGTCCCCGGCAAGAGCTGTGATCTGGTCGTCTCCATTACCAAGGTTTTTCATCATTTCGAGCTTCAGGGAATTCGAATCTCCCGAGAGCAAGGCCGCGAAAAGCTTCGCCGGGTTTGGTTGCTCCACGCCTTCATTCTGAGCCTGCTGGGCCGCCGAGAGGGCAAAACTGAGAAGGGATTCGCCCTTTGCCTCCTGCTTTTTTGCAAATTGTTTGGCCGTCAGGTCAGCATGAACGAAATTCTTGGCCGAGTAATCAATCATCTGGACCTGACTGGAGAGCTTAAGAAAGCGTGACATTCCTTCCACCATTCCCCTGAGAAGGTTCGTCTGGAGATCCCCGCCTCGCTCCTCCCCTGGATCGGCTGCCTCCTCCTGATTGATATTTTCTCCTCCGACCATCTCGAAAAGGAGCACATCATATTTCCCAAAGGACTTGTTCAGGGCCTCATAATACTCCTTGTCCGCAATATGTACCGCACCGATCAGGTCGACCGTGACGCCTCCTTTTTCGTATCTTGTGATTGAGGTCTGCAGACGTGCGACCTGATCGTTTTCCTCGATCCGGATGAAGTCCGTGGCCTCCTCTTCCGGCTTTTCAAGGGCCGCCGCCTTATCAACCGGAGCTGGGGCAGGCTCGTTCTGAGCCATCAGGGGGCTGACAAGGAGGGCAAGACCCACCATCAGGGACGAAAATGGAAGAATTCGCTTCATGGGAAGAGTTTGAGACCACTTGGGCAGCGGGACAAGGACAGGGATTTGTGTGTGATATTTAAAAAAAGAGGAGAAACACCGTGTGGCCTTGCTGGTAAGCATTATTGATACACGATATAATAAGCCCGGATGACTGAATCCTCCCACCTCATTTACTGCCCGGACCTCTTCCGATACCAGCGAAGAGATTCTCGCGAGGTAGTCGTCGGAGGAGTCGGTGTGGGAGGGGGAAATCCCATCCGCATCCAATCCATGATCACGTCCGACACCCTCGACACCGAGGCCTGTGTTGCCGAGGTTCTTGAACTCGCCGAGGCTGGATGTGAAATTGTCAGGGTCACGGCCCAGACAAGAAGATATGCAGCTAATCTCGAGCATATCCGACGCGGGGTGAGAGCCACAGGGTGCGACGTTCCTCTTGTGGCGGATATCCATTTCAAGCCCGATGCCGCCTTGGAAGCGGCAAAATGGGTCGACAAGGTCCGGGTCAATCCCGGCAACTACGCGGACAAGAAAAAATTCGAAGTACGCGAGTATTCAGATGCCGAGTATGAGGAGGAACTGGAACGGATCCGCTTCAAGTTCGTTCCCCTCGTGGAGCTATGCAAGGACCTTGGACGGGCCATGCGTATCGGAACGAACCATGGGTCGCTTTCCGACCGCATCATGAACCGTTACGGAGACACTCCCGCCGGGATGGTGGAGAGCGCCCTCGAGTTTGTGCGTATTGCCAGAGACCTTGATTACCACGATCTCGTCTTCTCTATGAAGGCCTCCAACCCGAAGGTCATGATCGAAGCCTACCGTCTCCTCATTGCCCGCCTTGAGGAACACGGCCCGGACTGGAATTATCCCATCCACCTCGGAGTCACCGAGGCGGGGGACGGCGAGGATGGCCGCATCAAGTCCGCGATCGGAATCGGGTCCCTGCTGAACGATGGAATCGGAGATACCATCCGCGTTTCCCTGACCGAGGACCCGGTCCACGAGGTTCCCGTCGCCCGGGCAATAGTTCGAAATCAGGATCGTGACTCCGGCCCGTCCTCCCTCCCTGACGATATTGCGGCCACCACTAAGCCCTGCTGGGATCCTTTTTCATACCGGCGACGACTCAGTAATGTGCTCGAAATCAATGGCCTGGACCTTGGGGGAGACAAGGAGTTCAGGGTGCTCACGACGCAGACCAAATGGGATGCCCTCGCCCACAAGATTGAAAAAATGGGCGATTTCAAGCCCGAGATCATCGTGGAGGAAAGCAAGGTAATGGAAGTCGACCCCAGAAGTAATGCCGCGGTTGAACGAGCCAACGCCCTCGACGTTCCAACCCTCGTAACCGTCCCGGACGGTATTAACATGGAGGTTGTACCCGCTTTCCGGTTACTCGCTTCGAGGATGACTAGCGCTCAACCCATTCTTCTCAAGGACACCCTGCAACCAGATGAGGGAGCATCACGGGATTTCCTGACTACTTTGCTCACCGCATCACGTAACATCGGCTCTCTTATTTGTGATGGAATTGGCGACGCTATTCTCATTCAGGGAGAGAAAGCCCCCGGGCAAAGTCTTCGTATCAGTTACAATATTCTCCAGGCCGCGGGAGCACGAATATTCAAGACCGACTACGTCGCCTGTCCCAGCTGTGGCCGCACCTTGTTTAACCTTCAGACCACCACCCAGAAGATTCGTGAGGCAACCGGACATCTCAAGGGTGTCCGTATCGCAGTGATGGGATGTATCGTCAATGGGCCCGGCGAAATGGCTGATGCTGATTTCGGGTATGTCGGAGGGGCTCCGGGAAAGATCAATCTCTACGTAGGGAGAGAAGCCGTGAAACTCAATATCCCCGAAGACGAAGCGGTAGGCCGCCTTATCGACCTCATCAGCGAGCACGGAAAGTGGGTCGAACCTCCTGTCCGGGAAACGGCTGAAATCTAGCTCTCCCAAAGAACCGGTTCTGCAAGGCACAACATGCGTAGCCCCTCTGGCTCAATAACCAAGGCCTCCGCCATGAATCATATCTCCCCAGATTTTTCAGCTTCCGCCCTTACCGAAGAAGAGACGAGATCCTCAACGGAGGTCGCAAGCTCATGGAATGTTCTTGTTTTCGACGATCCTGTGAACCTCATGGAATACGTCACCAAGGTCCTTCAAAAGGTATTCGCCTATCCTCGCGAGCAGGCTGAGGATCTCATGCTTACCATTCACACCGCGGGCAAAGCCCTGGTATGGACCGGCGCCCGGGAACCTGCCGAGCTTTACGTCCAGCAACTGCATGGTTTCCAGTTGCAGGCAAGTCTCGAGAAAGCTGGCTCATGATGAAGGTCGTCCCCACCCTGGAAGGCGGTCTTCGCATTGAAGTAGGAACCACCACTGACTGGCTCGTGCTGGAGCAGATCGTTCCCGACGCACTGAAGACGGAGAAGGAAAGTCTCCCCTCCCGTCTCAGTGCTCTCATGGACGAGGCTTCCGAATGGGACGAGATGGTGGTCCCAGAATTAACGGAACTCTTTGAGGAACAGCTCTCCTGTGTCCGGGAGACGGTTCACGAAGCCAGGAATGGATCGGAGGACTCGGGCAGCAGTCACCTCTTCATCTCACAGGAGGAGGGGCCCATTTGGTATGGGGCTCTCAATCAGGCGCGGATCGCCCTCGAGAGCCACTACAAGTTCGGCCCCAGCCAGGAGGTCGCTGAAGTGGAATCCTTCCCGGCACCAAAGAGAGCTGCCTTTATTCGCAGCCAGTTCTACTCCGCCCTCCAGAGCGTTCTGCTGGATCACGTCATGGAGTAGGCCTCTTCATTGGCTAAAGGGCCCTCTTCCCGCCACTGCAAGAACCCGGCTGGCCTGTGGAAGTCGGGATCTCCTCCCCCGAGATCCGCCACGCTGAGAAAACGCTGTGAAGGGGAGTCGAGAATAAACGTCACGTTGAATCTCGTTTCCAACCCGAAGTGAAGATGCGATCTCATCCACGCAAGTGGTAGATCGACCCGCGCTTCCCATTGGCCCTCCCGGCACATCCCACGGGCCTGTGCCCCGCAACTCCTTACCTCGGCAACTCGGCGACGCGGAGCATCAAATATGCACGCCCAGTAAGCCCCCCTCGGGGAAAGATTCACCTCCAGATAGTGCCCTGTGATCGGATCGCTGACGAAGAGTTCTGCCACATCATGAAACCACAAGCCCTCGAAGAACTGACCCTCCTCTGCTCCCGGCTGGCACAATGCCCCTTTTTGACGACGGGAGCGGAACACAAGCCGGTCGTCCTCGAATGAGAGGCTGAACTCCGCGGAGGGCCTCACTCGCTCGCCAAACCAATCCAAGCTCAGCTTCGTGAATGGGGGATCACTCGACCCGTGGGCATGGTGGATGGTCAATTCCGTGGTGTTCATCTGATCTATTTAGATTTACTAAATAGTTAATATTTGTGAATAATTTGACTCGCCCATTTTCTTTTTCGCTCGTAGAGTAAAAGTCCTCTTTGGACTCCGGATCGATGCTGAATTTGCGCCCAATTGAATATGTCGGCAAATCGCCCCGCAACCAACCGCGGAGAAGGAAGAAAAGTGGTGGTTTCTTCGGGGGATGGTTCCTTCTCATGCTCGTGATCGGGATTGGCTTCTTCTATCTTCGTCCGATTATCCCCTTTCTTCAGTCTCAGCGAGCAGAGGCCTCGGTAGTGAATAAAATCAAGGCGATCGAAACGCTCCAGAGTTCGAATGAGTTCGCCAAAAATCTTGCTGCGGCGGCTCTCAAGCGAACCGAGCAGGAAGTCGAGTATGATCCCGGCTATTATGATATTGCCTACCCTGGTGGAGATCTTCCTGAAGGCAAGGGAGTCTCAACCGACCTCATCGTGCGCAGCTACCGGGCACTTGGGGTCGACCTCCAGCAACTGGTCCATGAAGACATGTCTGCACACTTCCGACTCTACCCTCAACTATGGGAGCGCAAGGGCCCTGATCGCAATATCGACCACCGCCGCGTTCCCAACCTCCAGCGCTATTTCTCTCGTTTTGGGAAAGTCCTCAACAAGTCCCACTCCCTCGACGACTACGAAATAGGAGACGTCGTCACCTGGAGCCTTCCCTATGGTGCTGCAGAGCAGGCTGGCAGTCATATTGGCATCGTTGTCCCGGGGCCCGGCGCACGCAGCGGCGAAAAATGGGTCGTTCACAACATTGGCTCCGGACCTGAATGGGAGGACAAGTTGTTTGACTACGAGATCGAGGGCCATTTTCGATTCGGACCTATCCGTGGGAGCATGACTGCCGCCGCCGAGACCAAGGCCGAGCCAACCCTCTCCAACTGAGCGCGACTCGATCCCAATGTCCCCGGACCTGAGGATTAATTCTTGAACATCGGGTCCTCGGAATCTCCAGAGGAAAGCAGGTAGGCAAGGAGGTCCAGAATATCGCTGTCTTCCATCGTGGACACCAATCCACGGGGCATCATTGAAATACCGGAAGGCTCGATGGATACGATGTCTTCTGCCCGCAGCGCCTTGGTTTCATTCGGCCTCATCATGTCCGTGGTGATGCGATAGACGTCCCCCTCCGTTCCATCCTTTCTCCTGTTGAGGTTCATGATCCGCCCCACAACCCTCTCTCCTCCCCTGAGATTGAAGGCGCTGGCGGCATACTGATCGCTGACTTCAGCCCCCGGTTCCAGGATCGACTCGAGCAGGTCGTAAGGGCTGAACTTACCATAGACTGAGGTCAGGTCCGGCCCGACGGCGCCACCCTCGCCGTCAAACCGATGGCAGGCATGACAACTGCCGATCCCGAACATCCTGCGCCCGTTCGAGAAACTCCGCCCTCCCTCCAGTCCAGCTCCAAGAAGGCCCTGCAGATCTTCCATTTCCCAGTCCCTGACAGGCTGGCGGGGCTTACTACTGAACTGGGCTGGGCCCTTCCCCGCGGGCTCCTGAAACAGCTTGCTCAACTCCGGGGTTCGCTCGCTGACCGGGATGGAAGCAATCGCATCCCTGCGGATGTCGGAAAGGTAGGCCCTGAACCGAGGACCCCCATGATACCGGCCCGACCTCGCAAGCCAGCGAAAATACTGAAGGCGCAGGGGCGGACTCCAGCCTTCCCTCATGAAACGCAGGTTCATCGCATAGGTGATCTGCTCCTCCTGGCTCGTGGAGTTCTCGAGAAGTTTCATGGCCTTCCCCACCAAGGAAGGGCTTTCCAGCCTTGCGAGCAAGGCCGTCAGGTCCCGGTTTTCCTTCACCGAGGCCGCGGGATAAAGCTTGTCCAGCCAGTCGAGAACCCGGAGGCGGGCCTCCGGAGCTGGGGGGCCCCCCCGGGTCAGGGCTAGGGTCAGCGCCCGCAGAAGGTTGAGTCGATTCTGTTTCTCCTCAATGGCCTCGTAATCAAATCCTATCACTTTCTCCATCACCTCACCAGCGGAAGCCGGGGCTCCAGCGCGGGCCAGGGCAATCAATCCAAGTCCGGCCCGGTTGCAGTTCTCCTCCTCAAGGACAAGGCCCTTCCAGAGTCCAACCGGATGTTTCTCCAGCACAGCTCTCGCCGCATGCCGCATCGCACGATCATCGTTGCGGCCGAGATTGCTCCAGAGTTCCGCGAGCTCCTCCCGGGAAAGTCGCCTCGCGTCCTCAAGGAGAAAAGATTCAAGGACAAGGCGCTTCTCTCTCAGACCCCGTAGCGTTCCCGCCGGGTCCGCCTGGCCCTCTTCCTCCACCCCCAAATCGCCACGGTAGGTGATTCGATAGAGGCCTGACTGGACCCGCCTCCCGCCGACGATAAAATACATCGCCCCATCCTTTGGATGAATCAGGACATCTGTCAGCGGGAGAGGTATGCCGCTGACGAACTCCTCAAAGCTCCCTCCATAGGTAGAACCTTTCTCCTCGAGGTGAACCGCATACATCTTCCCGTAGGACCAGTCACAAATAAAAAGAGCATTTCTGTAGCTCGGAGGAAAGCTGGCTCCATAGCCGAAGCAGACCCCCGTCGGCGAACCAGGACCGATATCCACAACCGCCCCAAAGCTGTCCCGGTAATGGTCGGCAAACTTGGCTGATCCCGTCCGCCAGCCAAAATCTGCGCCACTGATGACATGATTGATTCTAGTAGGTCTATACCAGGGAGTATTCAGGTCTCCCTCCATGTCAGCATCATAGATGAAAAACTCTCCCTCCCTGTTAAACGCACCATCATATTGATTCCTGAATCCGGTGGCAATAACCTCCCAGCTACGCCCTTCGGGATCCATCCGCGCAACATGGCCGACCGGAGCCCTCGCTCCCTTCATGAAATGTTCCATCGGCGGCAGAAGCTGGTCCTCGCCCCACAGCTCAGGAACACGTGAGTGCGTAAAGTCCGGGGGAAGCCGCGTCTGGTTTCCCATCAGCACCATGAGGCTTTTGCCATCGGGTGTCGGGACGATGGCGTGAGGTCCGTGCTCTCCCCCTACCGATTCCAGCCTCCGAACCACAACCACTTTGTCAAACTTGTCATCGTCATCGGTATCAAGAAGGCGGAATACACCCGAGCCCGTCTCACTCCGCCGTGAATTTACCACCACATAAAGGCTGTCAAACGCGTAGCACAACCCTTGGGCGTGCCCTATGGGAAGATCAATCCTCTCTATGGCGGCCGGGTCGAGCAGTTTACCCGCGGGTGGAGGGGCAAACCGGTAGAGGCTTCCATATTGATCACTGGTGATCAGCCTCCCCTTGTCGTCCATGCACATCGCGACCCATGATCCCTGCCTTGACCGCGGGACAGAATAAAGCCTCTCGACGGAAAATCCCTCGGCGACCTGTATGCTTTCCACCGGGGTAACAGCGCGCTGCCCACGGAGAGGAGTCCCCAGTAGACAGCCGAGCAAAAGAAAGGAAAAGCCCCGGATCATCAGAAGCGCACATCCAGATTCCAGATTTATAGCTTCTGCACCAGTGCAATTCTCAACCTTTCTACTCGAGCCCTCCAACCACGAAGCGTCCCTTTATTTGCAACTTGCGGAACTGCCCTCTGGGCGCTCCTCTTCCCTCTGGCCCTCCTCTGCATGGAAACGGATTCCCCTGCGATCTCACAAGAACTACTCGCTGCCGTCAAGGAGGGTGACGAATCTGCCAACCGGAGACTGGTGGAGATTCTCTATCCTGCCGTTCGGGCCAACGTCCGAAATCATCTCCGCAGATGGGCTGACCACGACGACGTGTCACAGGAGATATTCCTGAAAATCTTTCTGAGGATCGAACAGTATCGGGGGCCTCAACCATTCAGCCACTGGGTATCTCGCATTGCGGTGACCACATGCTACGACTGGTTGCGCAAGCAGCGGGTCCGCCCCCTCGTAACGTATTCTGACCTGAGCGAGCCTGAGGCAGCCCTTATCGAGAGCAGCCGAAAATCCAGCACCGCTGAAACCTCTGATACCCAGCGGGAGCTTTTCTCCGGCCTTCTCGAAAAACTCATCGCCACCCTCAAGCCAAGGGAGCAGATCGTTATCAGACTTCTCGATCTCGAGGAGCGCTCCGTTAGGGAGATAGCGACGCTCACCGGATGGGGCCTGAGCAAGATCAAGGTCACTGCGATGAGGGCACGCCGCAAACTGGCTGAGCAAATCCAGCAACTCGAAACCCAATCAGTAGACGACCACGGTTGAATCCCAATCACTCCAGAAGAGCCATGCCCGAGACAAACAAAGGAAATCAATGGAACCGCCTCGTGAACGCCGCCAAGGATGCGGGGGCCACAACCGGGGAGGAAAAGCATGAGGCTGCGCCCTCGACCTTCGTCTCCCGCGTTATTACTCTGAGGAAGGGACTCTGGAAATTTGCGAGAACCGTGCTCTGGCGCCGCTGGTCACTGTTAGCAGCCCTACTGGCACTCCTCCTCTACCTGATACTTTTCCTCACCTTGAAATCCATGCCCCCAGCGGCTCCATCCCCAGCTCCCTTGACCCTTCCCGAACCACCCGTCTCTGACTAGATGAAGCCAACCTTTAAACACTATCTCAGTATTGCTTTTGCCCTGCTGGCGATTTTCCTGAGTGGATACGGGATTGGATTTCTTTTCGGCGAGCGTAAAGGCCGCCAAGCATCGCCAAAGACCGGGATGTCCCACAATACGAATAAGGAGAGCAATTTCGACTGGGCGACCTGGGAGAAATCCACCTTACAGACGATCAGTAACGCCATCGACGACCTGACCCCGGAACAGATGCAGACCATCCGTCTTGAGATCTCGAAAACCTCTCAGCGTATCAAGGCTGCCAGGCAAACCGCCCGAGAGGAATTCCAGGACCTCAATGAGCGCCTCAAAAAGCACCTGACGCCAGAGCAGCGAGGCAAGCTTCCCGGAGCCTCCCCCGATTGAGGGAGACCCGAAAAGGATTTCTACTCGTCCTCAGGTTCACATGTAACTGACGCCACGGATCAATCGTCGGTCTTATCTGAGGAGTTTTTCTGCCCTTCTGGCTAAATCCCCACAAGAGCTGGAGGGGCAGAAACTCTCCCACATGGGGGCTGAAGACGCTCCCTGTTTTACAAAACCTTAACGCAACCTGTTCTCGACATTCAGGTTCGATTTGGGCAATCCTTACCTCCCTTCTTTCCAATGAAGCTCAGTAACCTGATATTCGGTGTGGCCCTGCTTCTCGTGGCAGCCTGCCTCGCTCTTACGATTACCTTCAGGAGCAATCCTGATGAGGGCGAGGAGACCGACTCGCCAAGGGGCAACGTGAACTACGTTAAACGTGCTCCCGGATCTCTCCCCTCGAGAACGACAGCGACCTCGTCGGCCAGTCGTTCCAACCCCATCCGCGGACCCCGACAGCGGGTTCCTGAAGTTGAGGAACTCGAGTTGACGATTGATGACAGCCCAACAACCCAGCAGATGACTCCCGCTCAACGCCAGGAAGTGGCCGAGCGTCTTCCCTGGGTAAGAAAGAATGCTTTGTCACGGCTGGACCGGATGACAGACCGGCTGGATCTCACGCCCTCACAGCGCCAGAAGGTGTTCCCCCAGCTCCTCCGCTCGACCAATGGCTACCATCCTGCCATGATTATCAATTACCCTGCTCAAATTGACTCTCCTCCAGACGACACCGCCGGAGCCGACAAAACCCCGGACGAGGTGATCCATGACTCCCTCGACCCCGAGCAACAGGACGATTTCATTCAGCAGAAACTCGATGACCAAGCTTGGTGGGAAGAGATTGTCGCTCAATTGGAGGAAGATTTTGATGCCTCGGTGAGCAGCGACCCGGGCCCTGTTGCCGCAGGGCAAGCTCCCTCCTCTCCCGGACCGGCCGAGCCCTCTCAATCCGAAGCCCAGCCCCAGCAGGGCATAAATCTCTTTGACCTCCTTGACGAATAACCCAATTTCAGGTGTAACCACTACTCTGCGATTGCCGTCAAACACATCAGCAGGGAAAACTCTCCACCCATAGCCATGAAACTAAACTACCTCGCTCTTGCCAGTCTTGCCCTCGGCATCAGCCTTGCCAACGCCGACCGAGACCGCACCTTCGGTGACGGCGAATTGCCAGAAATGCTCGCGCAGTTCGATCTCAACGAAGATGGAATCATTGACGAAGAAGAGCGCCAGGCTGCCAAGGAGGCGCGCAGGGCCGCCCGTGCGGAGCGCCGTGCCACTCATATCGCAGAATTTGACACCGATGGAGACGGCGAGCTCTCCGATGAGGAGCGGGAAGGTGCCCGGGACGCTCGGAGAGCAGCCCTGCAGGCTAACAGAGAGGAAAAGTTCGCCGAAATCGCTGGTGAAGATGGATGTCTCGACGCAGATGAGTTTGCAGCGCTTCCTCCCCTTGAAGGAAGAAATCCAGAACGTGTCGCTGCGATTTTTGGTCGCTTGGACTCGGACGATGACGAGTGTATCAGCCTTGACGAATTCACCGCTCGCCTCCGTCACCACCGGAAGCCCAGAGGACGCAATCCTCAGCCCCCGAGGCCCCCGCGCCCCGGAGGGAATGACGA